>NZ_JANVFC010000012.1:0-136391 GCF_025195005.1 Vibrio sp. NC2
CCTGACTCCGATAGAATATCGAACTCAGGCCTTGAAAGCCGCTTAACAGAAATGTCCAACTTTACGGGGTCACTTCAGTATGCGGCTTTTTGGGTTCTATGACCAACCTAAGTATCTAAGACCAGCCTAGGTATGCTGCTAGTTCTTCGGTGGTTGGTTTTTAATGAGTCCGTAAGGGATGTTACTAAACACCTTAGGGTTGCCTTCATAGGTCGGCGCTTCATTCACTTGCTGCCAATCGAGTAGCATGATTGCTAGCACGTTGCGGTGTTCACCATACTCAAGATCAAAATCACCAGTGATAGAAGGGATCATGCCTTGTTTCTCATCGATAGAAGCTTGAATCGCGAGCCGAGTTTTCTCGACAACTGGGTCATCTTCTAAACCGGCCAGTAAGAAGGTCAATCCAACCTCAGCAATCACATCCTCTTTCGCACGCAGCAGAATCGTATCGATGTTTTCTCTGAAGTAATCGTAGATCCATTGATGATCTTGCTCGCTCACTTGATGCTGATAGTACTCGGAATCGCCAAAGATGACGTGTGTCATGCCATAGAGTTTGTTGCCAAATTGCTGACTTGAAAGCTTCTTATCTTCATCGTCTGGATACGCTTTCTTGAAGGTGTCGACGAACTCATCAACGACATCTTGTTCACCTAATTGGCGCAGCCAGTAGACTTGATTGGCGAGTTGAGCCGCCCACGCTTTCACCATGTCTTCGTTGGTCACGTATCGTGAGAAGTCATAGCGACGAATGATTTCGCGCAGCTTAGCATCGTTCTTGTGCTCTAAACCGTATTCATTAGCACGAGCCATTGAGCCAAGAAGATCAACACCAAGGTAGAGATATTCCGGCATGTGCTTGGTGATGTTGTAACGTCGAACACTGCGCTCATCGTTATCGCCAACATAAGAAGCAACGCGCTTCTCTGAGTAAAGTACGATTTGTTCCATGGTATGAACGTCATTCGACAGGGTGCTGAGCTTGCTTGCCACTCGTGCCATATCACTCCATACCGCAGCAGAATATTTATCGTCTAATGTTTGGCGATACATGCGCAGCCCGTAATGACCTTCTTTGAATGCAGGCAGAGTGTAAAGCTGGCTTTCGTAGGTCGTACGAATGAGGTCTGCAGATTGTTTGAAAGATTGTTCATGAGAGTTGAGAGAATCTGCTTGGGTTTGAATACTCGGTACATTTGTCGCCAGAGCGTTCTCTTGTGCGTGAACAGCGACCGTAACTGAGGCTGATAGTAATGTGCACAGTGTAATCGTTTTTAGCTTCATGTCGTGAGGTACCAAGCTGATTAATAGTCTATGTAAAATAACATCGATGAATCCTTTAATGTAAGGTTTGAGTCAATACAATGTAAGCTTTATAAGGTTCACTAACCCTTTTTGATTAATCAATTAGTATAACCAACAGACCTGAAGTGATGAATGGCACAATATTTGATAGATAGTAGACGTTAGTATAGATTTTTAGTGACTTAGCGGCATACTGGAGCAATAAGCCAGAAATGAGCCGTTATAAGGCAGTATATAGAACAAAAGTGTTAGAGGTTCGTAAATGCCAAGTGGTTCTAGCAAGCAGTGGTCTGCTAAGGTTGTATCTTTTCTTTTTTTCCTTGCGATAGTGAGCGCGATTGAGTTCTTTCACGCCAAGCAATTAACTTTTCTTAAAAATGAATCGTATTCTGAGGGAAAAAAACAATTATCCATTATTCGTTCTCGGATCGAAGCCGCGATCGTGTCAGATATGTATATCCTCAACAATTTCTCGACCTTAGTGACCATCAACCCTGATGGCGAGGTGAAGAATTGGGACAAGATTGCTGAGAATATCATTCAAGATGGCTTCCATATTCGACTTATTGGGCTCGCCAAAGACGACATTCTAAACTTTGTTTACCCTATGGAAGGCAATGAGCAGATTCTTGGTATTAATTATCGCGATTATCCCAACCAATGGGAGTCTGTTGAGATAGCCCGTAATCTCGGTAACACTTTTATTGCTGGGCCTTTTGAATTGTTTCAAGGTGGTCAAGCCCTCATTACGCGAACTCCGATCTTTCGAGACCCACCTTTTAATCAAAACTATTGGGGGGTATCCAGTGCTGTTATTGGCTTAGATGAGCTGTTTGAAGATGTCGGAATTGGGAAAATCGAGAACAAGTACGAACTCGCAATTCGCGGTGCCAACAGTTCGGGTAAAGATGGCCCTGTTTTTTATGGCACCCAGGATGTGTTCGATAATACGTTTGCCACCGAGCAGGTGAGCTTTCCTTACGGTGGTTGGTACCTTGCTCTCTCCGGTAGTGAGCATGTATTGATGGACGTGCCTTGGTATCGAGTTCAAGCGGTAAGGCTGGTGGGTTACTCCATAATGTTAGTGCTAGCGATTGCCTTTATGACTATTTATCGCCTGTATCTAATTGCTGATAGCCGTTCTATGCATGATGAGCTCACGATGTTGCCGAATCGTCGATACTTCATGTACAGCCTCAAGCAGGCATTTAAAACCACTCAAAAGCAGAGAGCGAGAACCTTTGCGGTTGTCAATATCGATCTGGATGGGTTTAAAGCGATCAACGACACGTTTGGTCATGCGGCTGGCGATCAGGTGTTAGTTGAATGTGCCAAGCGTATAAAGAGTGAGTTGCGCGGTTCAGACATCGTGGCAAGGATAGGAGGCGATGAGTTCTTAGTTTTATTGCCACGCATCATCGATGATCAACATGTATCGTCGATTGTGGCTAAACTTCGTAAGGTGATATGTACGACACCAGTGGTCTATGAGACTCACTCAATTTATCTTCGAATCAGTGTTGGTTGGGTTATTCATAACAATAACTACGATGATGTCGATGCACTCTTGAAAGCGGCTGATGAAAAAATGTACGAACAGAAGCGGCAAGTTATGTAGGTTGAATTGGAGCTGTGATTAGAATTTAGTTGCTGAATGTGGGGAAAAGCCTCAGAATACCGCGCTTTGCTCCTTATCAATCCAATTGATGAGCGAAAGCTGTAGCAACGACTTCTTTCTGCGCGTTGCTCATACTAAATGTTATTCAACTGAGAAAATAATCTATGAGTTTTACCTCCCTGGGCCTTTCTGAACCGATCCTTAAAGCTATTGAAGCACAAGGTTACGATAAGCCATCACCAATACAAGAGAAAGCCGTACCTGCTGTCCTAACGGGCAAAGATGTTATGGCCGCTGCTCAAACAGGTACAGGTAAAACTGCAGGCTTCACGCTACCTATTCTTGAAATGCTGTCAAAAGGCCCTCGCGTACGTCAGAACCAAGTACGTGCGCTAGTGCTAACACCAACCCGTGAGCTTGCTGCGCAAGTGAATGGCAGCGTAGTGAAGTACGGTATTAACTTACCTCTTACTTCTACGGTGGTGTTTGGTGGTGTGAAAATTAACCCTCAGATGCAAAAACTGCGTAAAGGTAGTGATGTACTGGTAGCAACACCGGGTCGTCTACTTGACCTATACAACCAAAATGCTGTGCGTTTTGATCAACTAGAAATTCTAGTGCTAGATGAAGCTGACCGCATGCTAGACATGGGCTTCATTCGCGATATCCGTAAGATCTTGGCTTTTCTACCTAAGAAGCGCCAAAACCTACTGTTCTCAGCGACGTTCTCTGATGATATTCGTGGCTTGGCGAAAGGCTTAGTCAACAACCCAGTTGAAATCTCGGTAAGCCCTGCAAACTCAACGGCACCAACTGTTGAGCAAAGCATCTACCCAGTAGATAAAAAGAAAAAAAGCGCAATGCTAGCGAAGCTCATCAAAGATAATGATTGGCGACAAGTGCTTGTGTTTAGCAAAACGAAACATGGCGCAAACAAGCTTTCACACTTCCTTGACGAGCAAGGCATCTCAGCGGCGCCTATTCATGGTAACAAGAGCCAAGGCGCGCGTACTAAAGCCCTAGAGAACTTCAAAACGGGTAAGGTACGAGTATTGGTGGCGACTGATATCGCAGCGCGTGGTATCGATATTCCGCAACTGCCTCAAGTAGTGAATTTCGACCTTCCAAACGTATCAGAAGATTACGTTCACCGTATTGGTCGTACTGGCCGTGCTGGTGAAGTGGGTAAGGCAATTTCATTGGTTTGTGCTGATGAAGTGGGTGAACTGTTTGGTATCGAGCGCCTTATTCAGCAAGTGCTTGAGCGCCGTGAACTTGAAGGTTTTGCACCTGTAAACAAGTTGCCAGAATCTCGTTTGGATTCGCGTCCGATTAAGCCTAAGAAGCCGAAAAAGACACGTGAACACTCTGATGGTCAACGTTCTGGTGAGAATGCTCGCGGGCACAAACCAGCAGGTAAGAACAAGCGTCATGTTTCTGGTTCAGGTTCTGCTCCTAAGCGTAAGCCTAATGCGAACAAGCCGAACTCAGGCAACAAAGCTTCTGACAGCAACTCAACAGTTGCGGGTGATGATAAATCTTTAAGAAATAATGGCAGTAACTATAAGCGTGGTAATGCGGCAAACAAGCCTTCTACGAATAGTTCTGGTAAGCCAGCTGGTGCAGGTAAACCTAAGAAGTCTGGTTTTGGTGGCGGTAATGGCTCGAGCAAACCAGCAGGTAATAAGCCTTCACCATCTAGAAGCCGTTCTAAGCCTGCACCTCAGAAATAGTAGCTCTTTGGTAGACCGAAAGGTTGAGAAGGTAGCTTTGTAGCGGTTCAGCAACGAGAATTACTTTTTAAGAAGATTCTCGTTTATTAGCGAATTTCTGCAATTTAACTCGAATAAGCGCGAATATTGAATTTCAATGTTCGCGTTTTTTTATGGGTATTATTTGGGGAATTAGAAGTGATTTCTTGGTCGTAAAAACGACTGAATCAAGAAGAAATACGCTATTGAGAGGAAAGGTAATGATTCGTTAATGATTTATTAATAACAACATAATCACTAGCGTTTTTGTGGATCTTTGCAATTTGCAATTCCAGTTTGCAAAACAAGCAGGGATTTACGGCCAATACGTGTTCAGATGCTTAGTAAATACGTGTTTTAAAAGTTGGCACGTATGCTGCATTAGTAATGGTGACCCTTCTTAAGCCGAGGGTCACCTAGCCAACTGACGTTGTTAGTGAACCCATATTGTTCACACAAAATATATGACCAATCACCTTTATTGTGGTTGGTTTTTTTTTGCCTGAATTTTGAGTTCTACTTGTTGGTTTTACTTTTTTACTCACCACACTTCGAGTAACAGCTTGGTTGGCGAGGGCACTCTCCACCTC
Organism: Vibrio sp. NC2; assembly: GCF_025195005.1. Taxonomy (NCBI): domain Bacteria; kingdom Pseudomonadati; phylum Pseudomonadota; class Gammaproteobacteria; order Vibrionales; family Vibrionaceae; genus Vibrio; species Vibrio sp. NC2. The sequence goes on from NZ_JANVFC010000012.1 coordinate 5,268, forward strand.
TGGAGCAGATAAGCCTAGCCTCTGTCTCAATCCCACGTTCAATCCAATTTATATTTAGAATCTTGGCTATTGTCGTGAGATCTTTCTTGATGTTACGTGGGATTACCACAGAGCCACCATTGTTGACGCATGACGCCTTAAGCTGCTCTGCAATATCTCTTGAATTACCGCCTTGAGCATCAATCGCTGGGTTTAAGTCTATACCAGCACACAACACACGATTGTTACCCGCAGGATCCGTCATATTGATGGATTCACAGCAATAGATTCTTGGCTCATCTCCTACATTTAAAATGGAGATCTGAGCTGAGCTACCCGCCCGAGGTTCTGATAATCGACGGAACACTGCCCAATGTTGACATGGGTCGGCGACCGTTCTCATATTCCCCCAAGGCAGTGGAATCCCGTTCCCGCGGTATACTGCCTTGAGCTTCCCCGGCCCATAAGCATCAAAGTAGTGCCAGTGAGGGTAGGGCGATACTACCGTCATTCTACGCATCGCAACAGAGGGGGAAACCCCCGCTCTCTTATGAACGTCTATTTCGTAACCAGTGCGGTCAAGCAGCTGTCTAAACGGGACTTTCGGGCACAGAAGTGCTCCTGCAAAGAAGCTGGATTCAAAGTCTCGCCACGCTTGCAGAATGTCTTGAGAGTTCAGCTGCGAAGAGCCTGAAATCTGGTTGTCATCCCATGTGTTGTTGTTACCGACCGACAACACACTCTTTAGGCCTTCTTTACTATGCAGAATGCAATGACCGATATAAACCGAGAGATCATATTTCAGACGAGTGGGGTACTCTTTGAGAATTTCGTTTAAAAAGATCGTACCGGGAGGCTCAAAGAATGAAGTAACCAGTTGCTTGGCATTGATTCCTAGCTCATCAACCACGTCCTGCGGCGTGCGCGTAACCCAGCGGATGTTAATACCAAGGGTTCTAGCGATGTCTATCAGGTCTTCTACGCTCAGGTTAAGACGTTTTAGGCCAACCTCCTCTGCGGCGCGCTCAAGGTCAGGAAAGTGGTTCTGGTTGCTTTCTTGGTGTGCCCTAATCAAGAGGTGAGCAAACTGACGGCCAGAGATCCCCGTTTGTGACAGCATTTCAGGAATCGCAATCTGCAGGATGTCGTTGGAGAAAAGAAAGCTAGGCTCGAGTGCCATGCCACTTATCCCACCACGATTCCCTTTGTCAGGTGCAATGGCTTGTTGTTCTGATTCGTCGTCGAGGAACCACGTTGGGGTCTTCTGAAAAACCTGCGCAATCACTTCCAGCATGTCGATGCTTGGCACACGCTTTCCACGTTCAATCATTGAAAGGTAAGAAACGGAAGGTGCGTATTCTGGGTTGATTCGAATACAACGCGCAGACAGATCTTCCATCGTTAAATGGTTACGTTTTCTTAGGTTACGTATTTTCGTACCTAGGAAATGAGACTGACGAACTAAACTTTTTGACAAGGCCATATTTGTAAAATTCACATTGTAAAATTTTTGTTGTGAAATTGTATGTAAAAAAGCGCTAATCTACAAACTAAGCAATTCACAAAATGACAAATAAGTTAAACGTTAGTTTGGAATAATTGCTCTAGGACACATTTTTGCTGTAGAAATCGGTGGTTATCACCGGGCTAGTCAAGAGGGAAAGACTATGAATATGCTTACATTCGATAAAACAGAAATCCAAAAACAATCAAAACCATTTATCGCTGAAGCTGTCTTTGCCGTGGAGACAATCAGTGCCAACCAGCAAACAGAGAAGCAAGTGAAAGCAAAACAGCTGCTTGATCGACTGTTCCCACTAGAGAATGGTTCACATCAAGACGTAACCAGCTACGTAGTTGATTACCGCCATATCATGGCTTACTTTAAAGATGGTCAGCACAGCGGCCTAAAGCACCCTAAACAGTTTGTAGCGTACATGGGTGAGAAGAATGACCCAGACTCTATCTTGTTCCGAGATGGCAGTGGCAGTCACTTAGAAGTGATGTTTGGGTGTCATAAAGGGACAGGGTGTATTGAATTGGTAGAGATCGATGATATTCAGTTAGAATCATGCACTACGTTCGGTCAATCGTCAGTGGAATCAACGACCACAATGCGCGAAGAGACCATTGCAGCAATGCGCCACTGGATCAGTTTGATTCAAGGTGATGCAAAGGGCAAACCAAAGGCATGCAGCGAAGATAAAGAGTTCAGAGCGAAGAGTGGTGAAGATTACTGTCTGAATTACTGCTACCAACTTTAGTCGCATGAGATAAGGTTTGGAACGCTGAAGGGTTTGAACCCAGTAAGTACTAAGCCGATACACATAGCCAACGAAAAAGCCCCAAAGATTAACGTACTAGTTAGTCTTTGGGGCTTTTTATTGTTTTTTAAATGTATATCAATTCGCGTTCACGGGTTCTCATTGAGCAGAACCAGCGGTGAAACCTTAAAGGGGCATGACTCGGTTGCGGCCAAGTGATTTCGCTTCGTAAAGTAGCTTATCAGCTCGTTCGATCAGTGATTGCGCCGACTCACCGGGCTCAAGTTCAGCGACACCAAACGATGCGGTGATACTACCGACTTGTTGACCACTGCGACGATCTTTAATAGACAGCTTTTCTAGAGAGCGTCGATTAGTATCAGCGAGCTGACGAGCAATACGCAAAGACTTGTTTGGCACGATGAGTGCGAACTCTTCACCACCAAATCGATACGCAGAAATACCCTCACGGCAACTTAACTTCAGCTTGCGAGCTATCCCTTTAAGAACCATATCGCCAAACAAGTGGCCATAGGTGTCATTGAAATTTTTAAAATGATCGATGTCGAGAAGAATCAAACACAAAGATTCTTTCGCTTCACACAAGGTTTCTATATCACGGTCGAAAGAGCGACGGTTATAGAGTGTCGTTGTACTGTCAAAGAGCGCATCTTTCTGCACTTCTACCAATTGGGTTTTAAGCTTGGAAATTTCTGATGTAGCAGAGTGCAGCTGAGAATTCAGAAACTGAGTAGAGTGACGAATATGACGAGACTCAGAAACCAACTGACGAACCAACGACATGACTTCGTCGATCGATAAACTTTCATTATCAACACGAGCCAAATCCTCGAAGCTTTGATCGATCATGTCGGAGAAAGCTGAGGTATCGGTGAGAGTATCATTCATTGAATTCGAAACTTCTGAAACTAACAGTTCTAGGTTAGCGCGAAGATCGTTGATATTGGTTTCAGATTTGCTCGCAACGTAATTGTTGTAAAGCTGTTCACCAACGGCTGGAGGACAAATACCGTAGTGTTCTAAAACACCATCCATGTCTTTAGTTAGCTGTGGGATAGCATTATCGACATAGGTGTACCAAAGTGCGTAATTTGCAGGTGTGGTAGACACTCTGTTCTTCATCATAAGAGGTACCGCTTTTTTTAGATTAGCGGTGGATTTCTGGAATTCGTCTTTTTTCATTATTTTTACTGCAGATACCAAACTAACTCAAGCCACTTGTGGACAAGGTTAGCGGATTTCGGAGGTCTTTGCTTTAAAAATTATATGATTAATAGATGAGGATTGGATAAATAACTCATTTTTATTATGAATATCGATTGCGTATTCATAAATGGTGTCTAATGGATTGTTCTTTAACCATATTTTTGGTTATTCACTATGGAACATAAGTTGAGTTTTGTATTAAAACCTTAGTTCGGGAGAGCACTGTGATCTCAGAATCGATTGGAGAAGCAACCCAGAAATTTGAATCGAGAGAGGGGGATGATGAAAATATTTATGAGCAGATACAAAAAAGCGCCGATAAAAATCAGCGCTTTAAAATTCTTTTTAGCTAAAAGCTAATTATTGAGCAACAACGTTTGCTGCTTGTAGGCCTTTTTGACCGTTTTCAACTTCGAAAGAAACCTTTTGGCCTTCTTTCAGAGTTTTGAAACCTTCTGAAGCGATTGCACGGAAGTGTACGAATACGTCAGCACCGCCGTTGTCTTGAGAAATGAAACCGAAACCTTTCTCTTCGTTAAACCATTTTACAGTGCCAGTATTTGTGTTAGACATAATTTGTCCCTTATTCATAAATTTTCTAAATTGTTGATTGCATTACTGCAATGCGCTGATAATTGAATTATTTAATGTTGCTAAGAAATAAGGAAAAACTACTTACAAAAACGGGTAACGATTTTACATGTCATTTTTTACTATTCATCTAACTTAAATAACTCCGGCTAACAGAGCGAGTGCATGTTAACACAGTCTTTCCGGTTGTACACTCATTGATTGAGAAATCAGCGAGTTTTTTTGTCATGTTGTGCTCGTTAACAAAACCACCTGAAATAGCTGATAGTTTTATAAAATCACACGCCATGACAAAGTAAAAAGGAAGCCTAAGCCTCCTTTTCATCATTAGTATAGACGATATTATCGTTTGAAGTTGATATCTTCAGTTTTATCTAAATTAATTTTTGTTTTCGCTGGTTGAGTCTCTGCGATTACCTTGCCGTGGCGGATAGAGTACTGCACTGGTACTTGGCGGCGCACGGCATCAAAGCCATCGTCAGCAGGAAGAATTAGCAGGCTTCCTGGCTTACCTTCCTCAATACCGTAGTTGTCTTGGATGTTCAATGTACGAGCTGAGTTCTTGCTGATTAAATCAAGAGAGGTGTTGATTTGGTCGTAGCCCATAACTTGTGTTACGTGCAGTCCCATGTGCAGAACTTGAAGCATATTCGCTGTACCCAGCGGGTACCATGGGTCAAACACATCATCATGGCCGAAACACACATTGATATTAGCCGCTAGCATCTCTTTAACACGAGTCACACCACGACGTTTCGGGTAGTCGTCGAAACGGCCTTGTAAGTGGATGTTCACTAACGGGTTTGCCACGAAGTTAATGCCAGACATCTTTAATAGACGGAATAGGCGAGATGCGTAAGCACCATTGTAAGAACCCATTGCTGTAGTATGGCTTGCCGTTACCTTATCACCCATGTCGAATTTGTGCGCAAGGGCTGCCAGTGTTTCAACGAAGCGAGATTGCTCGTCATCGATTTCATCACAGTGAACGTCGATCAAGCAGTCGTACTTGCGTGCAAGCTCGAACGCATAGTGCAGAGATTCAATACCGTACTCACGAGTGAATTCGAAGTGAGGGATAGCACCAATAACGTCAGCGCCGATCTTCACAGCTTCTTCAAGCAATTCTTTGCCGTTAGGGTATGAAAGAATGCCTTCCTGAGGGAATGCAACGATCTGGATGTCGACCCACTCTTTCATCTCTTCACGAACTTCAACCATTGCTCGTAACGCAACTAACGTCGGATCCGATACATCAACGTGAGTACGCACGTGTTGAACACCGTTAGCAATCTGCCATTTCAGTGTTTGTTTCGCACGAGACTTTACGTCTTCGATTGATAACAATTCTTTACGCTCAGCCCAACGCTCAATACCTTCAAACAAAGTACCAGAGATGTTCCAGTTAGGTTCGCCAGCCGTTTGCGTAGTATCTAGGTGGATATGCGGTTCACAGAAAGGAGAAACTGCAATGCCACCTTCAGCATCAAGGATGTCACCTTGATGATTGACTGGTGCGTCATTATCGAGAATGCGAGAAAATTGACCATTTTCAATCAGGATTTGTTTCAAGCCGTCTTGGTCTTGAAGCTTCGCGTTCTTGATTAATAAGGTTGTCATAGTGTGTCCTTAAGCGGCCTGAGATTTCAGAGCGTTTTTATTCAATAGAGGGTTAAGCACGAGGTAACTGATTGCACCACCAAACACGGCATTCAAAGGAACGATGCCAGGAAGGAAGTGGCCGGCGGCTACGCCTGTTGCTACCGCGATAATGCCAGCCCAGTTAACGGTTTGGAACTCTGCTTTTGCAAAATCTTTGTAACGTTTACGGTTCGCAAAGAAGTCGGCGATGATTACGCCACCAATGGGTGGAATTGCCAGCGAAAGGAAGGTTAACCAGCCGACGAAGTTGTTGTACAACCAAAGCGCGAAAATCGTACCTACGATACCGTTAATGATAGACATTGTAGTACTTGAGCGACCTGTGATGTTAGATAAACCAAGACCTGACGCATAAAGTGCGTTTTCATTGGTTGTCCAGATGTTCAAGCCTAGAACGATGATGGCTGGAAGAAGTAGTCCTTGCGCAATCATCACATCTGAAATGTCAGAGAGACCCGTCGCTGCTGCACCTGCCGCGCCAAAGATAAACATCAGTGAGTTACCGATGAAGAATGCGACCATGGTAATTAACACTGCGCTTGCTGGCTTTTTACCAAAGCGAACGAAATCGGCAGTTAACGTACCTGCACTCACGAATGAACCGACAACCATTGCTAACGCCATTGAGAAGTCCATTGGTGTCTCAGGCTTAATCAGTTGCAGTTGCTCTATGCCACCAACACTGTCTACCGCGGTCAATACTGAGTAACCACCTAGAATCGCAATCGCAGGAACCGCAATCGCTGAAAGCACCATGAGTGCTTTAATACCGAAGTACACCGTACCCGTCATCAACAAGCCTGATACAACAATCAAGGTGTTGGTATCAATGCCCGTGGCTTTTTGTACCGGAATCGCAAACATGGCAACGCCCACACCAAACCAACCGACTTGTGTACCGCCAAGTAGAGCAGAAGGAAGCCATGAGCCTTTAGTACCGAAAGAGAAACGAGCAAGGAGGTGAGTAGAGAGGCCAGTAGATGAGCCGATGTAGCCAAGAAAAGAAGTGTAAATACCGAGGATTAGGTTACCGATGAGAACGGCGAGGAAGAAATCGTTGAATGAAAGACCTGTCCCGAGTGAACCACCTGTCCACATACTTGCAGAGAAGAAAGTGAGTCCAAGCATTACCATGGTGAGTGAAGCGACTCCTTTCCTAGCCGATGTAGGAACCGGCCCAAGACTGTAGTTATTATCAGCAGCCATTTTTTACCTCCGCAAATGATCAAAATTAAATTTAACGGTCGCCGTATTGCAGGCAAACGTGCGCATTATGGTGATATAAATCACGTAGTCAATGCTAATTTTGTCAATAAAAGCGGTATGGAATCAGTTATTGAACTAAAAACAATATAAAACATAAGGTTATGTTTTGTGCTTTTTTAATTAAAATAAATAGAAAACGTTTTCTATAACGCATCAGGTATCTGTTGATCATAGTTGGCTATGAATATTGATTATTATGTTTATGAATGGGTATCTGTATATTGGGCGGACGATGTTTCTTAAATGACAGGCAAAAAAATGGCCAATCGCAATATTCGCAATTGGCCTATATATATCGTGAACAACAAAGGTTCACTAACAACGTCAGTTGGCTAGGTGACCCTCGGCTTAAGAAGGGTCAATGTATACATTGCAGTTAGTGTGCCAACTTTTAAAACGACGTAAAATGGGTGTTTTATAGCAATTTGGTGCGTATTTAAGCTGATTTTTCGCGTTTTAAAATTGCAATTTCGCAAAACGAAAATGCATTTTGCGAATATGGATGGATTGTCTAAGCTATGTAATAAGAACTATTTTGTATTTTATGCCGACAGCTAGTACTAACTCGTCTTTGTTCTTCCCCAAAAAAGCCAGCATGCTTTAAGGGCATACTGGCTTTGTATTGATTGACTTGGTACTTAAGTTAGATTGAGTAAAAGAAGTACAACTGAGATTTCATTCGAATGATAATCCCGCGTATTACGTCTAGGAAGCCCATAAAGCCAATTGGTTTCTCACCGCTTACCCAAGCTAACCCAACGGAGCCGACAGGAATATCGTAACCTTCTGCTTCGTCAATTTTTAAGCGGACAAAGTGGTGTTTGTTTTGGAGGTTTCTGCCTGTGGTAACGCGAACCTGTTCATCAATACCTAATAAGCTAGCTTGTGCCTCACCCGTCGCTTCAACAATGCCTTCTACGGTTGCAGAGAATATTTTCCCCGGGTATACCGCGGTCGAAAATTCTGCTGGCTGACCCACCTTAACATTGCGAATCGCTTGGTGATTGACTCGCATCAATACGTACTTCTCTTCGGTATACATCTGGATACGAGGCATCATTGAAACGCGTTGACCCTCACGAAGGATAAAGTTCGTTACAAAGCCGTCAGTCGGTGCCGTGACTTTGGTACTGTTCAAGTCCCATTGTGCTTGTGCCAATGTTGCTTTTGCTGAATCGACCTCAGTCTGCTTCTTGCTTACATTGGTTTCAGCTTTGTGGATGTTTAATTTCGCATTCTCGGCATCGACTTCTTTCTTGCTAAGCTGAGATTCCAATGTGGTAACGTTATACGTCGCTAAGTCTACCTTTGCTGTTTGTTGGTCGATGTCAGTTTCTGTAATCGTATGTTCTACGACACTGTTTTGTTTCTGGTAACGGTCAAGGGTCTTAGATTGCAACACTAGATCGGTCTTTGCTGACTCTATCTGTGCAATAGATGTTTTGATGTCTTCTAGCGCCGACTGATAGCTAATTTTAGCAATGCTGACTTCTTGGCGAGCGGTATCTAAAGCGACTTTTGTTGACTCAAGTTGAACGCCTGCTTTGTCTCTCGCAATCACATACTTAGTGTCATCAATTTCGTAAAGAAGTTGCCCTTCAACCACATCTTGGTTTGGGCTGATGTGAACCTTTGTGGTTTTTCCTGTGACCGCTGTTGAGTCCGGACGTAATTGAATATGTGGAGACTGAACAACCGACCCTCCAGATAGGTCCATCGGAGTAAAGTTGATTAACCCAACCCATACGAACATCAACCAAGATGTACCACCTAAGTAAGCAAACGCTTTGGTGCCTTTATTCCAAGGCATACCGACCAGTCTCAGTAAATAAATGAACAGTGCCCAAATAGCTAAACCTTCTAACATACTGGGTTCTCCTCATTTTTATCATTTTGTTCCGGCGGTACATCAGATTTTGGCGGCGCTTTCCAGGTGTCTCTCAGATTGATGATGGCTTTTTCCATATCAACAAAGGCCAAGATGACGGCGAGTACCCATACCCAGTGCCAGATAAAACCAATCCAAGTTAATGCGGTGATCAAACCGAGTTGTTGGTGCTCTTTGCTGTGAGCTTTATTGATTGGTAATTCATGCACACGCCAGAACCCGTAACATGCAGCAGCGATAGTTGCGATCAATACAACGCCTGCTACAACGTGTAGAGCGGTATCGGCGCCGGTGCCGACAAATGGGACACTCACTAAACTCATTGATAAACCCTAGGTTAAATTGAGCACAGAGTGTGATTGATATCAGATTTATAAGTTGAAAATTTACCAATTACTTTAATAATGATGCCAATATGATTTGATCAGTAATAGTGACTTCTAAGTATGGTAGCTAATGAACAATTGTAACTTCTTAAGAGCATTGGGAATTCTAGGTCTTTACCAACACGCAACGACCAATAAGTTCGTGAATGTAGAGCAATTAGGTATCCCCAAGTCGGTATTTAACAACCCGATGAGCCTTATTCCCGTTGGCGAAGTGGACAAATGGTATGGCTTGCTTGAACAGCAAACAGGCGATTCTGATATTATCTTGAAGCTTGCTGATAGGGTGGATATTGAAAGGCTAGGTCCTCTCTCGAACTGGTTTTTCTCTGGACACGATCTGGCTTCTTCTATTCGTCGAGTTAACATTGGCCTGCACTGTTTGCAGTCTGGTGCTTTTCTCTATGGCGCTCAAGTCGGTAAACTCATCAAGTGGTGTTACGACAACCCTGCGTATTCTGAGACTGGTAAAGTTCATGACTCGATTCGAGTCGCCATCTTTATGATGAAGATATTGAGACGATACTTGGGAGACGATTTTACCCCCGCAGCCGTATCTATCGCTGGTTATCGCGAAAATACTCAACTTTATCAGGAGTACTTTGGGTGCAATATTCAGTGGGGCCAACCACGGACTGAGATTTGGATACCGAGCCACTTGAGGTTGTCGATCAACCAATCACCGTCTGTCGGCAAGATGAGTTTGGCGATGAACTTCCATGACTTAGACAATTACCTCAACATGCCCGACGCCGAGGATGAGCATAAAGTGACTTATGAGATGATCAATTATAGTCGCCATTTCGGCCTGCCAACGCTACATAAAGTTTCCAGTCTACTCGGTTTATCAGAACAGCAGTTCCAACGACGATTACACAAATTGGGTGTTAACTTTTCTACCATCATGGGATACGCGTTAAGTAACGTGGCGGTGGAGCTATTGTTGTATTCAGTGCCAGTGGAAGAAGTGGCGACGAGGTTAGGTTATACCAACGTCGCGAGCTTTAATCGGATGTTTAAGAAACATCGAGGCTTGACGCCCAAGCAATATGTGGAGCGCTTAAAAACCGGACTGTGACTATGTTGCCTAACTGGCCTTCGGTTCTTGCGTTAGGCCAGATAAGTAAACCACGACCCAAGTGCTCAAAATGAAAGGGGCGGTGAGTGGTAGTAGTGACAGTTCATGAAAACCAAGTGTGATTACACAGCTTAATAGCATGCCTAATAGGGTTAACGGCCAAGGGATTCGCGGATAGAGCACAAGTGCTAAAGTGGCAAGAATGGCGTTGTACCCGTAAAGACCTTGCGCTACCAGTTCGCTAGAAGCGCCAATCAAACCGCTAAATACGGTGCTAATTATTACTGCGAGCATAATCCAAATGGCATGCTTGATATTGTTGAGTGCGATGGCAACCAAGATAACTAGCCCCGACAACGCATTTTCGATGAAGCTGACTTGGCTTATCCCTTTTAACCATGGGATCACTACTGGCGGCAGGTTGAACCACGAGTTTGCCTCAAAACTGATTATTGGTATCAATGCGGAGTTGGATGGAGAAAATGCCGATAGATCCAAGGTTGATTGGATAGCATAAATCAGCCAAGAAGTGAGGATAAAGGCGCTAGTGTAACCGCGATATTTTTTAAATCTGAATACAATGTTGGCAATCGGGACTGTGAGTACTGCGCCTAACACAGTCACTAGAACCAATAATGGTGTGACACCAAAAAAGTTACCGATAAATAAACCAATTAAAGCCCCATTTAACGCATACATACCACTATCAATATCGTAAGCTGCCTTGTTGGTGTTGGTGTTGGTGTTGGTGTTGGTGTTGGTGTAGATATAGCAACAGAAGGCTAATGCATAGCTGCAACTGGCGCCAAGCAAAGTAAGAAAAGCCAGTGCAAGTGACTCAATAGAAATGGCAAGTAATAGCAGGAGCGACGTCATAACAGACGGTGTGAAATAGACTTGCCCAATGCCATTGAGCAAGCCTTGAAATGGTTGAATATCCTTATTCGTTCTCATCGTCTGATTACATTATTTTGTCATGTTAAATTTTTGTAATTCAGATTGTATACAATTTTATTAAGTTGACCATCTTTGTGTATCAATTCTGATACCAGCGCTCACCATAGGCTTGTTGGTAATCTGGTGTTTCAATGATGCCTTCTTGCTCTGGAACCGTTTCTAAAGGCCCTACGACCGTTCGATAAGGTAATACGCCAGCCCATACTGGGATATCCATATCAGTCTTATCATCATTCACGCCATGTTTACCAATCTTCACGGAGGCTTCCGTTAAAGGTATCGCCAATAGCTCGGTTGCGGTGAGCTCTTTCTCATTACTGAGCCTCACTTCATCGGTTCTGCCCGGCGCGATTTGCTCAATAAAGATATTCAACAAGCGATCCTTTTCTTGATTGTCATCGATGACTGAAAATGACCCCAATATCACAGCAGAACGATAATGCGCGCTGTGATGAAATGCCGAACGAGCCAACACCCAACCATCGAACAAAGTGAACGTTAAGCAGGTTGGATCTCCCTTTTTTAGATCTCTCAATAAGCGACTGTTTTTGGCCCCATGAATGTAAACCATGTCATCGACTCGCCACGCGAGCATCGGGATAACCATTGGCCCTTGTTCGCCTTGCAATGCAATGTGTGCGATTAAGCTCTCATCTATGATTTGATGAAGTTTCTCTTGTTCAAATACGGCTTTATGAGCCCCTTTTTTAATCGTGGTTCTTTTCGTGTTAGATAACATAATCGCTCCTTAATCATTGCCTTTTGATTAATGTAGTGATTAACTGGTCTATTAAATAGAGCCACTTTTAAACACTATTTGGATCCAGTTATGCAGCCTATTGATGTCGGTGATCTACAGTTAGACGAACAACACGACACGCGCCAAACCGCTTTGTTTCACGCGATCAGAGAGAAGATCGTTCACGATTTATGGAGTAAGGGCAGTAAGTTACCTTCAACACGCAAGTTGGCCGTTGAGTTATCGGTGAGTCGAAATACGGTGATTTATGCGTACGAACAACTGGTTACTGAAGGCTATATCGAGAGTAAGCAAGGCTCAGGGTTTTATGTCTCAGTTGAACAACCCGAGCATTTCCTAAGTTTGTCTCAGCCGAAGTGTGTTCAGGATGCGAAGGTTAAACAAACAGTCAGTAAACCGACTACAAACATAGCGACCCCTAACGATATTAACCGCAGCTTTGCCCCCGGAGTTCCTGACTTAGATGCATTCCCTTTTGCGAAATGGCAGAGGCTGCTGCAACGTCACTCTACACGTCAGAACATTGCGGGTAATCAAGAGGTTCAGGGAAGCTTGGCCTTGAGGGAAGCATTGAGCGGATATCTTGCAAGTAGTCGCTCGGTTCACTGCAGTGCCGATAGAATTATCATCACCGCTGGTGCGCAGCAAGCCATATCAATTGGTTTGATGGCGACGTTAGCGATGGGCGACAAAATCCTTGTGGAAGAGCCGGGCTATCGACAAGTGCATAAAATTATCGATCTATTGAGGCTAGAGCTAGACGGTGTGAGTGTGCGTGAAAAGGTTGGGTTAGATATTGAAAAAGTGTTGTCCAGTAATGCTAAAGCTCTCTATGTCACGCCGAGTAATCAATACCCAATGGGCACGACCCTCAACACTGAGCAACGCCTCAAGTTGATCGATTGGGCTAACAAGCATCAGTCATGGATCATTGAAGATGACTACGACAGTGAGTTCCAGTTTGCTCATCGCCCTTATACCAGCATGCAAGGTTTGGCGGGTAAGTTAGGGTTCGATGATCGCATCATCTATGTCGGCTCTCTGAGTAAGGTGATGTTCAATGGCCTGCGATTAGGTTATTTAGTCGTGCCAGAAAGTCTGGTGGCGAAGTGTCTTGAGATTAAAGACGCGCTCACGGGAGACACGGCGTCTCATACACAAGAAGCTTTGGCGGATTTTGTTCGCGAAGGCGATTTATTGCGTCATATTAGAAAGATGCGTCGTTCATACAAACTCAAGTATGAAGCGATGATAGAAGCGATTAAAAGTGAGTTCCATGGCGATCTTGAAGTGATTAGCCAAGCGGCAGGGCTACACGTGACCGTAAAGTGGTATCAAAGCATATCTGAACAAGAGTGGAGCCGTAGAGCAGAGCTTGAAAATATCATCATTCGTCCTTTTGACTTTTATGAATATGGATCAAGTGATGCTCGTGATTGGAATGGGGCGGTGTTGGGGTTTGGAAATATTCGTTTGGCTGAGATAAAGCCGAAGATCACACAGATCGCTCGGCTTTTTTATCAGTAATATTGGTAGGGCTTGCTTACAGTTTGTCGATTCATCATTAATCGAGTTATAGCTTGTCGACAGAAACGGCTTTACCTTTACCTAGCCACTTACGCCAAGGAAGTGACAATGTCACAAAAACAGTCACTGCATAGAGCATCGACCAACTTAGGCAGATAAACACCAAGGTACAGATCACCAGTGAGAGCATGGCAATGTATCTAGATGCGTCAGTCAATAATCGGCAAGCCGCTAACATCGCAAGCAGATAAACCAGTACGAAAATACCGTTGGCGAGTTTAAGAAAGAATTCGAGATCGAGATTAGACAACTCACCAATCACACAAGAGATAAGCGCGACAAAGCCAATTGCTAAGGTTGGGTAAAGTGGTACACCACGGCTATTGAGTTGAGCCATTCTACTTTCAGGAGTGTGTTGGCGAGCCTGAGCCCATATCATGCGAGACAAGCTTTGTGTGTAAAGGTTTAGGCTAGCAAAACAAGCAAAGAAACCAAGCACACTGATGACGGTTTTGAAGCCATTACCAAACAGTTGTTCTGTTACCCACGGGATGGATGCAGCATCAAATTCAGGTGAGCCATAAGCGCCTAGCTTGATAATAACCACCGAGCAAGCCCAGTACACTATGCCCGCAACGAAACACCCTGCAATGATAGCGATGGGAAAGTCACGCTGTGGATTTTTAAATTCTTCTCCCATGTGAGCAAAGGCTTCTATCCCGACAAAGCACCAAAACATCACCGCTAAGGCTGCGCCAATCGACCACATCGAATCGGACGTCATGGTCGGAACTGCGATGTCAGCTGCTGTGATGTCGGCTTTCCAAACAAAGGCGCTAACCAAGGCAAAAATCGACAAGGCAATCACCGTTTGTAAGCGGCCAGAAGACTTACTGCCCATCAAATTGACGGCAATTAGCAGGGCTACAGTAAAGGATTGAGCGCCAAGTGGTGTGTCGAGTGGTGCTGGCAATAGTTGTTGTGCAAAACCTCCAGCCAATGCAATCGCAGCCGGAATACCGACAGGAATTACACTCACAAATAACCAAGCCACGCTGGTTTCTAATCGCTCACTGAATGCTTGACGCACAAAATAGGCCGTGCCACCTGCATTGGGGTAGCGTTTTCCTAGTGCGGCAAAGGTTAGTGCAATCGGGCAAATAGCGATAAACAGGATTAACCATGCGAGCAGTGACAACTGTCCTGCAATGCCTGCTGCGATCGCAGGGATCATAAATAAGCCAGTGCCTAGCAAGGTAGTCGAGAGTTGTCCGATTCCTGAAATAAGCGTGATTTCTTGTTTGAGTTGTGTCATTCGCTCTCCTAGCTATTGGCTTATCATATCGGCCTTCTTGTGCCTGCTTTCTGATGTTTGGGTGATGCTATGAATGAGAGCATACATTGTCGACATCAATAATACAGCTAGCGAAACGTCTTAAGACACCGTCAATTTAACGGTTTTAACTTGATTAAGCGTGAAAGTGTCGGCTGTCATAATGGCTGTTATAAGTAGGAAAGTTGTGTCAAATTAGGCGTTATAAATAGAACAATAAATGGAAAGAATCAGAAGCATGGATAAATTTGATCGCCAAATTTTGGATATTCTCAAAACCAATGCACGATGCTCAGTGAGCGATATCGCCCGAGATGTCAGTCTCTCGCGTTCGGCGGTGAATGCCAGAATCAAGAAACTGGAAAGCGACAAAGTGATTACGGGTTATTGTGCTCAAGTGGTAGAGCCCAATCAAACGAAGAATGTGTGCGCGTACATCTTGTTGAAGTTCGACATGTCGAGCAGCGACCATAGTTGTGAGTCTTACGCGACACGAATCCAGAGTATTGATGAGGTGCAATGGTGCCACTCTATTAGCGGTGAGACTGACATGATGCTTTATGTTGAAGTTGAAAGCATGGAGCGTTTGAACCAAATTCGCGATCGGCTGCAAAGCTATCCAGAGCTTCGACACCTCATGACTCATACTGTCTTGACGGAATTTTTCAACAAACAGAATGCGACGGTGCATTCATGTTAGGTAATATCAACTTAAACCTACTGCGCTCTCTGCATGTGCTTCTTGAAGAGTGTCATGTCAGTCGAACAGCTCAGCGTTTGCACATCACGCAGTCGGCGGTGAGCCGTCAACTGGCTCAGCTTAGAGATCTATGTGGCGATCCTTTGCTGGTTCGTGATGGCAACAAACTGGTTCCGACTAACCGCGCTTTGTTGCTCAAAGGCAAACTCGATGACTTGCTTGGAGAGTTCGACCACCTTTTAGACGATAAACCCTTTGAACCGCAAGACTGGCAGGGTGAACTGGTATTGTCTTCGAGTGACTATGTGGCTCAGTATATTCTTCCTGTTATTGTTGCAGAGGTGTCCGCCGAAGCCCCCAACATTAATTTGGCCTTCCGTTTGTGGCAGCCAAATTACCTTGAAGCTCTGAACGAGTCGGGTATTCATTTGGCTTCTAGTATGTTTCCCACAAAGCCAGAACATGTATCAAGCATTAAGCTTGGTGAAGATAAATCGGTGTGTTTGATGCGCAAGTCGCACCCATTGGCTCAGCAAGCGGTTTTAAGTGCAGAAGATATCGTCAGCTACTCTCACATCAAAGTGACAGGTGGCGGAGATAAAGACAGCTACGCGGACATAGCATTGAAGAAAAAAGGGCTTAAACGAAGAGTGGCTCTGCAGGTTCCGTTCTTTTCATCCGCAGGCACAGTGTTAATGCAAGATGATTATTTGATGATTGTGCCTGAACATATCGCCTATAACCTAGGTCGGCACCTCGATACTGCCTATTTTTCTTTGCCATTTGATACGGAAATGCACACCTATTGGTTAATGTGGCATCCCAAGTATGACAACGACTCTGCCCACAAATGGGCGAGAGAAAAGGCATTCCAAGCGATGCAGAAGTCGAGTTACAATATCAGTATGACTTGAAATCATAGGTGTAATGATAATCTTTGATTTCAAATAATACCTCCTGCGAATTATTGTAAGTGCTAAGTATTGAGTATTAAGCAAAGAGCGTTCCGCTGGGCGCTTTGTTTTACTAGGAATGGAATGATGACAGTAACAATTTGGTTTTCTTTATTAGCGATTTGCTTGTTGGGTGCAATGTCTCCGGGCCCAAGCTTGGCGATGATTGCAAAACACAGTCTGGCTGGTGGCCGTATGAACGGGCTTATCGCGGCTTGGTCTCACGCCGTAGGCATCGGTATTTATGCGTTCGCAACCATTGTTGGTTTAGCCGTTGTGCTTGAGCAATCCCCCACGTTGTTCAAAGGCATTAGTTTAGCGGGTGCAGCGTATCTGCTTTATCTCGGCGTGAATGCGTTGCGTTCGAAAGGTGGTGTTGCCGCGAAATTGGAAGCGGGTGAGCAGATGAGTTACATGCAGTCTGCTCGCGAGGCTTTCTTGATCTCTATCTTGAGCCCAAAAATCGCGCTGTTCTTCATCGCTCTGTTTAGCCAATTTGTTGCGTTAGGTAATGAACTGACCAATCAAGTGATTATCGTCTCAACACCGCTACTTGTAGACGGTTTATGGTACACATTTATAACCTTGGTGCTGTCTAGCCCTTTGATTGTTGAACGTATTCGTTCGAAAGCGCAGTTGATTGACCGATTGTCAGGTGTGGTGTTGATTCTGCTTGCTGTGCGTGTGGTGTGGATGATTTAGTCATCACTAGACCTTAAGATCTAAAACGGCTCACAAGAGGTTATCTTGTGAGCCGTTTTTGTTTCTACCTATCTACACGCTAAACGCTAACCGCTAACCGCTAAACGCTAACAGTTAACTGTTAAAGGAAGTTAGCCTGCTGAGTTTAGAACCGAGTCTAATTCTTTCATTGAGTCAGCAAAGTAAGGGTTATAGGTCAAACGTGCATGGTTTTTTCCATCTTCACGATATCCCCATGCTGAGTACCAAACTTCACTTGTCGCGTTGCACTGTTCTTCAAAACCTTCCTCTTGACCATTGGAGCAGATCTTCTCGCTACCATTGATTCCGTAATACGGATTGCTTGGTGAGAACAGTAAACCCATGTGAGAACCGTTCGAGATGCGTTGTTCCGGGAGTTTCATGCTGTACTGAACCGCTCGCGGATCATCGAGTGTCGTCTCACCTTGCCAGATCAACACATTGTTTGGGTTGGGCATCGATTCAGTAAACGCTTGTTGAACGAAACTGGTGTCAATCACGCTGTCGCCTTCACTCATCATAATAAACACCGGTTTATCGAAGTGCTTATCTTGTAAGTCATCACGAACGACTTCTGATGTCTCGTAGTAAACCGAGGCACCGTTCATTGGCAATGAGTTGTAACGCAACACGTTGTCTTCAGGATCTTGATCAGCCCAAGTGAAAAAGTAGCTTGCGAGCCCCGCGTATTGAACGGCAGACGAGCTTGGTTGAAACGCAGGAGAGAACAGCAGTAATCCGGAGATCTTTGGATCGTTCATCGCTTGCGAAGTGACGAGATTTGCGCCTGTTGAATAGCCGCCAAGCCACACAGAATCATACTCTTGCTCAAGCAACTTGGTATGGTGAGCGACCACACCTTGCCAATCATCTAAGCTCGGTTGCATTAGGTCACCCACACGACTACCGTGACCCGGAAGCAATACCGTTCTCACTAAGTAACCTTGCTCAGCCAAATGGGTAGCGATGTCTTTAAACGAATAGGGTGAATCACCTAATCCATGGACCAATAACACTGCCTTGCCGTTTGGTGAGGCTGGTTTGTATTCAGTCGGGGAGTTCAGTTGAATCTCAAGCTGCTTGTCTTTTGTCATGAACACGCGGTTTTTCAATAACCAATCTTGGGTGTCATTGACGTAGGCATCAAAGTTGTCTTGCTGATAGCTAGGCAAGTCTGGAGATGTTTCGTAAGCGGGTATCGATGTCTCGTTGGAACAACCAACGAGACTTAAAGTCGTTAAGGCGAGCAGCGTTAGAATGGTATTTCTATGCATTTTTTAATGTTGTCTCTGTTGTGCTTTCACTATGTTTGAAACTTAAGTTTAGATTACTTTTTGCTTGAAAGGTCTTCGTATTCACCTTCAATAACACCGGCATCATTGGTTGATGACTGACGAGTGTTCATATGAGCTGCGAACCCTTGTTTCTTCATTTGATTCTGAATGCGCTTGCCAGTAATTAAAGCTGCAATAGCTAAAGGAATAGCAAGGATCAAGCTAGTGAATAACGCCAATAGGCCAGTAAACAACGCAACAATCGTAACTAATATATTTTTCATATTCATTCCTCTTTTTCTATGTTGTTACTATATCGCTTCTATTCTGAACGAAACATGAACACCACCAAATAATTCTAGAGAGTCACTATGACACAGGTGTGTGTGGATAGAGAGTTTATATGTAGTCATAATCACGCACTAAAATAAGGGGATAAAGATAAGGTTAATAAAATCAATGAGTTAAAAGTTGGCACGGTTGATGCTCTATAGGGTTTGGAATAAGTCACTGTAAGCAAAGTACTTACAGTTAACTAAAATATTACTGGAGCCCTTATGTTCTGTATTCAATGTGAACAAACAATTCAAACCCCAACCGTAAAAGGCTGTTCTTTCGCACAAGGTATGTGTGGTAAAACATCGGAAGTATCCGACCTTCAAGACGTGTTGGTGCATTCTCTTCAAGGTGTTTCTTTCTGGGCCAATTTAGGCCGTGCTTGCGATGTTATTGATACTGAAATTGATGAATGGGCACCAAAAGCGTTCTTCGCAACACTGACTAACGTTAACTTCGACCCTGCTCGTATTATCGAGTTCGCACAACAGTCTCATGAATTCAAGCAGCGTTTAGAGCAAAAAGTTCGCGCAGCAGCAACATTGATTGGTTTTGAAATTCCAGAACTTTCTGCAGCAGCACAGTTCGATCTTCCAACAGATTCTTCAGAGCTATTGGCACTTGCGCCTCAAGCTGCTGTAAACCGTGGTCACGACTCTCAACACGAAGATGTGATTGGCCTTCGCCTTCTTTGCCTATACGGCTTAAAAGGTGCGGCAGCCTACATGGAGCATGCGCGTGTTCTTGGTCAAACTGACAATGCTATCTTTGCTGAATACCATGAAATCATGGCTTTCTTAGGTACTGACCCATCTGACCTAAAACAACTGCTAGATACGTCTATGCAGATTGGCTTGATGAACTACAAAGTCATGGAAATGTTGGATAAAGGTGAGACAGATACATTTGGTCACCCTCAACCAACAACCGTGAACGTGAAGACTAAGAAAGGCCACTGTATTCTTGTTTCTGGTCACGACTTGCATGATCTAGAAAAGATCCTTCAACAAACTGAAGGCAAGGGCATCAACGTTTACACTAACGGTGAGATGCTACCTGCACACGGTTACCCTGAACTGAACAAGTACCCACACCTTGCGGGTAACTACGGCAGCGCTTGGCAGAACCAGCAAAAAGAATTCGCTAACTTCCCTGGTGCCATCGTAATGACATCTAACTGCCTGCTTAACCCTGATGTAGGCTCATACGCTGATCGTCTATTTACGCGTAGCATCGTAGGCTGGCCTGGTGTTGATCACCTTGAAGGCGACGATTTCAGCGCAGTAATCGACTGTGCTCTTGCGCAAGAAGGCTTCAAACACGACGAGATCGAGCAAATGATCACTGTCGGTTTTGGTCGTAACGCACTGATGGAAGCGGCTCCGGCGGTTATCGAGCAAGTAAAAGAAGGCAACATCAAACACTTCTTCCTAGTCGGTGGTTGTGACGGTGACAAATCTGAACGTAGCTACTACACAGACTTCACAGCTCAAGCGCCAGAAGATTCAGTAATTCTGACACTTGCATGTGGTAAATTCCGTTTCAACAAAAACCAATTCGGCGACATTAACGGTATCCCACGTCTGTTAGATGTTGGCCAATGTAACGATGCTTACTCTGCGATTCAGCTTGCTATCGCACTGTCTCAAGAGTTTGATTGTGGTATCAACGAACTTCCGTTAACGCTAGTTCTATCTTGGTTCGAGCAAAAAGCGATCGTTATCCTGCTTACCCTGTTCGCTCTTGGTGTGAAAGGTATTTACACGGGCCCAACAGCGCCAGCTTTCCTAACAGAAAACCTATTAAAGATTATGCAAGACGAGTTCGATATGCGTTCTATTTCAACGCCAGAGCAAGATCTTAAAACAATCTTAGCGGCTTAATTTAAGCCAACTCTAAGCCCCGTTGTTGTGACGTTTTTCTAAAACAGACAACGGCGGGGCTTTTTCGATTTAAATCTTTAGTCATTTAATCATCTAGTCATTAGCAAGGTACACGAACTATGTATGCATGGTCGGACAGCGATTCAATCAATTTAGTGTGTTTAAAGAAATGGCACGAGACGCCAGATACGGTCAGCTTTGAGCTTGGCAGCGTTCCACAAGACTTACATTTCAACTTTAAGCCAGGGCAATTTATTACTCTGGGTTTGGATATGCCGGCGAAAACGGATTACCGTGCTTATTCTGTAGCGTCTTGTCCTGAAGATAACCGCCTGAAGCTGACGGTAAAGCGTGTGGAAGGTGGCTTGGTTTCGAACTTTATTGTTGATGAACTTGATGAAGGTGATGAGGTTTCTGTATTGAAGCCTGCTGGTGCGTTTAACTGTATTGATTGCATGCCAACGGCGACAAAGAAAGTAACGCTAGTGAGCGCGGGTTGCGGTATCACTCCGGTGATGGCGATGGCGAAGTATTGGTTGGCTCAAGGCAGTGATGTTGAAATCGATTTTGTTCACATGGCACGTAATCGACGCGAGACTATCTACTTTGAAGAGCTCAACCAACTCGATGAGACACACGCTAACTTTAACCTTAAGTTGCTTCTGAAAGACAGTGAAGGAACAACTGCTCCCCAAGGTCGTTTAGACAAGAACTGGTTGGTAACACTCAGCCCAGACATCTTAGACAGAACCGTATACTTGTGTGGGCCGGTTAGCTTTATGCAAGACATAGAGAACTACCTGAAAGAACTTGAGTTCAACATGGATAACTTCTACCAAGAAAGTTTTACTCCCGCGACTCAAAGTAATAATTCACTAGCCAATAGCAATACTGCTTCAGAAGAACCACAAGCAGAAGCGTCTGCAGATTCAAATGGTGCCGTTAAGGTATTTGTTCCTGCATTTGGCGCAGAAGTAGAAGCGGAGGCGGGCACACCACTCGCTGATTCATTAGAGAAAGCTGGTGTTCCGATTATTATTGCTTGTCGCAGTGGGATTTGTGGTTCTTGCAAGTGTAAAGTAACCAAAGGTTCAGTGGAATCAAGCAGCCAAGAAACATTGACGCCAGAACAGATTGAGCAAGGTTATGTACTCGCGTGTTCGAGTGCGATTCAGTCAGATGTTGAGGTTGAGTTGTAACAGATGTGAAGTGAAGCTTTCCAAGAGTGACGAGGATAAAGTTCTTATCATAGCGATAAAAGTTAGCTTGCCAGATGTAAAAAGGCCACTTAGATCAGATAGAGAGAGCAGATCTAAGTGGCAACCTTCCTGTTTATACGGGGGAGTAAAACAAGAAGGGTTGCAAAGCCCATTACAGACCTCGCAGATATAATTATTATGTTGTGGAGCTGGTTACCTAAAACTGTTTATAGAATCTAAGGAAGTAATAGAATCTAAGCAATTTACAGGCTCTAAGCAGTTTATACTTCAGGGTAAGTCTTGTAGCGCACACCCATCATTTGTTCCATACAGTGAACAACCTGACAGCTGTAGCCAAACTCGTTGTCGTACCAAATGTACAGAACAGCACGGTTGTCTTGTGCGATAGTCGCAACACCGTCAACCACACCAGGGTGGCGAGAGCCAACCAAGTCCGTCGATACAATCTCAGTCGAATCTGTGTAATCAATTTGTGCAGACAGAGAAGAAGACAGCGCCATTTCACGCAGGTACTCGTTCAATTCTTCTTTGTTTGTGCCTTTCTCAAGGTTTAGGTTTGCTACTGCCATTGAAACATTTGGCGTAGGTACGCGAATCGCATTACCTGTTAGCTTACCTTCCATTTCTGGCATCGCTTTTGATACCGCTTTAGCAGCACCAGTCGATGTCAGAACCATGTTCAATGATGCAGCACGACCACGACGGTCGCCTGAGTGGAAGTTATCGATTAGGTTTTGGTCATTGGTAAATGAGTGAACCGTTTCAATGTGACCAGACAGTACGCCGAATTTGTCGTGAACCGCTTTCAATACTGGCGTGATTGCGTTTGTCGTACAGCTTGCAGCAGAGATGATTGTGTCTTCTGGTTGAATGACATTCTCGTTCACACCAAATACGACGTTCTTGATGTCGCCTTTGCCTGGCGCAGTCAGTAGTACTTTCTTCGCACCGTTACACGCAACGTGTTGGCTTAGGCCTTCAGCGTCACGCCATACACCTGTGTTATCAACCACAAGTGCATTTTCAATACCGTAAGTCGTGTAATCCACTTCTTCTGGCTTGTTTGCGTAGATAACTTGAATGAAGTTGCCGTTTACGATGATTGCTTTACGTTCTTGGTCAACTACGATGCTACCGTTGAACTGGCCGTGAACAGAGTCACGACGAAGTAGGCTAGCACGTTTTTCTAGGTCGCCGTCTTTGCCACCACGTACAACGATTGCACGTAAACGAAGTGGGTAACCTGGGCCACTTTTCTCGATCAATAGACGAGTTAGCAGTCGGCCAATACGACCAAAACCGTACAATACAACGTCACGAGGTTCTGTCATTGCATCGCCTTGAAGCGATTCTACAAGTGCAGTTTGTAGAAAATCATCCAATCCGTGAGTGTCTTCGCGATCTTGCCAGAATGCATGGGCAAGGCGACCAACATCAATACGACATGGAGACAAGTCCATAGAGAGAAGGTGTTGAATGATTGGTTGAGTCTGTTCTGCTGTAAGAGGAGAACCAGTGTAACGTTTTGCGATACGGTGAGCTTTGATGATGTCGATAGTTGTCGCGTTAACCAGGGTCTTACCGAAGAGGATAACTTCTACGCCTTTTTGACGGTATAACTGACCTAAAGTTGGAGCGATGGATTCAGCAATAGTTTGACTAGTTTGCCAGTCTAGGAGGTGCTTTTCGGGACTCATCTTTACTCGGGACCTTTCACGTTAAGTTTCTGCATTCATGGCGGTTGTAGGGAAGCCAATCAGCATAGGGGATTTGAGGCATCAGGCTGTGGTCTATATTGCCACTTAAATGTGTTTAATATGCCTTGTGTGCAACTTGTAATTTTTATGTGGCAGGATTGTAAGGTACGACGGGTTATTCTGCTAGGAAAAATAAATGCAGACAAATTATCTGTAAGTTGGCTTTATATTAGCCATAAATCAAGTTTTTAGTGTCGATAAAGGCTATTGACTTTAACAATCTGTAGCACTTATTTTTCGCCAAAAAATACTCAAATCAAAATATTATATGTAATAAAAGTCATAGTGATCATTAAAGGTGTGATCGTTAGCTCAAGTTACACGTAAACAGTAAACGACAAATAAGGTGATTAATGCGTTTTCTTGTTCGACCTTTAAATACGTCGAATTCGAGTGCGAAAAGTGCATGACGCAAACGATTGGATCTCACAAATTTCACTTAACTTCGGTGTTTGTTGGTTTATAGAGTCATTACTCCCAACCTTGTGGAGCCGAGAAGCGTGGCCGTTTGCTTATTATGCGAGTGATAATAACTGGATAAAGCTTGCTTCGTTAAACTTCACTTGTTCATACCTCGTTTGTTTACAGCTCTCTCATCTATACTCCTCCTGTTTAAACATCTTGTGTCTAGAGCTCGCGTGTTTAAAGCACACTTGTTTAAAGCATATTTGTTTTAACTCTATCTGTTTAAGTAACAGCCCCCCTTTAAAGCCTAAACATGGAGGTAAGTTGATCATAATTTACCGTTCTGGGCTCAGAGTATCGTTTGTTCATATCCAATTTGATCAATAAGTCCTGTTAATGTCCTATTCTTAACTTGGGCTAGGTAAAATTACTTTCGGGAAGGGAGTCGTTATAAAAATGATAAACATGTCAATTAGATGGCGTCTTATATTTCTTTCCACGGTTTCTGTATTCATCATGTTTGGTTTTACAGTCAATGAAGTGCTCAAGAACGATAAGAAGATGAATCACCTTGAAACAACTCGTATTAAGGTTGAAGCGCTTCAATCTTTTAATACCGTTTCCAGCGATGCTTATCGATGGTTGGTTCTGTCTAATGACTCTCCAGAGAAAGAGCTGCTGCTTTTAAAGCTGCAAGCTGATTTAGCTAGACTCGCTCAGTACGAGAAACAGCTTCAACAGTTCGACAGCAATTGGACTGTTGAACCACAGTTGGTTGAGCTTAAGAGTGTGTTAGCGAAACTTGCTCGCGTAACCTCCAGTATGAACAGCGACGCAACACAGATTACTGACAACAACACGCAACTGACAGAGCAGGCCTTCGATTTGCTAAAAGGCGTGTTAATGGAGCTATCTGAGTATCGCATTAACATCGTGGACGAAAAGATCAGTCAAGCTGACGCGATGTTTATTAATCTTACTCACTACGTGTTTTGGACTCAGCGAGAAGCGTGGTTGAGCTACCGCTTGTATCGTTCTCCAGAGCTGATAGATCAATATTTATTGAGTTATGTTGGTGCTTTAGAAAGGCAGCAGCAGTTATTAGATACGTTTTTCCGTTCTGGAAGCCGTTCGCCTGAAATTGGGAAGCTATTAAGTACGTTTTCTAAAGATGAATTTCAAAACCGTTTTACAGCTCGAATCCTCAAAGGTGACTTCTCGTCGCCTGAAATATATGAACATGTGGAAGGTTTAGAGCGAAAGAAGTTAGCGATTTCAAAGGCAGTGGGTGCTTACACTAAGCAATTACAGTTTGATCTGACCAAAAATATAGCGCTGCAAAAAAGGCAAACCTTGGTTATGACATTGCTTATTCTTGTCGTGTCAGGTGTGTTGTTATGGCTTGGTGTAGCGACATCTATTCGCTTAAATCGAAACCTATCGATTATTTTGAAAGGGGTGTCTGAATGCGCCGATAGCTACGGCAAGCCCAAGGTCATTCATATTCAAGGCAACGATGAACTTGCCGAGTTCACTGAAACTTTGAATCGAGTGATGGAGCGCAACTATCAACATAACAAAGAGTTAGTAGAAGCAAAGGAAGATGCAATTTCGGCTAACAAGGCCAAGAGCGCATTTTTAGCCAATATGTCCCATGAGATACGTACACCACTCAACGGGATTATTGGGATGGCTGAGATCTTATCTCAAAGCCAACTGAGCGCGAATCAACAAGAAGTGTTAGGAGACATCGAATCGTCTTCTCACTCATTACTGGTTCTGCTTAATGACATTCTTGACCTGTCCAAAATCGAGTCGGGCAACTTAATGCTATCGCCACACAATGCTGATCTGAGAGAGGCGGTTTACGACTCAGTCAGTGTGATTTTATCCAAAGCGATAAGTAAGGATATCGAACTCGACATCAATATCGATTCCCAAACCCCACCGCAGCTGTTTTTCGATGAGTACCGTGTAAGGCAGGTGCTGACCAATTTGCTGTCTAACGCCATCAAATTTACGTCAAAGGGCACGATTACGACGGACATTGCATACACACCTATGTCTTTGGGTAGAGGCAAGCTTGAATGCAGTGTGTCTGATACTGGAATTGGGATTGAGCCAGAGAAGCTAGAGTCCATATTTGAACCTTTCACTCAAGAAGATGGCAGCATTACTCGCCAATTCGGTGGGACAGGGTTAGGCCTTGCGATTTGTCGACAGCTTGTTGATTTGATGGGGGGTTACATTACCGCGCGTTCAGTGAAAGGAGAGGGCTCAACGTTCACTTTTTGTTTGTATGTCGACACTGTCGAAACTCATGTTCAAACCTTCGACAACCTAAGCCGTGCGACTATTATCTCGAATTCTTTCAATTACCTATATCAACTGGTCAAAGAGTGTGAACGCTTAAATGTTCGACCTAATGTTGTGTCATCCATTTCGGATCTTGATGAAAACCTGAAAGAAAGTGACTTCATACTTTATTGTCATACGCTGCATCACTCCATGGATAAAGATCTTGCGACGCTGAAGGCGTTATACCCTTTGGCTCGCGTTATCGTGTGTCAGCATCATCTCTTTAAAACCAATCTAATCACAGAAACGGTTCACTCAACTCATACATTGCCATTCTTGGGTCGACGATTCTTAAACAGCTTACAATCGCTTGATGTTGGTGAAGAACAAGCGCCGACGGTGGAAGCAAAAGATGAAGAGGTTCGTTCTCTGAATCGACGTATTCTGATTGTTGAAGATAACCTAATGAATCAGAAGATTGCGAGCTTCTTCCTTGAGCAAGCGGGTTATGAATATTTGATTGCCAGTAATGGCCAAGAAGCGGTGGATGTCATCACTCAAGGCGCTCAGTTTGATGCCATCTTAATGGATTGCATGATGCCTGTTATGGATGGAATAACGGCGACCCGTGCGATTCGACAGTGGGAGACTGACCAACAAGCCGCACCATTACCCATCATTGCTTTAACCGCTAGTGTGCTGGAAGAAGACATCAAAGATTGCTTTGAAGCGGGCATGAATGCCTACTTGCCGAAACCTTATAAATCCCACCAACTGTATGACCTTTTCAGTAGCCTTGATATTGTCTAACTGGCTCATTATCAAGGCTAGCACTGTACGATTTAGCGAACTTCTAACCCAAGGTTGTATTGCGCAAGGCAGCGACCGACATAACTAATCTTTAGTAATGCAGCCACTAAGATCGTGCTGATGTGTGCGACAATTTGAATTGGCAGTGAGAAGTGATCGGCCATCGGATAAGCAACAATAATACTGAGTAGCATAAGCAAGGCGGTGGTTGCTAGACTGAAGTTTGAAACAGAAAGTAGCGTTTGAAAGCGTTGAGTCATCGTCTTCATATTGAATTCCTAATTGCTATTAATAATTATGATACTCGTTATCAATAGCAATTAGCGTTCCAGTTTTATTTTAATCATTAAATCAATTGGTTAAAGTATCCTACTAATTATTTGAGTCATAATGACTTAGATAATTATCAAGTCTTTATGACACTGTCGAGTGGCTACCACTGTCTAAATCCGCAAGTATCGATGTGGAATCGAACACCAGAATACAACCCCAGCCCAACGTTATTCTTTTGCCCAAATTCAGCATGAACCTTTTTAAGTTTCACGTGTAGATCTTCGCGAGTAATATTATTCGCAGGAACTAAGTCTAAGGCGCAGAATTCCAAGTGTTTACTTCGCAGTGCGCCGCCAGCTTGTTGATTGTAGATATTGGTTCGCTCTCCGGACACAGGGATAACAACGCCAATTTCAGGCTCAATATATTGTTGTATGTACTTAAGGGTATTGATCATGTTTGGCACATGTTTCTTATTGGGAAGGGTGAACAGGGTCGTATTACTCATTGCCCAATCCGTGCCTTGCAACAAGACTAAATGCAGAGGCATGCTCTGAGTGATGCCGTTGTCTTTGAGCTGTTGACCGATCGCTTTGACTTGATCTTGGGCGTGGTTAAGGAGCATCCAACCTCGAAATGCTGATCGGGTCGGAACCTTGTAGCCATGAACATCGACCACGAGATCGTCATAAGTGATTTCGGTTTCTTCGGTATAAAGTTTCTCAAATTTTTCAGGGTAAGGTTGTGTCGTTGATAACGCCAAGGTAATCAGAATACTTGCGTACATAGGTCACTCCGTTGCTTACGTTCACTCGTTATTTAGTTTGATACTGCTGTTGAGTTTCATTCATTTTGCTTAGGTACGCTTAAGTCTAGACGCTGGAGTTTAGGTACAAAAAAACCCACTACTAAGAGTGGGTTACTAACATTGTTACAAGTAAATTAGCGAGGTTAGATTACTTCTTACCTTGAGTTTGCTTGTCTTCTTCTGTTAGTTCACGAATGCGGCGGCTGATGTCGCGACGAGCTTTAGAGATCTCTGCACTCTTGATGATGTGATCATCAACGCGGTCTTCGTAGTCAGCTTTCATGTTTTTGATAATGCCTAAGATCTCGTCGTGAGTCATCTCTGGCTTGATGTAATCAAGTAGGTTATCAAGAAGGTCGACACGCTTGCGGTTGTCGCGAACTTTCTTTTCGTTGTCTAAAAGTTCACGCTTAAGTTTGTTCTTACGTCGTGCTTGGTTAACAATTTCAAATACGCTGCTCATAGATTCCTTTTCCTAATCGTCAAATACGTTGTCTGGTTCTGATTAAAGCACATCAGTTAGTGTTGTAACAGTCTTTAGATCAAAGCAAAAGTAAGGTTGTATAATTATTCGGCACTCTCGCTAAAGTGCGATTGTTTTTATCTAACTGTTCAAGTTAGTATCCAGTATAGACACGGCATTGATACGAAATGTGAAATGAATCAACAACAACTGGAAACAGAAGATTTGGGCGACGATGTCACTGAACCTTCGGCAGAGCAAAACAAGCTTCGTGATGCGTATGTACAAGAACGTACTTATTTGGAAGTCGTGGAAATAGAGCTAAATCGTTCTAAGATCATAATGATTGATGAACAAGGCAGAAAGAAACGAGTACCGATTTTGTCTGAGCATTAGCCATTACTGGCTGCATTGTTAAATGTTGAGATGGAATTATCAAAATAATAAAAAGGAAAAACGATGAACACAGTACTTTCCCCAATTGAAGCGAGAATTATCGGTTGCTTGATCGAGAAAGAAGTCACTACCCCGGATCATTACCCGTTAACGTTAAACAGCTTAACGACTGCATGTAACCAAAAGAGTAACCGTGAGCCAGTTCTCTCTCTGTCTGAGTCGGACGTTTTAGATGCGGTTGATGGTTTGATAGCTCGCCGCATGGTGAGTGATGAGAGCAGCTTCAATAGCCGTGTTAATAAGTATCAGCATCGTTTCTGTAATACTGAATTTGGGGATTTGCAATTTACAGAGCAAGAGCGCGCAATCATCTGCTGTATGCTGCTTCGCGGGGCGCAAACTCCTGGCGAACTGCGCACTCGTACTGGTCGTCTTGCTAATTTTAGTGATGTGAAAGAGGTTGAAGCGACACTCGATAAATTAGCCGTAAGAGAAGCGGGTGCTTTAGTCGTGAAGCTACCACGTGAAGCGGGTAAACGTGAATCACGCTACCAGCACTTATTGAGTGGTGAAGTGGATGTTGAAGCGTTTGCGACGGCATCGGTAAGTGCGGTTGCACCCTCTGCGACAAGCGAAAAGTTTGAAGAGCTTGAATCAGAAGTCGCAAGCCTACGTGAAGAAGTGGCAGAGCTTAAGGCTCTGGTTGAATCACTGCTTTAGATGTCTGAGTCTGATAAAAATGCGGATTGGGTCGTGTACTTAATCCGCAATCGTCACAATGCCCTTTATTGTGGCGTGACGAATAATTTAGAGCGTCGATTTGAACAACATCAAACGGGTAAAGGTGCCAAAGCGTTAAAAGGTAAAGGCCCACTTAAGCTAGTTTGGAGTTTTGGTGTTGGATCAAAAAGTGAGGCGTTGAAAACTGAATACGCGATCAAACAACTACCAAAATCTCGCAAAGAAAAATTGGTATCACTCAAACTAATTATTGAGTGGCAACAAGACAGAATTCAATATATCGAAGTCTCATAATTCATAGCTAAAATGTTTGTTATTGATTAAATATTAATAATGTAATGGACTATAATAAATCAATGTAAGCTCATGAATTTTAACGGTAATTACTCTTTTTGTGAATGGGCTTAAATCATCATTGAACTCGTTGTTCTTAATCTCCATTCCAAATTAACATATTGCTCATTTAGAATGTCGTTCTAATTAGTGTTAGACGCTATCATTTATCATCGTTGTCCTACATAATATCTTTCAGCCATACAAAGAGATGGTGTCATGCTAGGTTAAAAAATGAGCCAAAGTAGCTCATATAAAACGAGAAAAATATGAAACGTTTACTGATGTTGTTTGGACTTGCCGTATTTTCTGCGTCCGCTCTCTCCCATGGTACTCATGTCCTCAATGGGTACTGGGAATACCAAGATTATCTTTCCAAGTTTCCAGAGCAAAAAGCACTGACCGATAAAATGGTCGAAGCTGTGCAAAATCACCCTGTGCCATTGAGACGAGCTCAGAATGAGCCTATTACGATCTCAGTGGTGTATCCGGGTCAACAGATCTCCGACTACTGGGTTCGTAACATTCAAGCTTTTGAGAAACGCCTCGATAAGTTGAGAATCAACTATCAAATAAATCAGGTGTTTACCCGGGTTAATGCCGATCTCACGCAAACAAGTATTTCATTGCAAGAAGCGATAGAGAACAAAACGGACTACTTGATTTTTACATTAGACACGACGCGCCACCGCAAGTTTATTGAGCACGTGTTGAGCTCTACTGACACCAAACTCATTCTGCAAAATATCACAACACCAGTGCGTGCTTGGGCTGATAGACAGCCGTTCATGTATGTCGGGTTTGATCATGCGACAGGCAGTTTAAAATTGGCGAATTACTTTAAAGAAGTGAGCAAACCAGACAGCAAATATTCTGTGTTATATCGCTCAGAGGGCTATATCAGTGATGCTCGTGGAGATACCTTTATCCATGATGTGAACACCGATACGAACTTTGATCTTAAGTCTTCATTTTACACGAAATCAGACAAAGAGAGT
Source organism: Vibrio sp. NC2 (assembly GCF_025195005.1). NCBI lineage: Bacteria > Pseudomonadati > Pseudomonadota > Gammaproteobacteria > Vibrionales > Vibrionaceae > Vibrio > Vibrio sp. NC2. The sequence continues at coordinate 36,557 of NZ_JANVFC010000012.1, forward strand.
GGTTACCAAGCGGCTAAAATCAGCATTGCGAACGATAAGGACCTAGACTTTATCTATGCATGTGCAACCGATGTCGCTCTGGGCGCTGCGGAAGCCATTCGTGAATCTGGTCGAGATATCTTAGTTAATGGCTGGGGAGGCGGATCCGCTGAACTGGAAGCCATTGCAAAGGGCGATTTAGATGTCACAGTCATGCGTATGAATGACGATACCGGTATCGCTATGGCAGAGGCGATCAAGTGGGACCTAGCCGGATTGGAAGTTCCTACGGTTTACTCTGGTGAGTTTGAAGTTGTGACCAAAGATGATTCACCAGAACGTATTTCAGAACTTAAGCAGCGAGCATTTAGGTACTCAGGTCAATAATGAAGAAAAGCTACGCCAGTACACCTAGGAACACCTTAGCTAAACTCATTACGCGTATCATTATTTTAGTGATAGGCGTGATGGCACTTGGCGTACTTATTCATAATTATGAAACCAGCAGTAATATCGTAAAGCAAGAGACGAATCGAACGGTCCAGCAAACCTCTAGCTTGATCCAAAATATGTTTGATTACCGTTTGTCGGTGCTGCAAATCCATCAAGACAGTAGCTCACACAGTGAAACACTCAGAGCGTATTTTGATACCCACAATGAAGAGGCTCTGAGTTATTTCTTTTTTGGTGTTGACCAAAGAGAACCGGATCATGCGCCGGATCTTCGCTTTGTTTCTACTCATGACGGTTTGGCCTGGGAAGATGGCAACGGTCAGTTTTATGGATTGGACTCGTCCAACTTAAAACATATCTCTGATGAGGTTTCATTTAGTAGTAACTGGCATTTCATTAAAGTGATAACCGATATTGGTAAGCGTCATTTGTTGGCTCGCCGAACCCCTATTGTGGATAACAAAACAGGTGAGGTTCTTGGCCAGCTCTATATCGCGATCGTACTTGATAACAATTTCTCTCTGGCTGAGTCTATTCAGAAGGGCAGCAACTGCGAAAATATTGTTATCGAAGCGCACGGAACACCGGTTACGTCGACATTCAGTGGCGATGAAAGTTACACAATAACGGACATCCTCAACTACAAAATGTACGAGCAACTGCCTCGTCATTTCGTCACCATCGCGACCATTAAGATCAATGCCGTTGAAACGCCCCTTACCATTCGAGCTGTCCAAAAGAACACTAACTTCATTGCGTTAGAAGAGAACTATGAGCGTGCGATCATTGTTGTGATTGTGGTGATCATATTGATGTCTTTCTTTGCGCGAGCTTGGATTCAAAGAAAGGTGGCGGCTGAACTCGATAAGTTGATGGACTTTACCCGCTCAGCAAGTGACGGCGAAGAGTACAACAAGTTCGATGGCTCCAACATTTTCGAGTTTCATCATATTGGTTGCACCCTTGAGGACACTTTTGAACGTTTATCTGAACAGAACCAAAAGTTCCAAGATCTCTTTAACTTTGCTCATTCACCTATCTTGGTTTGGTCAGATAAAGGTGACTTAATTCAGATGAACCCTGCTGCTCGTATGGCGTTATTTGACGCCGATGATAACTACGGAGCAGTGGCTCAAGAGTTTGAGCATCGCATGCTACCGAATATTCATATGGTGGTTCAAGGTTCAAAGCTGACGGGCATTAACGTTCCCATTGGTGAAAAGGTGTTTCGCTGGAACATGTCTGCTATTCGTGTGGAACATGGCATTACCGGTGTCGTGGTACAAGGCCAAGACATTACTAAGCTCATTGAAGCCGAGAGGCAGGCTGATCGAGCAAGAGAAGAAGCTGAGCACCTTGCGAATGTGCGGGCAGATTTCCTCGCAAAGATGAGCCATGAGATTCGTACACCGCTTAACGGTATTCTTGGTGTTTCTCAGTTGCTAAAGCGCTCTATACACAGTGAAGATAACCGTGAACAGGTGGATGTACTTTGTAATAGTGCGGAACATTTGCTGGCGGTACTTAACGATATCTTGGACTTCTCAAAGATAGAGCAGGGGCAGTTCAATATTCAAAAGAAAGACTTCCGCTTAGGGGAACTGGTTAATACATTAGACAGTATCTATCGTCCGCTTTGTGGCGATAAATCGATCGCATTTACTATTGTGAATCACTTGGCTGATGACATTGAAATAAACACCGACCAAGTGCGCTTGAATCAAATCATGTTTAACTTGGTGAGTAACGCTCTTAAATTCACTCACCAAGGCGGTATTTCCGTTAGTTTTGAACTCGAAAGTATCTTTAACTCAGACCATGCGAGTTTGATCGTTCGAGTGAAAGATACCGGTATTGGTATTGATGAAAGCAAGATTGACGCTGTATTTGAACCCTTTGTTCAAGCAGAAGAAACCACGACTCGTGAATATGGTGGGACAGGGTTGGGCCTAACGATTGTAAAAAATCTGGTCGATATGCTAGAAGGGGACATTCAAGTCCGCAGTGAGATAAACCAAGGTTCGGAGTTCATTATAGAAATTCCAGTGGAAGTGCACTCTAAGCCGCTATTGGACATGAAGCAACAAGCCGATATCGAACCAGAGGCGTTGTTTAGTCGATCTTTGAACGTATTGCTGGTGGAAGACAATCACACCAACGCCTTTATTGCGCAGGCTTTCTGTAAAAAATATGGCATGGTAGTTACTTGGGCAAAAGATGGCTTAGAAGCGCTAGAAATGGCTAAGGCGACAACCTATGATCTTATTTTGATGGATAACCAACTTCCCAATCTTGGTGGCGTTGAAACTACTCAGCAACTTAGGAACGATATTGGCGTTACAGCCCCGATTTATGCGTGTACCGCGGATGCTCAAGCGTCGACAAGAGACAGCTTTATGGCTGCTGGGGCTAATTACGTGATTGTAAAACCCATTAAAGAAGAGTCGCTACACCAAGCATTTGTTCATTTTAAAAACGCACATTGGGATGTAACGAACTACTGATCTAAACCTTTGAAAGTGCGATAAAACAAGTGTTGTGAATAAACTTTACTTGAACACGCATTTATACAAAGCCGGCAACAAAGGCTTGCTCCAACAGCAGCGTTTTTAACTCGTCACTCATATCTAGGTGTTCAGGGAACTGAATGCCTAATAGCCAACCCTGGCCTTGTCTTTTTTTACTCACTACGTTGTAGACCAGTTCGTTATCTAAGTACTCACTTAAGACAGAGTTTACTTGTATCTTCCAACCGACATCGATATCGGATTGCTGGGTAATATAGACGCCACAGCCTGAGACTGAAAAATCGACCAGAGTGGCATCTAATGACAAAGTATCAAAGGTGACTTCACAGCTGAGCCGTACCTTATATCTTTCGTGTTCACGGATAGGCTTGGTCGCAAAGCTTGACGGCGGACGAAGAAAAATAAGGTGTGCTGGTGAGGTGATATGAGCCAGTACGTTGGTTTTAAACGCGACAATGTGTCCAAGTTCGGTGTCGGTAATCGCACGAACAATAATATCAACGTTTGTAAGCTTTCTCAGCGTCAGTGCTTCTGTCGCTTTTTGCGCAAGCTCAAGGACAAGGTATTGTTCTTCTTTGTGTCCGATATAGAGTGTAGTGATCTGGATCGAGTCGTCTGGGCCAAATTCTAATACACCTGCTGTTTTTGTACCGGGTTTGAGGTATCTAAACAGTTCTAAGTTTTTATCTTTATGCATATTCGTTACTGAACAATGTTAATCGTCTGATAAAATAATATAACGTCCTGATAAAACTATGTCATTAGTTTCATTGAGGTAATTTGCAGTATTCGTTCAAAAAGTGAATTGCTGTCCCAAGTAAACAACGGCTTACTCTTGTCGTAAAACAAGATACACTGCTGACAGATATATACTTGATGGAGAAATAGTAAATGGAACTGGAAACCTTATTAGATACTCTGGCTGAAACCCCAGAAAGCGTGCAATTTGAAGATACAATGCAAGTGATCGAAGCTCACTATGTTTTTGCGGAGAGTGAATTTCGCAATGGTGAAGTGGTGAATACCGCAGGGCAGAATAATGGTTCGTGTAAGATTTTTGCTTTTGGTTTAGAGCAAGGTTTATCTGCGGAGCAAACACTTGCTTGTTTTGGTCAATTTTATCGTAACGACGTGCTAGGTTTTCCAGAGAACACCGACCATCAAAATATTCGTAACTTCATGGTTCATGGTTGGAACGGTATACAGTTTTCTCAGCCTGCGCTGGTTGCAAAAACGAAGTAGACACTAACCAAATAAAGCTCAGTATTTTGAAGCGAGAAGCAATCTCTCGCTTTTTTGTCTATGTTGAACCGGTACGTAACCTGCGAATAGGTTCTAAACTACTGTACAGGTAACCTACTGAATAGGCAGTTCAGACAAGCACTTACGGCACAGACATACTCCAGCCTTTGGAATATCACTAGTATCACGCTTTTCTAGTCCAAAACACCAACACGTCTCTTTACCCGCACTGATATCGCATTGAGCTGGCTCATTACACTGCTGACATTGGTGAGTCGAACTAACACCAGTAAGATTATCCATAACCGACGTTTGCTCTTCTTCAGATAAGCCTTTCCAGCCTATAATTTCATCCATTGTTCGAAAGCAGCCACTGCACATTCCGCCATTATTTTTACAAGCCGCTCGGCAAGGTGTTTTCATTTATCTAACCTGTGATTCATTTGGGCTGAAATGTAGCATATTTGTTTGCCTATTAAGAGCCGTTAGGCTAAGAAATCACTCAGTTAAATTTAGAAATGACCTCGTAATTTTTAGGATTTTCATGTAGCATCTCGCCCCTTTTGTTGAGTGGGGGATATTATGTTTATTGGATTTGATTATGGAACAGCGAACTGTTCTGTCGCGGCAATGGTTGATGGAAAACCAAGCCTGTTACCGCTAGAAGGTAACAATCACTATATTCCCTCAACCGTGTTTGCTCCTACTCGTGAGAGTGTTTCCGAACATCTATTTCGCCATTTGAATATCAAACCGAGTGATGCGGTTGGTGAGCAAGTGTTACGACGTGCTATAGCTTTGAATCGAGAAGAGAGTATCGATTTGGTACCAGAAGATATGGCGTTTGGTCAGGCGGCGTTGGACCTTTACTTAGAAGACCCTCGCGATGTTTATTACGTAAAATCCCCTAAGTCTTTTCTTGGCGCAAGCGGGTTGCATGATGTTCAGGTGAGTTTCTTCGAAGATTTAGTGTGCGCCATGATGGCAAATATTAAACACCAAGCAGAACTCAAGACTCAAGAGCAGATCAGACAAGCTGTAATCGGTCGACCAATTAACTTCCACGGTCGAGGTGGTGAAGAAGCAAACCGACAAGCTGAAGACATACTCTCACGCGCAGCTAAGCGTGCAGGCTTCCTTGATATCGCTTTTCAATTTGAACCAGTAGCCGCAGGCCTTGATTACGAAAGTACCCTGACTGAAAACCAAACGGTATTGGTTGTGGATATTGGCGGTGGTACCACCGATTGCTCATTGCTAGAAATGGGGCCAACTTGGTCGGGTAAAGCGGACCGAACCCAGAGTTTGTTAGCTCACAGCGGTCAAAGGGTAGGGGGTAATGACCTTGATATCTACCTTGCCTTCAAACAATTGATGTCACCTTTTGGTATGGGCAGCAAAAGCATTTCGGGTATCGATATGCCACTGACTCAATTCTGGAATCCAATTGCGATCAATAATGTCGAAGCTCAAAAGAACTTCTATTCTCGCGAAAACCTAGCGGCCTTGAAGTTACTTCGTAAAGAAGCTTCAGACCCTCAAAAGCTAGAGCGTTTGATGAGGGTTTATCATGACACTCTAGGCTATAGCATTGTACGCAGAGCGGAAGAAGCTAAGATTGCGTTGGCGGAGTGTGCTCAGTATCGAGCCGCGATTAATGTTGCTTCTGAATTGGTCGAAGTAGACATTTCCGTTGAGCAGATGGTGGAAGCTATTGAATCGCCAAAGTCTAAGATGATTGAGTTGGTTAAAGAAGCCATGCAACAAGGCCAGAAAAAGCCAGACGTAATTTACATGACGGGTGGTTCAGCTCGTTCACCTATACTTCGTGAAGCCGTACAACAAGCAGTGCCGAACGTACCGATCGTGAGCGGTAACTACTTCGGTTCAGTAACCTCAGGTTTAGCTCGTTGGGCTGAGGTTTGCTTCAAATAAGAGTCCAATGATGTGTTATGAAGGGTAACCAGTCGCTGATTGGTTGCCCTTTTTTTTGTTTTCTCGAGTGAAATTTCAATTGAACGATTTTTTCTAGCTTAAATCGAGAATTGTTTCACAAAGCTAAATATTTCAACCCACTTCATCATGTTACAAAATGTTTCAATTTCGAGAGTATACCTCTCGATGGTCTGATGAGTGATTTTTTAATTTGATTTTTAATGCTTGCTTGTTGACTATAAAATCAAAAATAGTCGAAGCTTTTGTCTCAAAAGATAAAAAAGATAACCAGTAATTATCTACTTATCTTATTGTTTTAAAGTTATTTTTTGTTTTTTATAGTGCGATTTTTTTTATTTTATATATTTTAATGCAACTTTTTTGTCATTCGTATATTAGTGTTTGCCTACTTGTTAAATGCAGGTAACAACTTCTCCGTAAGCACGAGGTTGTTAGTGAATAACTCACCCAGTTACATAATGGATATGACAATGAATAAGAAACTTTTAGCGCTAGCAATTTCTGGTGCAGTATTTGGTACACAGGCAGTTGCTGTAGAACTTTACAACGAAGACGGCACAACATTCTCAGTTGGCGGTCACGTTTCAGTTGCAGTTGGTGACGTAAACAGCGATGACCGTATCAGCGAAGACGATATCGGTGTTGAGTCAGTTTCTCCACGTATCAACTTCGGCGCAACTCACGATCTTGGTAATGGCTTTACAGCTGATGCTAAAGGCGAATGGGCGCTAAACATGCTTGACGGCGGCGACGAGTCATTCACAACTCGTCTTGGCTACATTGGTCTAACTCATGAAGACTTCGGTCGTGGTGTTGTTGGTACTCAATGGGCGCCATACTACAACGTTGCTGGTGTTGCAGATATGCCAATCGCATTCGCGAATGACTTCATCTACGACGATCACGGTAACCTAGGTACTGGTCGTGGCGAAGAGATGGTGAGTTACGGCAATGCTATCGATTTTGGTAACGCTGGTTCTCTAAACGTAGGTGTTGCATGGCAAGGCCGCAAGACTGATAAAGTTTCAGATACAAACACAAACAAATACGGTAACCGTGCTCAAATTGCATTGAACTACGCAATTGCTGATTTCACAGCAAACTACGCATACAACACTGGTGATGTTACATTTGGTAACATTGGCGGTGGTTCTAAAACCGCTGATTCTAACGTAGTGAGTGCTACTTACGGTTCTTACGGTTCTGAAGGTCTATTCTTAGCTGGTGTTTATGCTATGAATAACTACATGAACTCAAGCGCTGGTGTTGCTTTAGAAGAGACAGTTGCAGTTGAATTACTTGCTTCTTACGCACTTTCTAACAGCCTGAACTTAAGCGTTAACTACGAAGCGGTAGAAGACGACAAGATGAGTGAAACAGTATTTGCTACAACTGCTCTACAAGCTGAGTACAACTTCACATCTCAGTTCGTAGGCTTTGCTGGTTACCAGTTCGACCTACAAGGTTCTGGCGTGTACAAAGAAAAAGCTGACGACCAGTGGCTACTTGGTGCTCGTTACTACCTATAAGTCGCAGACTAATTTAGCATAGTGTTTACTCCTTAAACTTACCTTTTAGGATACTGTCCTAGACACCATGCTAAGCCCTCTCAAGCCTTTTGGTTTGAGAGGGCTTCTTTCGTTCTATACGTATCTGTTTTAGCTTTTCCTTCATGCTCCCCAACTATTCATTTTATCTACGTAGCTATGGCTCTTGTCATCAGTTCTTATATGTCGCGATCTTCGGATAAAAGTATTTAAATCATTTAATTGAGCTAAAGATCAGAATTTAGAGATCGGTAATCATCTTGTCGAAGACTCTCATTTTATGATGCGCTAAACTCTGTTCTCTAAAAATAGTTCAGGGATAAACTATGAGCAGCGTTGTAGATCAGAAACAATTGATGAATTCGAAACGAACAGCAACCCCAACAAAAGTACTGTGTGTTGGGCGTAACTATGTCGATCACATTGAAGAACTTAACAATGCGATCCCTGACTCTATGGTGGTTTTCAATAAGCCAAGCACCAGCGTTACTTCCTCTCTGTCTTCTTTTCATCAAGAAGCGCTGCACTACGAAGCAGAGATCTGTTTTATTGTTGAAAACGGTGAATACTCTGCTGTGGGATTCGGTTTAGATCTTACTAAGCGTGAGTTGCAAAGCAGTTTAAAAGCCAAAGGTTTACCTTGGGAGCGTGCCAAAGCGTTTGATGGTTCAGCCGTACTTAGTCGCTTTGTTCCAACTGATAACTTAGACCTCGCGGACTTAAACCTAGAGCTATTTATTAACTGTGTTCGCGTTCAAAAGGGTCACGTTGAGCAGATGCTGTATTCTCCACAAACTATCCTAGAAGAGCTCTCTTCTTACACGACTTTACTTGATGGCGATGTCGTAATGACAGGTACCCCAAAAGGTGTTGGTGAGGTCCATCGAGGTGATATCTTCCTTGGCCGTCTAAAGTGTGGTGAAACGACATTGATTGAGATCGAGTGGGTAGCAAGTTAAGTAGCCTTTTCTATTTGGTTAATAAATTTGCTTTATTGTTCATTGATGGTATTTAATTCGAATATTTTACTATCCTACAACTAATTGCATCTGGAAGGGTGTTGGTAATTGATATAAAATCCGCCTCCGTTTTTATCAATACTGAAACCCATGATCGACTTAGCCATCCTACCTGTTTACCTGACTGCCGTTGTTGCACTTCTCCTTTTGCCTGGCCCTGATATGTTACTCATCGCGAGCTCAAGTATGAGCTATGGCCGCAAGGTTGGTGTGTTTGCAAGTTTGGGTAACGCGACTTCTGGAATTATCCTGACAGTATTAGCAGCAATGGGTGTTTCAGCATTGATTGCGATGAGTCCAGTGGCTTTAAAAGCCCTTCATTTGTTAGGCGGTACCTACTTATTAAAAATGGGGTGGGATTGTCTTCGAACAGAGCAGGGCAATGCGCCTGAGTTAAGCGACAACTTTGCTGCAAAAGCCTACTATCAACGAGCATTGATTAGTAACCTGCTTAACCCTAAAGCGTTGGTTTTCTTTGTGATGTTCTTACCACAGTTTGTGTCGACGAATATTGAAGCGACTTCTGGTGAGCAGATGCTTGTTCTGGGCTTATTGCTGAATGTTCTCGGTTTAACGTTCAACTTTTTGCTGGTGGCTTTAGTAGGTACGATTGGTAAGTCTCTGGTAGAAAATGCTAAGTTTCGTACCTATCAACAGAAAGTGATGGGCGGAGTCTTCATCGTGTTGGCTATCTGGATGTTGTCTTCTTTCTTTACTTCGTAGACGAATCAAATCAGATATCTTCTCGCGGCTAGCCGCTGAGACAAAAATGGACGCTTCGAGCGTCCATTTTTTATATTTAACCGTTACATGCTGAATATGTTAACTGCTATGAGTTCAACTCTTGTTGATGCTGTTCAATCAGCTTACTCATGTCTTCTTCACCGCGCAGGCGAGTGTCTTCATAGGTTTCTGTTCCTTCGAACTTTGTTACCGTCTCATAATAAACCTTAACTTTTGGTTCTGTGCCTGAAGGTCGGACGATAATGCGTGTGCCATCTTCTAGGTGATAGATGAGAACATCACTTGAAGGCAGGTTAATCGCTTCAGTATTGCCACCAATGACGAAGCGTAAAGAAGACTGAAGATCTTCAATCACAGAGATAGCAACTCCGTTTATTGCTTTAGGTTGTGCCGCTCTGAGTTTAGAACCAATTGATGGTGAATCTGGGTCAAGAGCAATGCTTCGCTGCGCGTTGGTATGAACACCATGTTCAAATGAAATCTGAGCGAGAAGATCCCAAACGGTTCGGCCTTGAGATTTTAACGCCTCAACTAATTGAGCAAACACGACGATAGCAGACAGCCCATCTTTATCTCGTACTTGGGTACCAATTGTGTAGCCTAACGCTTCTTCATAGGCGAACAAGAACTCGTTCTGCTCATCTTCCAATTGCATGCCAATATTTGCCAACCATTTAAAGCCTGTCAGCGTTTGGAAGTAAGTCGCACCATGGGACTGAGCCACTTTTTCAAGCAGAGTTGAAGATACGATGCTGTTACCAACTAGCTGATTTTTGGTATGCGGCTTTGAGAGTAAGTAATGCGCGAATAGCACACCGACTTGATCGCCCGTTAGCATTTTATAGGAAGCATCGTCAGTTCTAGTTGTATCGTCGGTTCTAACCGCAACGGCAAATCGGTCTGCATCTGGATCATTGGCGCAAGCGATGTCGGCATCGACACTTTTTGCTAAGTTAACCACGAGATCCATTGCCCCTTTTTCTTCTGGATTCGGGAAGTTCACGGTTGGGAAGTTGCCATCAGGCTCTCTTTGTTCGGCGACACTGAAGACTTTGTGGAATCCAGCATCGTGAAGAAGATCTTCCGCCATTTTTGCTCCCACCCCATGCATTGCTGTGTAGGTGATGGTGGTATTCGCGGATTCAAGAGCGTTATTCACGTACGGACTTTGATTAATAGCAGCACGGTACGTTTGATAATAACCCTCAGTTAACCACACCAGTTTACCTTGCGTTTCGGCATCACTTAGGCTCATTAAAGGGATCGGCTTGGTCGATGCGATATCGATTTCAGCGGCAATGCCCGCATCGTGAGGGGGAATGATTTGAGCGCCATTCTCCCAGTATACTTTGAACCCATTGTATTCCGGCGGGTTGTGGCTCGCCGTAACAACAACAGCGGCAGCCGCATTGAAATGCTCAATACCAAAAGCAACGATAGGTGTTGCAGCGACATCGGAGGTTAGGTACACCTTAATGCCCAAAGCGGTGAGCACAGAAGCCGTATCAATTGCGAATTGCTTTGAATCTAAACGCCCGTCATAACCCACAACGACGCCACGAATCGAGGCATTGGCGACATGTTCAATCAAGTAATGGCCAAGGCCTGTTGCCGTTTCTTGTATCACCAAGCGGTTCATTCTGTTTGGACCGCATCCTACTTTGCCTCTTAACCCTGCGGTTCCGAATTCTAATCGTTGAGTAAAGCGGTCTTCTAGTTCGTCGTGCATTCCCTCATCAATGAGGTGTTGAAGCTCTTCACGAGTTCTTGGATCTGGGTCTCTCGCTAACCAGTTCATTGCATCTTGCATAATCACTAAACCTTTTAATGTCGGTATGACTTACTGTTGATTTAATTTAAGTGATATTGATTATCATTTCCATGAAAGCAATCGTAAAACTCAATATAAAATAATTTATAACGGCGAGAGCGCGTGGATTAAGCCACTCTCAATAATTGACTGTTTAATAAGTAAACTTACCTTGAACAATTGGATATCACTAACTAGCCTTTTACATAAATATAACAAAATTTAACAAGTTCGCCGTTTTTGAATCTTTCATGGAAACTTCCAACGCTTATGAGCCGTATTAGCTCTTAGGTTGAGATGAGGTCAGCAGCCCGTTGACAGGCTAGTTCCATGTGAGTTGTAGATTGAGATTCAGCCTTTCATGTGCAGCTGGAATAACAATGAATGTTGTTCAGCTCGCAATGACAAATAGCTCGTAGTGAAATACAGCTCGCAACGAAATACAGCTCGTAATGAAACACTGCTCGCAACGACATTTAGGTCGCAAGTATCCAATTAGGAAGGATAAGGAGAGATCTTTTGAAAAGATTACTGGTTAGGCTAGGGTGGCTTTTGAAAAGTTTTGTTGTGGTTTTGGTATCGCCTTTGGTGCATGCCAGCACTGAATACAACATGACTCAAGGTGTTACTGAGATCAGCGGTAAGGTATACGAACTTCATATGCTGATTTTCTACATCTGCTGTGCGATTGCTTTCGTTGTTTTTGGTGTGATGTTTTATTCAATTCTGAGACACCGAAAGTCGAAGGGGGCGGTTGCTGCTCATTTTCACGAAAGTACGAAAGTCGAAATCCTTTGGACCATCATTCCTATTATTATCCTCATCGCTATGGCCATACCCGCGACCAAGACCTTGATTGCGATGGAAGACACCTCTCAATCAGAACTCACAATCAAAATTACAGGCTCGCAATGGAAGTGGCACTACAGCTATTTTGGTGAAGACGTTGAGTTTTTCAGCCTCCTAGCAACCAGCGATAAAGAGATTGAAGGCATTGAAGTGAAAGGCGCGCATTACCTGTTAGAGGTTGATAAGCCGCTTGTACTGCCTATCAATCGTAAAGTCCGCTTTTTGATGACTTCCGATGATGTTATTCATTCATGGTGGGTCCCAGCATTTGCCGTTAAGAAAGATACCATTCCGGGCTTTATCAATGAAGCTTGGACAAAGATAGATGAGCCCGGTGTTTATCGAGGCCAGTGTGCTGAGTTATGTGGTCGTGCTCATGGCTTCATGCCGATAGTGGTACAGGCTATGGAGGAAAACGAGTTTGATGCATGGTTAGCGGACCAGAAAGAATTGGCGATAACCGCACAACAAGCCGCGCAAGATGCATTAGATGCGTCACTTTCTTTGGCAGAGCTCAATACCATTGGCGAAGAGGTATATAAAACTCGTTGTGCAGTTTGTCACCAAGTGAATGGCGAAGGTATCCCTGGAGCATTTCCTGCCATCAAAGGAAGCCCTATTGCGCTTGGCGATGTGGGTGTTCATATCGACACCATTGTTTATGGTCGTGGCGGAACGGCGATGCAGGCGTTTGATAATCAGTTAACCGAGAAAGAGATCGCAGCGGTAGTGACTTACCAGCGAAACGCTTGGGGTAATGATACGGGCGATATTGTTCAGGCTTCAGATGTGAACGCTTATAAAGCCAAGCAAGAAGGCGGAGGCCAAGCAGCTGACGAACAAGGTTCAATGGACGAAACGCAAGGTTCAACGGATCAAGCACAAAACGATGCTAAGGAGCAGTTATGAGTTCACCAATCAATAAGCCGGTGAAATCGGCTCCAGCAGAAGACCAAGCACTGAGCCATTCTGCGGAAGGTACGCTGGGCAATGATGATTTGCCTGTTGACGATCACGACTCACATGCGGCACCTAAAGGCTGGGCTCGTTGGCTTTACTCAACCAATCATAAAGACATCGGTACACTTTACCTGTGGTTCAGCTTTGCGATGTTCTTAACGGGTGGTGCCATGGCAATGGTGATCCGTGCGGAGCTATTCCAACCCGGGTTACAACTTGTTGAGCCAGATTTCTTCAATCAGATGACTACAGTCCATGGTTTAATCATGGTATTCGGTGCCGTGATGCCAGCATTTACGGGCTTGGCTAACTGGATGATCCCGATGATGATCGGAGCTCCAGATATGGCGTTGCCGAGAATGAATAACCTCAGTTTCTGGATCTTGCCTTTTGCGTTTCTAATCTTGATCGGATCTTTGTTTACTGAGGGAGGTGGGCCGAGTTTTGGTTGGACATTTTATGCGCCACTCTCGACAACTTATGGCCCAGACAGTACGGCATTGTTTGTGTTCTCAGTTCATATTATGGGGATCAGTTCGATCATGGGGGCGATTAACGTCATCGTAACCATAGTGAACATGCGCGCACCGGGTATGACTTGGTTCAAGCTACCGATGTTCGTATGGACATGGTTAATTACCGCTTTCTTACTGATAGCCGTGATGCCCGTGCTCGCGGGTGCGGTGACCATGGTGCTGACCGACAAATACTTTGGGACGAGCTTCTTTGATGCCGCAGGTGGTGGGGACCCGGTGATGTTCCAGCACATATTCTGGTTCTTTGGGCACCCCGAAGTGTACATCATGATCTTGCCGTCTTTTGGTATTGTCTCTGCAATCATCCCTGCATTCAGTGGTAAGCGTCTGTTTGGTTATCACTCTATGGTTTATGCGACCTGTAGTATCGCATTGCTGTCATTCTTGGTTTGGGCGCACCACATGTTCACCACGGGTATGCCAGTATTTGCAGAATTGTTCTTCATGTATTGCACCATGTTGATCGCTGTGCCGACCGGTGTGAAAGTCTTCAACTGGGTGGCGACCATGTGGCGAGGGGCTTTGACTTTTGAAACTCCAATGCTGTTTGCGATTGCCTTTATAGTTCTGTTTACGATTGGTGGGTTATCCGGATTGATGCTCGCTATCGTGCCAGCTGATTTCCAATACCACGATACCTACTTTGTTGTGGCTCATTTCCACTATGTTCTGGTGACAGGTGCTGTGTTCTCAATTATGGCCGCCGCCTATTACTGGCTGCCGAAATGGACTGGGCATATGTACGACCACAAGCTCAGTCTGTGGCATTTCTGGACGTCGGTAATTTCAGTCAATGTACTGTTCTTCCCGATGCACTTTTTAGGACTAGCAGGCATGCCGCGTCGTATTCCTGATTACGCGATTCAGTTCGCCGACGTTAACCAAGTGGTGTCGATTGGTGGTTTTGCCTTTGGGTTGTCTCAGCTGATTTTCTTATGGCTAGCGATTAAGTGCGTAAGAGGGGGCGAGCCTGCGCCAAGCAAGCCTTGGGATAGAGCTGAAGGTCTTGAATGGACAGTACCAAGCCCTGCGCCTCACCACACCTTTACTCATCCACCTAAAGTGGATTAGAGGATAGAACCATGAGTGATAAGCAAAGCGATCCCAATCAAGATAAAAAACAACCAAAGCGCCTGTCTAATAAGCGATCGACTAAAAAGCTGACGGGTTATTTGGTGTTGGGCGTGGTTGCGATGTTTGGCTTCGGTTTCGCTTTGGTTCCTCTGTATGACGTAATGTGTGAGGCTTTAGGGATCAATGGCAAAACTAATACCGTTTCAGCGGTGCAACCTCAGGGAATGCAGCCCGACTATTCTCGTACTGTTCGAGTGGAATTCATGTCGCACATTAAGCCAGATATGCCATGGCAGTTTGCGCCTGAGGTTCGAGTGTTAGAGGTTCACCCTGGTGAGGTGGTTCAAACTAACTACATCGCCAAAAACCTATCAGGAGCCTCATTGGTTGGCCAAGCTGTGCCATCGGTTTCTCCGGGTATGGGGGCAACTTATTTCAATAAGATGGAATGCTTTTGCTTTAATCAGCAGCCATTGGACGGGCATAAGAGCGCAGAAATGGGTTTGATATTTTACATTGAGCCAGATATTCCAGAATCGATACATACGCTTACACTCTCTTATACGCTGTTTAACATTACAAGTCAGGTGAGTGGAGAGGCAAGTAAGCCTGAAGTGAGCACATCAACATTGAACACACTACAATCTGGCTCACCAAAAGCGAGCACACTCGCAAGTAACTAGGGATTTACAGAACCAGTATCAACATAAGGAGTTGAGCGATGAGTTCTAAAAAGGAAGTTTATTTCGTTCCACATCAAAGCCACTGGCCATTGGTGGGTGCCGTCGCACTATTTTTGGTCGCGGTTGGCGCTGGCTTGACGGTGCAAAATATGGGCACTGATGCCGCTGGCGGCATGTTTGGAAAAGCAGTTCTGTTAGTCGGATTTTGTGTGTTGCTTTACATGCTCGCAGGATGGTTTAGTAATGTGATCACGGAATCATTAAGTGGTCTCTATTCTGAGCAGATTTCTCGTTCTTTTAGACAAGGAATGAGCTGGTTCATCTTCTCTGAGATCATGTTCTTTGGCGCTTTCTTTGGCGCGCTTTTCTATGCTCGAATGATTTCTGTCCCTTGGATTGGTGGGGCGGGCAACAATGCTATGACCCATGAAGTGTTGTGGCCGATGTTTCAATCAATGTGGCCGTTAACGACTACCCCTGATGGCGTGACGACAGAAGCGATGTCTTGGCAAGGTATCCCGCTTAAGAACACCATTATTCTGCTGCTTTCTTCTGTGACTCTGCACATGGCACATATCAGTCTTGAACAAAATAAGCGCATGGCTTTGATCGTCTGGTTGGAGATAACCATCGTTCTGGCTGGCTTCTTCCTGTTCTTCCAGGTTGAAGAGTATCTTCACGCTTATCAAGAGATGGGGCTGACACTTCAGTCTGGCATCTACGGCAACACCTTCTTCTTGTTGACTGGGTTCCATGGTTTGCATGTCTGTTTAGGAACGATTTTTTTGATTGTGTTACTGGCGAGAGTTGCGAAAGACCACTTCACTCCGAAAGACCACTTTGCGTTCCAAGCGGGCAGTTGGTATTGGCACTTTGTTGATGTGGTTTGGTTAGGGCTGTTTGTGTTTGTTTATGTGCTTTAGCGGTTGAGCCTATAGGGGATTAGTAAGGGCGAGGGTTGGGAGTTATCACTCCTGAACCTAAAGCCAGTAACAACAGTAGCACGACAACGGCTGACCACATGACTCGACGACCCAAGAAGTGACTCAGTCTTTTGCCATTGTGTTTACCTGAGGCGATTTGGATTAGACCTTTCATCAAATTGAAAGCGATAAAAAACAGCAAAGCGACCAATACAATTTTAAACAACAACACAAAGGTAGATGACGCCATAGTGATAACTCCAAACCGATTGATTGATGATGAACACAAGTTCCGCAGTAAAGGTTTTTGGATAGCGGTTGTTTTAACTGTGGTTTCAGTCGGCATTTTAATCAAGTTGGGTTTGTGGCAGTTAGAGCGTGGTAACGAGAAATTGCGTTATGAACAACAGCTATCAGAAAGAGCGCAGCAATCGCCTAGGTCATTGGACACGGTTATCTCTGAATGGAAGGACTCGCGTACACAAGCGCAAGGCTCATCTGAACTGCCGTCTTTAAATGGTTTGAGAGTTGACGTGGAGCTGGAAACACCAAGTGGCTTAGTGGTCTTGTTAGACAATCAGATTAACCAAGGAGCGGTGGGGTATGTGATTTACATGTTGGGAAAGGTTCGTCTTGAAGATGAAAACGAGTCTTTAGTGGCCGAAAAGCAGTTATTGATCGATCTGGGGTTCGTTGCGGCAAGTAATGACAGAAGAGAGCTTCCACAACTAGGAAACATAACACTACCGACCAATATGTCAGGGCGTTTGTACACTCGTTCAGTGAATCCTCTAAGTCATGAGCTGGGTTTAGAAAACACAACGCCTAAAAGAATTCAAAACATCAACATAACAGCGTTATCAGAGCACACAGGACAAGCCGTTTTACCCTTTGTCTTCCAACCGCAAAGCTTAGAATCGTGGCCTTATGAGTTGTTATGGCGACCGACGGCAATGAAATCTGAGAAGCACTTCGGTTACTCATTTCAATGGTTTGTAATGGCAGCGGTACTTTTGTTTTTGATGTTGTTAATTGGCTATCGGTACCTAAAAACGACACCTATCACGGAGAACAACGATGGATAAGTCTCAAGCACAAGTGAACAGGGAAAGTACCGAGGCAAACATGGCTGAGCTTAGAAGCCGTCGTACTAAGGGACGTTTGGTATTAATCGGACTCGTTTTAATTTTCGCTTTGCCTGCGATTATCGCCAAAACAGTGTTGGATCAGAATTGGTATACGTCAGGTGTCACTAACTCAGGCGAATTGGTCGAACCAAGAATTACACTAGCGGATTTCGGCGTAACGGTACCCATGGCTGGAGAGGGTTGGGTTGTGGGTTATATCGCTCCCACAGAGTGTGAAAGCTTATGCGAACAACAACTCCATTATTTTAATCAAAGTTACTTGGCGCTAGGGAAAAACAAAGAGCGAGTGACCGCCGTTGTTTTCGTCTCAGAAGGTAACTCGTTGTCGGGTTCGCTCAACAAGCCTGATTTATCTTTGTTAGCAGGTGGTGATCAATTAAGTACTGAGTTTGCACCCGCTTCCATTGTCATAATTGACCCACTCGGGCAATTGGTTATGGAATACAAAAGTGTTTCTGATCCTTCGCAGCTAGTCAGCCAATCTAAAGGCATGATTCATGATCTAAGAAAGCTGCTTAAGCTGTCACGAGTTGGGTAGTTAATCAGCTTAAGTTGATAAGCTTGAGTTGATGAGCTTGAGTTAATGAGCTTTAGCAGATTGCGTTAATGCTGAGTGTTGTTAGCGAAAAGGGAATAAGTATAGGGAGATAAACGATGCAGAATAAAGCCCCTGATTTACTCATGCACATGATGAGATTAACTATCTTGTTAACCCTTACCGTGATTGTGCTCGGCGCTTATACCCGTTTGTCTGATGCTGGCCTTGGCTGTCCTGACTGGCCTGGGTGCTATGGAAAGATTACCGTTCCCTCGAATACCCAAGCAGTTAATCAAGCCAATCTACAATTTCCAGAACGAGCTCTCGAAGCAGACAAAGCTTGGATAGAGATGATCCATCGCTACTTTGCAGGAACATTAGGGCTGCTTATCTTTGTTGTTGTTGCTTGGTGTATTAAAAAGAATATAACAGCTGCTGGTCTTCCGTTACTTATCTCTGCAACCGTGATATTTCAGGCTTTGCTTGGAATGTGGACGGTGACTCTCAAGTTGATGCCCGTTGTGGTTATGGCGCATTTGATGGGGGGCTTCACGTTGCTGTCACTGTTGTGTCTGCTCTACTGTCGTTTGTCTCATTTCCAAAGCCGTTTTGGTGAGGCTACCTATTCTTCACCACTTAAAGTCTCGGCACTATTCGGATTACTCATTGTGGTTGGGCAGATACTGCTTGGTGGCTGGACATCGTCTAATTATGCCGCTCTGGTGTGTACCCAATTACCTATCTGTGAAGGGAACTGGACAAGCTATTTAGATTTCAAGAATGCCTTCGATTTTGCTCAACATGGCCATGATAACTATGAGTTTGGCGTGTTGGAATATCCCGCAAGGCTTACCATCCATGTAATGCACAGGTTCGGGGCTATTGTGGCGACGTTAACGGTGCTGATGATCGTGTACCAGCTATGGAAATTTGGCCAAGCGCCTCACCAAAAGCTGAGCGTGATTGTCGCAATAGTCCTGTTTACCCAAATCAGCCTTGGGATCAGTAATGTATGGTTTCACCTGCCAATCTCAGTCGCGGTTTTGCATAACCTAGTCGCAGCGATGTTGCTCATCAGCATGGTTGTAACCAATTTTGTGGTGTGGCAACGCAAACCAAGTCAGAGCTTGGTGAAAAACAGTGTATTACAAGGAGGTAATCATGGTCAGTAGAACGTCAACACAGTATGAAGTGGTGGCTCAAGACGCAGCCTTAACTCATAAGATAGCAGCCAACAATGACACAGCTTTAAGTAACGAAATAGCTGCAAAAAACAAAGCAACTTGGAAAGTTTATTTAACGCTGACCAAGCCTAAAGTGGTGGCTTTGATGTTACTGACGGCCTTAGTGGGTATGTGTTTGGCCGTGCCCAACGGATTACCTTTACAGCAAACTTTGTTTGGAATGATCGGAATAGGATTAATGGCAGGCTCAGCAGCGGCGTTTAACCACTTGATCGATAAAAAGATCGATGGCCAGATGACTCGAACAAATCGACGCCCTTTACCATCTGGTGAACTGAATAGTGTGCGTGTGTTCAGCTTTGCCGCGGGTATCGGCTTACTTGGGTTTGCCACGTTAATGGTGTGGGTCAATCAACTCACGGCTTGGTTAACCTTTGCGAGTTTATTAGGCTATGCGGTCATCTATACAATGTACTTGAAGCGAGCGACGCCACAGAACATCGTAATTGCAGGGATCGCAGGCGCAATGCCTCCGCTATTGGGTTGGACGGCAGTCACCAACGAGCTTCATTCAAATGCTTGGTTGTTGGTGATGATCATCTTTATTTGGACACCTCCGCACTTCTGGGCGTTGGCAATTCATCGTCGTGATGAGTATGCCAAAGTGAATATCCCCATGCTTCCTGTGACCCATGGTATTGCGTACACCAAAACATCGATTCTGCTCTATACCTTGCTGCTAAGCATCGTATGTATATTGCCGGTGTTGGTTGGCATGAGTAGTTGGATATATCTAAGCGCTTCATTGGTGTTAAACGGCGGGTTTGTTTATCACGCTTGGGTACTTAAGTATCGTGATGAGCCTAATATGGCGATGAAGACCTTTAAGTTCTCCATCTATCATCTCATGATCTTGTTTGTTGCTCTGTTGGCAGACCACTATCTACTTTGACAACTGGCGTTTCTACTTTTAATGAACAAGAAAACGGATGCTTTGGGCATCCGTTTTTGTTTGGTTGATGACTAAAACTCACCCAATACAAAGTAAGTATCTAGCGAGTAATTAGTCCACTTTGTTCCAAGCACTTTGCCAGTGTGAACCGACACCTGGTTCGTACTGAGTTGCTGTTGGAGCCCATTGAACACAGTAGCCAGAGTATGGGAACTCTTTACACTGATAAACGCCACCATCGCTGCTTAGAACCTTTGTTCCTGCTGTGTAAGACTCAATGCTTTCTGGGAACACGAAGTCGTAGTCGCCCGCTGGTGGCGGTGTTTGCTCGTCCATTAGATGGAAATCAAGCGTGTTCTGATCCACTAAGTTACCTTGGTCATCTTTGGTCACAACCACAAGCATGTGGTGACCAGCTTCTGACTTAGAAAGAGTCAGTTGAATATCTTCAACTTGTCCGTCTGTTAGGTCTGATTTCTGAGATGCAAGTGCTTCACGGTGATGGTTGTACACGGTAAGCTCGGCTTGGATATCGCCTGTTGCCGCTAGCGTAAGGTCAAGCTGAGTAGGTTGGCTCTCATCGATAATGTACTCTGACTCTAGACCTGTTACTTCTAGCTCATGCTCGGGTTCTGGAGTATCAATCTTGTAGCCGATTTCAACACTGTTAAAGCCAGAGCCTGCTTTTAGATAAACAGGGTTCGTGCCGTAAACGGGTGCGAAATCGCCTTGGTCATTCAATTGGCCTGCTTTGATTTGCGTCTGCTCTTGATTGATCTTAGAGGCAAGTGCGTAAGACCAGTTATTGGCTTTGCCTTGATCAGAACTTTCAATCACAAGCTCTGTGCTGTATGAAGCGTTCTCACCAGATTGGTCAAATACACGCGTATAAACAGCGTCACCAACATTCAGGTCTTGTGTCGGGTTGATTTGACCACCTTGATCCCAATCAGGAATGATAGGGCCGTCGCCATCAAACTTCACATCGATAACGTTGTAGAAAGCCGCTGCAGTGTCACCTACATCCCATACCGCAAGGATCACTTGATAACCTTCGCGTTCTGGCACATTACACAAGTGGCTTACTTGCATCGGTGGCTGTTCCATATTGCCTTCAACAACACAGAATGGCGTTAAGTTGAAAGAGCTGCGCGCCAAAGGTTGGTTTGGGTTCCAGTCGGGTTGAGTAATGTAGTATTTCCAGTCGCGAGTCTTGTGATTAGCTGTGAACGTCCACTCGAAGTATTGAGAACCAGACTTGATCGGACGTTTAACCCAGCGATCGGCTGTCTGCTCGTCAAGCGCTGCTGCTAAAGAAGATTGCGCACTGGCGATTTTTCCATCAGCAGGGCCGATTTCAGGGAAGCCTTCAGGGCCTTCCACACTTTGTGGCTCATATTGGATACCACCACAGTTGGTGTTTTTTTGTTGTGTATCACTCGCTGGGAATTTACACAGGGCGACACGACTCTCAGCAACGCCATTATTGTATGCCGAAACATAACCGTGACCGAAGCTTGCTCCACTTACGCTAAGTAGCGATAGTGCGATGAGCGATTTTTTTGGGAGTTGTTTCATTATTTGTCCTTACTGTATTTGGCCGACAAAAAAGAGAACACTCCAGCATGCATTGACACTTAAATCCTATTAAGTGGCGGCCCCGCTATCATAGACAGAATAATTGTCGACAGACCGGTGGCTTTGCGTCCTATTCTTTCAAATAGTTTGCCAGAAGTGCGTTTGAGCAAGCGAAATGTAGCCAACCAGTTTTATAAATGCGAATCAATAGATTGAAATGTGGAATGCCAATCTCGAACTTTTAATTCTTAATACAAATTAACTTGCTATATGTTTAGTTCGCTAACGTATAAATTATTGATATAAATGAAGAAAGTATTTGCTCTAATCGCTTTTGTGAATGCTTTTCGATTGTGATGTTTTGTTCTGCACGACAATTGCGCGCATATCAAAACCAAACCTTTGGTTTCCACTAACCAAACCCTGACATGCTATGTATGAAAAGCCGGACAATTGATTGGTATGAATTATATAAAGGAGTCGGTATGGAATTCACAGAACTAGATAGAGACGCGTTATATCAAACGTGGATGTCACAAAAATCGAGAATGCGTATTACGCAGATGGAGTTTTCAAAAAAGCTTGGAATGAACCAGCTTGATTTCTCTAGAGTGCTAAGAGGCGAGACGCCATTAACGATGTCTTTCGTTAGTCACTTTTGTCGTTTACTTCATTTAGAGCCTAGGAATGTTTTTCCTTCACTTAAAGAAGGCAATGAGTCAGGGCCTAAAGTGGTCTACCTAAAAAGTAGAATGAGCGTTGATGGTGAGATCCAAAATGCTTATATCGAAGGAAATCAGGTAATCGTAGAGTATGCACACACCGTTCAGCATGATTAATTTTAAAGCTAGCTCTGAGTTTTAACTCCCCTTTTCTACAAACTTTTCATATAAGGTATGACTTACTCAATTAAATTCCTTAATTTTAACTAAGTGCGTCATGAAACCTCTAAAAGTCTTTTTGCTTGTTGCAACCAGCATCTTCTTGTTTGGTTGTGCAGGCGGCCCAATTAAAACCGCAACTAAATTCACCAGTTATAAAGATTTTCAGCCAGTCCCTGATGGAGGCGTTGACCTAGTTTGGGCAAGGATTGGGCTACGTGATGCGCAGCGACTGAGCTCCAAGTTAGACGACTATGATTCTGTGGTGATCGACCGTGAAGCGTGTAATAAAGACTTTTCAACCATGATTGACTCGCTTGATGATGCCAAAGATGCGATCAACTATTGGGTTGAACGTTTAGGTGATACTCTACAGAATATCGATGACGCATAGAAAGAGCCTGTAATGCTAGAGAAAGAGAACCTGATTAAACTTGCTAGAATGCAAATGCCATTTGGTAAATACGCTGGTCGTGCGTTGATTGACTTACCTGAAGAATATTTGCTGTGGTTCGACAAAAAAGGGTTCCCCTCTGGTGAGCTAGGTGACTTATTAAAACTGTGCCTTGCTCTGAAAATTGAAGGGCTTGATAGCGTTGTCAAACCATTGAAAAGAATGTAATTGAATAGAGAGCTTGCGTTAATCACGTGAGCTTTTTTGTTTTCAAGTGCTACACAATGCTACATGTATGCTGAAGCTTGAAGAATAGCTGCTCTCTTGTCTTCCTTGAAATTACGCAATCGATAGCGTGTAAATAATGCTATACAGGGTGTTTCTAATATAAAACACAAAAAAAATTGCGTTTATTTTCAATTAGTGATTGAAACTAGAGTTTTTACTAGTTAAGTTACAAGGAACAAGAAGATTAGTGCTGAAAGAAAGTTACGTGAGACAACGTACATTCAGCTCAAGGATAGAAAAAAGGAAGAAGTAAGCAATGTTCCAGACTGATGATGTAAGAATTAACAAAGTAAAAGAGTTATTACCACCTGTTGCTGTTTTAGAAAAGTTTCCAGCGACAGAAGTTGCTTCTTCTACAACCTTTGAAAGCCGCAAAGCGATCCACAATATTTTAGAAGAAAGCGACGACCGCTTGCTTGTTATTGTTGGCCCATGTTCTATTCATGATACAGAAGCCGCTCTTGAGTACGGCAAGCGTTTGAAAGTGTTGCGCGACGAACTTGGCGATAACCTTGAAATCGTAATGCGTGTTTACTTTGAAAAGCCACGTACAACCGTTGGTTGGAAAGGTCTAATCAATGACCCGTACATGAACGACACGTTCAAGCTAAATGATGGTCTTCGTCTTGGACGTAAGCTACTGCTTGACCTAACTGATATGGGAATGCCGACGGCAAGTGAATTCCTAGATATGATCACGCCTCAATACGTTGCTGACTTAATCAGCTGGGGTGCAATCGGCGCTCGTACTACGGAATCTCAAGTTCACCGTGAACTGGCTTCTGGCCTATCTTGCCCAGTTGGCTTTAAGAATGGTACTGATGGCAACATCAAGATCGCAACAGACGCTATTCGTTCGGCAAGCGCTTCGCACCACTTCTTATCTGTGACTAAGTACGGACACTCAGCAATTATTGAAACAGTGGGTAACCCTGACTGTCATATCATTTTACGTGGCGGTAAAGAGCCAAACTACAGCGCTAAGCATGTAGGTAAAATCAAAGAAGAACTAGCTGCGTCAGGCCTTCCACAAAAGGTCATGATTGACTTCAGCCACGCAAACAGCTCTAAGCAGTTTAAGCGTCAAATGAATGTATCTGATGACGTTAGTGCTCAAATCTCAGGCGGTGACAAAGCTATCTTTGGTGTGATGATTGAATCTCACCTTGTTGAAGGTCGCCAAGATCTTGTTGATGGTAAAGCTGCAACTTACGGCCAATCTGTTACTGATGCATGTATTGGTTGGGCAGATACTGAAACAGTACTTCGCCAGTTGGCAGACGCTGTTGAAGCTCGCCGCAACAAGTAATCTAATTATTACAGCCAGTCACTAAACGACTGAAAATTCAAAGCCCTTATTAGCAATCGCTAGTAAGGGCTTTTTTGTGGTTCTTAGTTGTAAGCGGAAAGTGCCTTGTACTCTTAAATGAGAAAAGACAGTAGCTCGTCGACTTTAAGTGAAAGCAAAGTTCTATCTTGTTTGGTTTCTACGTTGAGGCGTATCAACGGCTCTGTATTGGACTTTCTTAAGTTGAAGCGCCATGTGCCCATATTCATGCTGAGCCCGTCTGTGTGATCGATCTCAACGGCGTTATCTTGATAGTGCGACAACACATAAGCCATGACTTGTTCTGGGTCTGAAACCCTACGATTGATCTCTCCTGAAGAGGGAAATCTATCCATACTCGAATTGGTCAATTGGTGAAGAGATTGTTGAGTTTTCGACATCAGTTCGATAATAAGCAGCCAAGGAATCATTCCTGAATCGCAATACCCAAAATCACGGAAATAATGGTGCGCACTCATTTCACCACCGTACACAGCGTTTAATTCTCGCATCTTCTCTTTGATGAGCGCATGCCCAGCTTTGACTGCAACAGCCTTCCCACCAAGCTTATTGGCGACTTCAATCGTGCTCCATGTCATACGCATATCGTGCAACACTGTGGCGTTAGGCTCTTTTAACAAAAATGCTTCAGCGAGCAACCCGACAATATAGTAACCCTCAATATAATTACCTTTTTCATCAAAGAAAAAGCAGCGGTCAAAATCACCATCCCACGCAATCCCTAGATCGGCCGAATGTTCTAACACAGCATTTCGAGTCGCTATTTGGTTTTCTATAATCAATGGATTGGGAATACCAATAGGGAAATTTCCGTCAGGAGTATGGTGAACCTTGATGAAGGTGATAGAGGCACTGAGTTCGTTAAATTTCTTCTCCAAAGCATCAATGACATGTCCTGCAACGCCGTTTCCTGCGTTAACCACAATCTTCATTGGTGAAAGTTTAGAAGGTGTTATGTAGGAGAGTAGGTGGTCTACATAAGGGGCGAGAATACTAGTTGATATGCAGGAGTTATTTGATTGAACATGAACGATCGGCGAATCGGCGTTCAGCTCTTGATTCAGTACTTTAATGCGTCGTTTGATTTTATCTAAACCACTGTTTTTACTGATGGGGCTAGCGTCAGCACCGACCAATTTCATTCCGTTGTAATTGATTGGGTTATGGCTGGCTGTGATTTGTATTCCGCCAATCGCTTTTAGGTGACGAGTCGCAAAGTAGACTTCTTCAGTGCCAGTCATCCCAAGATCAATGACGCTTATCCCGGACTCGATTAAGCCTGCAGTAATGGCTTCTTGCAGTGACAAAGACGTTTCACGGTTATCTCGACCAATAACGACTGGAGGCCATGCACTTGGGGTCTTGGCATTTCCTAACAGGAGATATTCACCAAACGCCTTTCCAAGCAGATAGGCAAACGGCTCATTGATTTGGCTACCAATGATGCCGCGAATGTCGTTGTTCTTAAAGCAGCGAAGATCTAATGTTGGTTTCATTTGATTGTCGCCGCTTCTATTTCGATTTTTTGTTCTGAGACGACGAAGCTTGTTCGCTTCGAACATCTCGCCCATAGCTGTCTTGATATCGAATGATATCGTCTTCACTTAAATGGCTGCCGGTTTGAACTTCAATCATTTCAAGAGGTGTCTCGCCAGGGTTCTCTAGGCAGTGGATGTGACCTAAAGGGATGTAAGTCGACTGATCTTCTTCGACGAGATAGGTTTTCTCATCGTTGGTCACTTTCGCAGTGCCAGCTACTACTACCCAATGTTCCGCTCTATGATGATGCATCTGAAGTGAAAGCTGATGACCCGCTTTTACGGTGATACGCTTAACTTTGTCTCGCTTTCCTAAATCAATCACATCGTATTTACCCCAAGGTCTAAATACCTCGCGATGATGTACATGCTCCGTTCGACCAGCCTGATTCAGTTGGCTAACAATCGACTTAACACCCTGAACTTTGTCTTTGTTCGCAACCAATATTGCATCTTTGGTCTCGACAATAATCAGGTTATCGACACCTACAGTAGCAACTAGCTTGTTTTCAGCATGGATGTAGTTGTGTTGAGAGTCGACGGTTAACACATCACCTTCAATGACGTTGTTATGCTCATCTTTGTCGCTTACATCCCAGATAGCAGACCATGAGCCAATATCATTCCAACCGACATCCATCGGGATCACAGCTGCGTGCGAGGTTTTCTCCATCACGGCATAATCGATGGAATCGCTTGGGCTGCTTTTGAATGCTTCAGCGTCGATACGGATAAAGTCGAGGTCGGTATTTTGCTTTGCAAGAGCGAGTTTACAAGCCGCTAATATCTCGGGGTGGTGTTCGGCGAGTTCTTCAAGATAGCGTGATGCCTTAAACATGAACATGCCACTGTTCCATAGGTACTGTTCTGAGCGAATGTATGCTTCTGCGGTTGCTTTATCGGGTTTTTCTACAAAGCACTCAATGTCGTAAGCATAATGGGCTGGTTGGTCTGTAGTGTTGGTTTCTAGTTGTAGACTAGAGACAAGAGGTTGCCCTTGTTTGATGTAGCCATAGCCAGTCTCTGGAGCATTTGGGGTTATACCGAATGTCACCAGTTTGCCTTGTTTTGCGTAATCAACACCACGGTTAATCGATTGTTGGAATTCAGAGGTTTTAGCTATGTGATGGTCGGCAGCAAGCACTAATAAGATTGGGTCAGCCGCTTCTCCTTTAGTGCCATGAGACTTGGTCAAAGCTTGCAAGGCTGCAAGTGCGATGGCTGGCGCAGTATTTCTACCGACAGGTTCTAACAGAATGCCACTGTGCAGGACGTTAGTTGAGCGAATTTGTTCAGCAGCGATAAAACGATGCTCTTCATTACAGATAATGAATGGCGCATCGCAGCTACTATCCGCTAGGTGTGCGTCGATACCTTGCAGGCGTTGAAGTGTTTGCTGAAGCATCGATTGTTCGCCAGCAATATTCAGGAATTGCTTAGGATAGAGCTCTCGAGACAGTGGCCAGAGGCGACTTCCAGAGCCGCCAGCTAGGATGACAGGTAAAATCATAGAGTGGTAATTGTGTGCATTAGAATACTGCCATCATATTACCACGCTTCACGCTTATTACTTATCGATAACCAAGAAGGATGTTGACTATCGATGACCTTCCGTAGGGGAGTTCAACATATCTTTGGGATCGCTAACATTCTGATTATCACCTAGGCTTTGAACGCTGTTATGACCTTGAACATTAGAAAAGTCTTGAGGGTCAATCTTGAGTGTCTGTGTTGGGAACGCGATGTCTGCATTGTGTTTATGAATAATCGCCAGAACCTGTAACAGAACGTCTTGCTTCACTTTGTGGTACCTGATCCAGTTGACCGTTTTTGTGAAGGTATAGATAAAGAAGTTCAGCGTTGATGGCCCAAATTTGTCAAAGTTAACGATCAACGTCTGTTTGGCATCAATATCTGGGTGGGCCTCGAGCATGGTTCTTACATCATCAACAATGAGCGCCAATTTGTCTGCATCTTGATAACGAAGACCAAAGGTTTCATTGATTCTACGATTCAACATTCTCGATGGGTTCTCTACCACAATACTACTGAACACCGAATTTGGAACGTACAAAGGACGCTTATCAAAAGTGCGGATAATCGTCATGCGCCAGCCAATGCGTTCGACAGTACCTTCGATTTGACGATCGGGAGAGCGTATCCAATCTCCGACTTTAAAAGGGCGGTCGAAGTAAATCATCATGCCGCCAAAGAAATTCGACAGTAGATCTTTAGCGGCTAAACCGACGATTAAACCACCGACACCACCAAAGGTAAGCAAACCCGATAGGCTCAGCCCAAACGCCTGCATGATGGTTAAGCCGCCCATCACCATAAAGAACAGTCGAGCCACTTTCGCGATAGCTTGTACTGTGGTTTCGTCTCTGGTTTTCTGCTCTAAGACATACTCTTCAGAGTTACTGATCATTCGCAGCGTAAACCAAACAAACGTAGATATGATCAGTATGTGTTTGAGTGTTCTTAGCCAGTTGATTTCATTACCAAACTGGTCTTGAAGAATCAAGCCAACAGACACGGTAGCAGGCCAGCACCAAAGCAACGTACTGACAGGTGTTTTTAAGGCCTCTAGCAGTAGGTCATCCCAATGGAATTGGGTTTTTTTGACCAAGATTTCCAGGCGATTATGGACAATTCGCCAAGCGACCCAAGCGAAAAAGCTCGCAATAGTGATGAACAGGACGCTATTTGCCCAATCGCTATGGCTCTGGTTGATGTAGGTTTGTACTTGGGTTATGAATTCATTCATTGTGTGTACTGCCGCAGAAATTATGGGTTAGAAATTAGCAGAAATCACTTTTGTTCTCTACCTTTATAAATCAATCGATTAGCTGACAATTGTATC
Source organism: Vibrio sp. NC2 (assembly GCF_025195005.1). Classification (NCBI taxonomy): domain Bacteria; kingdom Pseudomonadati; phylum Pseudomonadota; class Gammaproteobacteria; order Vibrionales; family Vibrionaceae; genus Vibrio; species Vibrio sp. NC2. The sequence goes on from NZ_JANVFC010000012.1 coordinate 65,572, forward strand.
TCTATATGGATATATAGTCGTTTTTTTGTATGAAGACAATTTTGTTATTTGTTTTCGATGCTACGTAGCTTTGTAAGTGGAGTAATAAATGAGTGACAAACAATATGCAGTTATCGGCTTAGGGCGTTTTGGGTTATCTGTATGCAAAGAGCTACAAAGTTCAGGGGCGCAGGTGCTCGCTGTCGATATTGATGAAGAGCGAGTGAAAGAAGCGGCCAATTTTGTTTCACAAGCGATTGTTGCGAACTGTACGAGCGAAGAGACAGTTAAAGAACTAAGGCTGGACGATTACGATATGGTGATGGTGTCGATTGGCTCTGATGTTAACTCCAGTATTCTAACGACGCTAGTGGTAAAAGAATCAGGCGCAAAAGCCGTTTGGGTGAAGGCGAACGATAAGTTTCACGGTAAGATCCTTTCTAAGATTGGTGCCGATCATATCATCATGCCGGAGCGAGACATGGGTATTCGTGTTGCGCGTAAAATGTTGGATAGACGCGTTCTTGAGTTTATCGACCTTGGCAGCGGCTTAGCGATGACGGAAATTGTTATTGGTTCCAATTTTTTGGGTAAGAAACTTGGTGACCTTAAGCTGTGCAAAGAAAATGGTGTTGAGGTACTTGGTTTCAAGCGAGGCCCGAACCTAACTAAAGCACCTGAACTGGATGTGAGTTTAGAAATTGGGGATGTGGTGATCATCGCAGGGCCGAAAGAGACCTTATCTAGAAAGCTACGCAATTGGTAACTGGCAATCGGAAATAAGGTAACAGTATGAATTCGTTAAAACGAAAAGGTACTTTCTACACGCTTAAGAGTGATAAAAAGCCACGTAAAGGCTCTGAACCTAAGATTATCCTTACGAGCTTCTTAGGCGTACTTATCCCGTCTGCAATATTGTTGACGCTACCCGTGTTCTCTGTGACAGGTCTAAGCTTTACGGATGCACTGTTTACTGCCACGTCGGCGATCAGTGTGACAGGCTTAGGTGTTGTTGATACCGGTCAGCATTTCACCTTGGCAGGCAAAATCTTATTGATGTTCTTGATGCAAGTCGGCGGGTTAGGGCAGATGACCCTTTCTGCGGTGCTGCTCTATATGTTTGGTGTTCGGCTAAGTTTGAAACAGCAAGCATTAGCGAAAGAAGCATTGGGGCAAGATCGTAAGATTAACCTCAGAAAGTTAGTGAAGAAGATCATCATTTTTGCATTGGTGGCCGAATTTATAGGTTTCGTATTGCTCTGTTTTCGTTGGGTTCCTGAAATGGGATGGGTAACAGGGAGCTTTTACGCGTTATTTCACGCGATTTCCGCATTCAATAACGCAGGGTTTGCGTTGTTCTCAGACAGTATGGTGAGCTTTGTTGACGATCCACTGGTGATCTTTACCTTAGCAGGCTTGTTCATTTTCGGCGGATTAGGTTTTACTGTCGTGGGCGACCTATCGACTAACTGGCGGAAAGGCTTCCAACATCTGCACTTACACACCAAGATTATGCTAACGGCGACACCGACGTTATTGTTGGTGGGCACGGTGATGTTTTGGTTATTGGAGAGAAATAACTCAGCGACGATGGAGGGCTTGTCGACACAAGGGCAGTGGCTGGCGGCATTTTTCCAGTCAGCGAGTGCTCGTACTGCTGGTTTTAATAGTGTGGATTTGTCTCAGTACACTCAGCCTGCATTGTTGGTGATGATAGTACTGATGTTGATTGGTGCTGGTTCAACTTCCACTGGTGGTGGTATTAAGGTTTCGACCTTTGCGGTTGCATTTGTCGCGACTTGGACTTTCTTGCGTCAGAAGAAGCATGTCGTGATGTTTAAGCGTACTGTGACCTGGCAAGCGGTAACAAAGTCATTGGCCATTATTGTGGTTAGTGGAGCACTATTAACCACTGCAATGTTTTTGTTAATGCTTACTGAGCAGGCCGCGTTTGATCGAGTGATGTTTGAGGTAATTTCGGCCTTTGCGACGGTTGGCTTAACAGCCGGTTTAACCGCAAACTTAACTGAACCGGGGAAATACATCATGATTGTGGTAATGGTGATTGGACGAATCGGACCTTTGACTTTGGCTTACATGTTAGCTCGCCCTGAGCCTTCGTTGTTGAAATACCCTGAAGATACTGTGCTAACGGGTTAATAAGGTTAACAGGCTAAGTTAACCCTTCTTGTTAGTGCGTTAGAAAAACAAAGCCAGCGAATATGCTGGCTTTGTTTTTTAGAGGTTCAGAGGTTTATAGTAAGTTTCTGAATTCTTAGCCTTCGAACATTTCAATATATTCTTCATAGCCTTCGTCTGCCAGTTTATCCGCTGGAATAAAGCGCATTGCGGCAGAGTTCATGCAGTAACGTAACCCCGTTGGTTTTGGACCATCTTTAAATACATGTCCTAGGTGAGAGTCACCAAATTTACTGCGAACCTCTGTTCTTGGGTAAAGCAGTTTGTAGTCAGTAGTTGTGACGACATAAGCCTCGCTGATTGGCTGTGTAAAGCTCGGCCAACCTGTACCTGATTTGTATTTGTCTTTTGAAGAGAACAATGGCTCACCAGTCACGATATCGACGTAAATACCTTCTTGCTTGTTATCCCAGTATTTGTTGTCAAACGGGCGCTCTGTCGCGTCGTCTTGTGTGACATCGTATTGCAGTGAAGTTAGAGAAGCTTTGATCTCTGCATCAGACGGCTTGCTGTATGTCTTAGCATTGGCTGTCGTATTCTTACCATCGATGATCTGACGGATCGTTTGCGGGTTTTCTTTTCTATCATCGCCGAAGACTTTATCTAGGTACTGATCACGACCAGAGGCGTAGCGGTAGTAGTTATAACGAACTTTGCTCTTCTTGTAATAATCTTGGTGGTAATCTTCTGCTGGCCAGAATTTTTCAAACTTAATCAGTTCTGTTTTTAGTGGTTCACCAAAGATCTGAGCTTTGTCTATCTCCATCATGAAGTTTTGAGCGACGTCTTTCTGTTCTTGGTTATGATAGAAAATAGCAGGTCGATATTGTGGACCTCTATCTACGAAAGAACCTTTGTCGTCGGTTGGGTCGATGTGTTGGAAGAATTGGTCAAGCACCTGTTCATAGCTGACCACATCAGGGTTATAGGTCACATTGATTACTTCGATGTGGCCAGATTTACCCGATGAAACTTGTTTGTAGGTTGGGTTTTCTAATTCACCACCAGAATACCCAGAGATAACGTCTGTCACGCCTGTCAGTTTTTCTAGATCGGATTCTGTACACCAAAAACAACCACCAGCCAGTGTCGCGATTTCAGTTTTACCTGAATTAGCCGTTTTATCCATTGTATTGGCAGTGCCAGTCTGGCTTACAAACAGCGAAATCAGTGGTAGTGCAACCACGAGTGATACCAATATTTTAGATAATTTATTCATAGATACCTCATCTTGACGTTTTTCTCATTCGATTTTGAATGTACGAATAGAGACAGGTTTTAGATGGAAAAAATTACACTATTCATGAAAAAAATATCTCAAATAGAAAATCTTGCTCATAAATGCCGCCAGTAGTAGGGTGTAGGCATTGATATAAAATACCAAATAATGATGACGTTTTCGTACATCTAAGGAACAACATGCAAGCAGAAGTTAAATGGGTCGAAGGCTTTAAATTCCTAGGTCACTCTCAATCAGGCCATTCTATTGTTATGGATGGAAGCGGCGGTGCTACAGCGCCAAGCCCTATGGAGATGGTGCTCATGGCCGCTGGTGGTTGTAGCTCTGTTGATGTAGTGGACGGTTTGAAATCTGCGGGTCAAAGCATCACTGGTTGTAATGCAAAGCTTGAAACCAAACGTCGTGAAACAGCGCCGAAAATCTTTACTGTGATTAATATTCACTTTGAAGTGTCTGGTGACAACCTTGATCCTGATCAGGTTGCTAAAGTCTGTGCGGATTCATTAGAAAAGTACTGTTCTGTATGTCTAATGTTGGGTGCTGGCGTAGAGATGACTCATAGTTGGGAAATCGTCTAGTCTCTGATTGTACAGCTTGGCGTTAGGCTAATCTTTACGGCTTACGGCTTACGGCTTACGGCTTACGGCTTACGGTTTATGGACAAAGACAGATAAAGAAAAGGGCGGAGCACTTTAAAGTGCTCCGCCCTTATTATTTTAACTAAGGTAGAGTGCTATTATTCAGTAGCTTCTACGACAACTTCTTCAACTTTGACTTCTTCTTGGTATTCAAAGCCAGGGATCGTTGCGTCAACACGACGGTTTTGAGCACGGCCTTCTGCTGTATCGTTTGATGCGATTGGATTCTCTTCGCCTTCACCTGACGCTGTAATTCGGTCTGCTTCAATGCCTTGCTCTTCGATGTATGCCGCTACAGCTGCTGCACGCTTCTTAGAGATCATCATGTTGTATTCAGCTGCGCCTGTTGAGTCTGTGTGACCAACAACATCAACTGTTGATTGAGGGTGAGCTTTAAGTACTTCAACTAATGGCATTAATGCAATTTTGCCATCTGTAGACAGTTCAGTACTGTTAGTCGCGAACATTTCTTGAGAGTAGCTCTCTGTTTGCGCTTTAGTTACAACGACAGTCGTTTTCTCTTCAACAACAACTGCAGGCTCTGTGATTGGCTCAGATGGCGCTTGAGTCACTGCTACTGCAGAAGCTGTTGCAGCCGCCGCTGATGCTGTTGTGTTGCCAGTACCGAAGTTGTAGCTAACACCAACTGATAGTAGGTTCGAGTTCAGGTCTTGAACGTAGTTGTCGTCGAAATCATCAAAATATTGGTATTCAACACGCAATGCCCAATCAGAAGAAAGCTGCTTCTCTAGACCGATGCCAGCAGAAAGAACAACGTCATCTTCGCCACCGTGTGAAATGTATGCCGGGCCCGCTTTGAAGAATACATCAAACTCTTGTTGTACTGCTAGACGGTACATTGGAGTTAGCGAGATTGCGATTAGTGGGTCGCTGAACGCAGCTGTTGTACCGTTTTTTGAAAAGCTTGTCTTGTAGTCGCCAAGGAAGTCTGAGCTTAGCTCAATACCAAATTTGTCATTAAAATTGTAACCAGAGTAGATGCCTGCACCAATTGCATCATCATCACATTTAGCACCGGCTACACATGCGCTGTCTAGCCAGCCTATACCCACTTTTGCACCTACATAAGTGGTTGCAGCAATAGAAGGCGCTGCTGCTAGGCCTGAAGCGGCAACAACAGCACACATGATTTTTGACAGTCTTTTCATAATCTTATCCTTGGATTAGCTATTATTGTTATCTGAACTTACCAGTAAAACGATCACTTATTGGGTTACGACACTGCTTATAATAAGTAAATCAAGGTGTTGGTTCAGGTGAACCTATTTCTTTCTTGCTACTTATATTGTTAATCTGATTGCGTATTAGAGTCAATGAAATTGTTAAATATTATATATTTAAGATGTTTTAATTGTTGATTTTATCATTTGTTGGAATGCTTATATCTAAGCTATAGCCTAACCTCGTCTATTTACCAGTGGCCCTACGGGTAATAAGTAAAAAACTTGCGCTTTATCATGCTTATAAAGCAAAAATCCCCACCCAATATGTATAACTCGAATGAATACATGATTGGGTAGGGGTTTGAATTAAAGCGATTAGAGATGTTTTTCACGTACTTTATATCACGTGAACATCTCGCTTTTGCTTATGGGCGCTCTCCTGCCAGTAAACGCTGTTCAATATCTGCAATGACGCCTGGTAGGTCTGCAATGGTATCGATCAGGTAGTGCGGATTTGATTTGTTTAGCTTAACGCTTGCTTTTTCACGTGCAGCCGCAAGTGTTGTCTCGTCTGCATCTAAATATTCTTGATACGTTAAGCCTGCTTCGTTCCCCGATAATACAAGTCCAACTGTCCACATCCCTGCGTTGTGACCTTCATCGATCCCCGGTGCTGCGTCGTCTACTTTTACACACGCAGCAACGCTGGTTACACCTAGGTCGATTACGTTTTTCAGTGCCATAAATGGAGCAGGGCGACCACCTTGAGGTAAGTCATCGGTCGCTACCACGTTATCTGGTCGGTAACCGTAATCTGCAGCAGCAGGAATTAAAACATCCATCACTTCACGTGGGTAACCTGAACAAGATCCGATCTTCACGTTCTTCTCTTTTAGGTTATTGACCACTTCTATCGCATTCAAAATAGGTGCTGCGTGATCGGCTACTTTCGCTTTTTGAAGAGGCATGAATGCCGCGTAGATCGCGTCAACGTCTTCACTGGTCATCGAGCGTCCGAACTGAGCCTTCCAACGAGCGTCAACAGCAGGAATTCGACCAACTGCTTGGATGTGGTCCCATTTGCCGATCCCCATAGGTTCACGCGCTTCTGCTAAGTCGATATCAAAGTCGAAACCTTGTCTGAATGCTTCAACGAAAATGCTGGTTGGAGCAAACGATCCAAAATCAACGATAGTGCCAGCCCAGTCAAAGATAACCGCTTGGATAGGTGATGTTGTGTTCATAATAATGTCCTATTTTTGTGTCACTGCCAGTTCAAAAGTACTGGGGGACGAATGATTTTTTAGGTTATTAATTGCTTGAAATTATTGCTTCAAGACATGCTTTAAAAGGTGGTTTAAAGGTACTCAAAGTCTTTGCAGACTTTTGCTATCGCTTTTTCGAATACAGCCAGAGCGACTTCTAGTTCGCTGCGACTGATGATCAATGGTGGGCTCAACTGAATCACATTACCTTGTGATACCTTAAAGCTCAGGCCATCGTTTAGACATTGGTAAAGCACGGCTTCTGCTTCATCGAAAGCTCGGGTTTTGGTGATGTGGTCAGTGACCAACTCCACCCCCCAGAGCAGGCCGATGCCGCGAACGTCACCAATGACTGGGTACTTCTCTTTCATTTGATGCAGCTGTTCACGCACGAATGCGCTGTCCGCTTGTACTTTTTCAAGTAGGTTTTCTTGTTCAATTACTTCCATGGTTGCGAGTGCTGCCGCGCAACCAATAGGGCTTTTCTCATGGGTGTAGTGACCAAGAGATACTTGCGCTGCCGTGTTGTATTTGTCTTTTGTGATCATGGCTGCGATTGGTACTAAGCCGCCGCCAAAACCTTTACCGATACAAAGAATGTCAGGCTCGATATCAAAAGCTTGGTGTGTAAACCATTCGCCACTGCGACCCATGCCATTAGGGATGTCATCAATGATCAACAGGACGTTGTGTTTGTCACAAATCTCACGGATGCGCTTCCAGTAAGCTTTGCTTGGTACTTGCACGTCTGTGTTACGCACTGCTTCTGCAATGAAGGCACCAATGCCACCTTCTTTTTCAATCACGTACTCTAGGTAATCCGCATAATGCACATCACATGAGGTCTCACTTTCACCGCCTGCGCTACTCTCACTTAACGGAAAACTATCGCGAGGCGAAAAAGAGTCTCTAAGCGGAAAAGCACCACGATAAGAGACTGCTGGTGGAATACGTTCTACGCCAGCCATTAACGGCCCCATACCCTCGCGGAAACACGCTTCGCCACCTACTGAAATTGCATCGAGTGACGCGCCATGGAAGGAATCCCACAATGAAACGACTTTGAAGTTGTTGGTGACATGTCGAGCCAGTTTGAGTGCCATACCAATCACCGATGTGCCACCTGGAGCAAACAACACACGGTTTAAATCGCCACCGCAGATCTGTGTCAGCTTCTCAGCGCACTGAACGGCAGTTTCATTGGTAAAGCGACGGGGTGAAAACGGCAATGATGCCATTTGTTGAGTCACTTTATTAATAATATGTGGGTGACCATAACCTAGCTGGTGAACATTATTCCCGTGAAAGTCTATGTACTTCTTACCAGTCGCATCTTGAATGTAGATACCTTCAGCGGCTTCAAGTGTGTCTAGGCAAGGTGTCGACATCGCTTGATGAAGAAATACATCAGAGTCACGTTTTAACATCGCTTGAGTCGCATCATCGTTTAGCGATTCGTTCCATTTTTCGCGTGCTGGCGTGGTGTTCACATCGCCTTCGCTTCGAAAGTGTGTGGCCTTTAGAGTCGGCTCTTGATTGGTCGTCGTCATTATTTGATGTCCCAGTACATAGCGTTTTTCACTGCGCCAATGAGAGCTTCAATGTCTGACGGATACACTTCACCGATGTTACCGATTCGAAAGCAGTCTGCGTTTGAAACCTTGCCCGGGTAAATCACAAACCCTTGCTCTTTCAATCGGTCATAGAATTCCTTGAATTGGTAATCGCTATGAGTTGGAGAGTAGAAAGAGGTGATGATAGGTGAGTGAAGGTCATCATTGAGCAGTGGTTCAAAGCCAAGAGAACGCATACCTGCAACCAATGTGGTTTGGTTAGTTTGGTAGCGATTATGACGAGCTTCGATGCCGCCTTCATGTTCCAATTCAAGTAGAGCTTGGTAGAAAGCACGCACTGTATGAGTCGGAGAGGTGAAGCGCCATTTACCATGGTTGCTTTCCATGCAGTGCCATTGGTCAAACAGGTCAAGGCTTAATGAACGAGCTTGGCCTTTGCATTTTTCCAGTTCCGATTGCTTCGCAATAACAAAGCCGAATCCAGGTACACCTTGAATACACTTGTTTGCCGAGCTGATCATGTAATCGATACCTAAGTCAGCAATATCCATAGGGATACCACCAAAACTCGACATCGCATCTAGAATGACGGTTCTGTTGTGCTGTTTTGCCAATTTGGCGATGTCTTCGATTGGATTCAACATACCCGTAGTGGTCTCACAGTGCACAATCGCAACGTGAGTAATGTCTGAATCCATAGCCAATGCCGTTTCCATTTCGTTCAAGTCAGGCTGTGATGTTTCACCTGGGGAAACGACATGGCATGGAATGTTTAAATATTCTGAGATTTGAGCAATACGAGCACCATACGCACCGTTGTCAACAACAAGAAGCTTGCCGCTTTGAGAGATAACGCTACCGATTGTTGCTTCAACTGAAGCGGTGCCGCTACCTTGCATTAATACACTTGTATATCCCGCCTGCTTAGTCGCCAAAGTCACAAGCTTGCTACGAATCACTTCAACAACGTCTTTGTTGTATTCATCATCCCAAGTACACCAGTCTTTTAGCATCGCTTGGCGAACGGTTTCAGAAGTAGATAGAGGACCCGGTGTCAGCAGTAAGTATTCGTTTCTCATGTTCAATTCTCGTGATTTGTATTTTGGACTATACCAATATTTGCGGTTACTTTAACAACCAATTTAAACGGTCGTAAATAGCCCAAACGTTATTTTCACAAAAGCTTCATATTCAAATTTGTCACTTTTGTTGAGAAATTTTCCGATCTTTAAATTGCCATTTTTTGTTCATTTAATCGTCATAAAAGCCAGTTAGCTTAATACTCGAAATCTGGTACATACCAATGCAAAGGTGTGTGTTAACAACCTAAATGAATTTATGGATATAGAAGCCTCTAGATGGAGCTTCTAGCCTTAACAACTTTAACCTTGGCAATTCCTAACCTTGGCATCGGGCCTGACTGGAGAAAATGATGAAAAACCGTTTTATGAAAGGATCACTTGCAGCTTTAGTTACTCTATTGGCTGGTAATGCTTATGCAGCACAGGAAGTGACGGTTTACACCGCTTTTGAAACTGACATTTTAGCGAAGTACAAAAACGCATTTGAAAGTGAAAACCCAGACATCAACATCAAGTGGGTACGTGATTCAACTGGGATCATGACGGCAAAATTATTGGCCGAAAAAAACAACCCGCGTGCAGAGGTAGTTTGGGGACTTGCTGGTTCTTCAATGGCACTGCTTAAAGAAGAGGGCATCCTGAAACCTTATACGCCTCAAGGTGTAGAAGCATTACGCGCTAACCTTAACGACCCACAGTCTACTCAAGCTTGGTACGGTAATGATGCATTCTTCAATGCAGTTTGTTTCAACGAAGTGGTCGCTAAGCAACTTAACTTACCTGCACCTAAATCTTGGGATGATCTAACGAAGCCTATCTATAAAGGCCACATTGCTATGCCAAACCCAGCGTCTTCTGGTACGGGCTACATGCAGGTTTCGGCTTGGTTACAAAACATGGGTGAAGACCAAGGTTGGAACTACATGCAGAAGCTAGACCAAAATATTGCTCACTACACGCACTCAGGTTCTAAGCCATGTGTTCAAGCGGGCATGGGTGAAGTCGCTATCGGTATTTCTATGGCGAGCCGTGGCGCTAAGCTGAAAACTCAAGGCGCTCCACTTTCAGTGATTACACCTGAAGGCATCGGCTGGGAATCTGAAGCGGTAGGCCTTGTTAAGCCTTCTGATGCAGCACAACGTGTTATCGATTGGTCTATTTCTAAAGCGGCAAATGAGCTTTACATCGAAATGTACCCAGTTGTTGGTCACCAAGATGTGACAGGCAAAGCAGAGAACTTCCCTAATGTAGAAAAGAACATGGCAAAAATGGACTTCGCTCGCATGGGCAGTGAACGTGCAGACGTTCTTAAAACATGGTCTGAGAAGTTTGACGCTAAATCAGAGCCAAAATCTTAATCTGCTGAGCTTTTTAGTTCATGAGCTCCTTGGTTAATTATCTACCGAGCTTATTAGACACATGGTTTATTAGATATATGGCTTATTAGACACGTAGTCCATTAGATATGCAGCTCATTAGAAGTTAGAAATCAGTAAAGGAAGGCTTCGGTCTTCCTTTTTTAGTTTTACGCCTTTAGGTTTTAAGTAAGGTACAACAAATGACAAAGCACTACTCATATTGGTTCAAGCAAGCGTTAGAGCAAGAGTTTGGCAACATCAATGAGGGGCTAGATTCGGCGAAGTCGCTCCAAAAAGACGTCAACTGTGATATCGCCATTGTTGGCGGTGGCTATACGGGGTTATGGACGGCGATTTTAATCAAACAACAGCAACCCGAAAAGCATGTTGTCGTGATTGAAAAAGGTCTATGTGGTAGCGGTGCTTCTGGTGCGAACGGCGGTTGCATGCTGACGTGGTCAACTAAGTATCCGACGCTGAAAAAGCTCTACGGAAAAGAACAAGCGAAATGGTTGGTTAAGGAATCGGAAAAGGTTATATACGAGATCGAAGCCTTCTGTAACGAACACAAGATTGACGCGCATCTATATCGAAGCGGTACTTACTACACGGCGACCAATGAAGCGCAAAAGGGTGGAATGGAGCCTGTTGTTAATGAGCTGGTTAAGCAGGGTATTAATAGCTGGAAGAAGTGCGACAATTCTTTGGCTGATAAAGCGGGATCTGATCGCCACATTGAGGGTTACTACTCAGAAGCTGCGGGTAGTGTGCAGCCAGCGTTATTGGCGAGAGGCTTACGCCGCGTTGCGACCGAATTGGGTGTCGAAATTTACGAAAATACAGAGATGACATCACTCGACTATGGCTCCCCAGCTCGAATTCAAACCAAAGGCGGTTCCGTATTTGCGGATAAAGTGATTTTGGCACTCAATGCGTGGATGCTCGATCACTTTAAAGAGTTCAAACGCAGCATAGTGGTTGTTTCTTCAGATATGGTGGTGACCAAGCCTATTCCTGAAAAGCTCAAGCAGTTTGGTCCAGAGAAAGGGGCAGCGGTGGTAGATTCGCGTATCTTTGTCCACTATTACCGAGATACCCAGGACGGACGACTCATGTTGGGCAAAGGCGGTAATAAGTTCTCGTTTGCCAATCAAGTTGAAAGCATGTTTAACCAAACGACCAACTACCTGCCGATTCTCAATCAATCGTTTCAAAAACTGTTCCCTAAATTGGAACAAAGTGAATTCGATTACAACTGGTCAGGAGGCTCAGATCGTTCGGTCACCGGTCTGCCATTTTTCGGTAATCTAAAAGGCCAAGGCAACATCTATTATGGGCTTGGTTATTCAGGCAATGGCGTTGCTCAAACCCGTATGGGCGGAAAAATTTTGTCAGCAATGGTACTCGATATCGACAATGCATGGACACGAAGTGGTTTAACCAAAGGCCCATTAGGACACTTCCCGCCAGAGCCATTTCGTTGGGTAGGTGCGATGATGGTGCGTGATGCGGTACGAAGAAAAGAGAACGCGGAAGATTCGGGTAGCACGCCATTGTGGCTAGATAAACAGTTATCCAAACTCGCAGGTGCGGCGGGCAAAGCAGATAAACTTGCTGATTAATTGTGTTGTAGAGTCTCTCCAGTAGTTGGGGGTAAAGGTAACCAATATTTACTAATTTGGTTACCTTTTTTAAATTATCAGTTCCTATTAGAACTGATAAGCTGCGTTTAACTTAATTTCTCGGCCTGGAGAGGCTACACCTTTTGAAAGGTAAGCTTCGTAGTATCGATCGGTCAAGTTGGTAACGATAGCACCAAATGAGAGACCTTTAACCTGCTGGACTTCCCACGTTGCATATATGTCTTGCAATGTATACTGTTTACCCACAGGGTAGCTGTAGATTTTGTCTTCGCCAGTTTTCGTTTGAGCGTCATACCAACGAAGTTTCCAACCTGTTGTTAGTCCTTCGCTCCATTCATAGCCTAAACCTAGGTTTATATTCAATGGTGGCGTACTTGGGAAATCCTCGTCACTGCCTGTCGAATCGGACAAGCTTCCTTTATATTTACCACGGACATAGGCAACAGAAAAATCACTAAAGAAATCAGCAATACGATATTGGTTGATCAGTTCGAAACCGTAATTCTTGTAACCATCTAAGTTGGTATTCCAACTCTGGTTCTCATTGGTGTCTCTGTCTAGATTTCCCCCAACCCTGTTGTGAACATGGTCACTGACATCATTGTAGAACAGAGTTAACTCAGTACCGATTGAGTCGCTGTCGCGAAATAGTCCATCTGTGATATTTATGATGCTGGCTTGGTACGCATGGATTCGAGACACCTCCAGATCACGAGCACTTGCGCTAGCTCTCGCTCGTGAATACTGAACAGAATACAAATTGTCGACGGTTGGCGTTTTCATTGCGTACGCGTATGAGAAGTTTAAACGCGTGTTAGCCGTTGCCTCGTAGTCAAGATCGAGCCGTGGACTGAATCCCTTATGCGTTGTTTCACTGTAATCGTGGCCTGCAGAAGGGTCATTGTAGTCCGATGCTGCATTCCCTTTACCTTTACTCGTGACGTATTCGTATCTTAGTGAAGGGCTGATAGTAAAGTTAGGCGTTGCTTGGTAGTGATCAGCAGCATAGGCAGCATAAGTTCTTTGGATACCGGAAGGCTCATAATACGGAGTATACCAACCGTAGTTTTTGGCTTCTTTTTTTGCTTGAGTAGCATTAAAAACTAATGAATCACGGTCGGTTTTTTGGTATTGGAGACCAGTTACCAAAGTGTGATCACCCAAAACGGCAGTATTGTAAACATCGATAAAATCTCGGCTATAGCTCAACCAAGACTCGTGTCCGTAGCTTCCAACAGACACATACATTTTTTCAAAAGCGATGTCTGGTCGAACCCAATGTCGGTCATTTTCTGAACGTGCTGCCTTGATGTTGAAATCAATATAAGGGTTTGACGGTGAATAGTTGTATGAAATGGTGGTCGTATTGTCGGTATATTCGTTGTAAGTGGTATACGCGTATTTTGCTGCTTCTAGGGAGCCATATTTTTCGATGTTTCTATTTGTAATAGTAGGCATATCTCCGCGACGGTTAGCCCAAGGTTTGCGCCCCTCATCTTTGTAGCGAGTGTGGCTGACTTCAAATTGGTGATGATCGTTTTCATAACCCACTTTGAATAGCATATTTTCTTGCTCGTACCCTGAGTAATCTAAATCTTCGCTGGCTCCACCAACTCGAATGTCGTCAGAGTCTGTAACTGAGCCGTTGGCAATGTAGTAGAACCCTGAATCACTTTTGCCATATAAGCTTAGGTTATAGGCTTTGGCGTCGCCATTGGTGTTGTACCTTTGGTTGACACGAAATCCAAAGCTTTCACCCGGTGTGAGCAAGTCGTCGACCGTTTTGGTTTTGATATGAATGGTGCCACCAAACTTACCGTTGAGTGCTCGATAGTCGTGGGCGCCTTTAACGATTTCCGCTTCGCCAATTAAAAATGGGTCAAAGAAAAATGTGCCATAACGATATTGTTGAAAACCGATTGGTGCACCATCAACGAACACCGCTATATCGCTCGGGTTAGAAAAGCCACGAATGTTGATACGTTCACCACCAGAACGAGCACCACCATCTAGGTGTGCCCCTGGTACCGAGTCAACAAGTGAAGCAAAGTTTGAATACTGCTGCTCTTCTACTTCTTGCCAGTCAACAGTGGTTTGCCCGGGTTCTGATATAGTGATGGGTTTAGTATATTGAGCGCCAAGAACCTCAATATATTCATCCGTAGTTTCAGTTTCGGTTCCATTTGCAATTGAGCTAAATGCGTGTGAAAAGAGAACAGGTAAAAGGCTTAATTTAAAAAATGGATGTGAGTAAATACTCATAAAGCAAGCTTATAGTAATTATTTGGAGAGGGGATTATATGAATATTTACGAAATACTCAAATACTAATGATATTTATTATCATTAGTATTTTATTGCTTGTGTTTTAAGGGGCTTTTGTTTGTAACTGGCCACTCAATCTCATTTGGTGACAGAAGCCTAAGTTCATTACTTCATCAACTCAATGAAGAAGATCTGCGTTGATACTTCCCTCCGAAAGAGGTCGCCGTCATTAACTTTTCAATGTGTATATCCAACGATGACACAAATGCAATATAACTGTCATTTAGCTACTATAAATTTGTCACTCAACTGCAATATTCTCAGTTTAAATTTGGTATATACCATATAGAGAGTGCTGTAGTATGAGCAACCAAACTTATTTGAATATTGAAAACGTTGTAAAGCAATTTGGCCAATTTACAGCGTTAAAAGACATCTCCCTATCGATAGATAAAGGCGAGTTCGTCTGTTTTCTTGGCCCGTCCGGCTGTGGAAAAACCACCTTATTACGTGCGATTGCAGGTCTAGACTTGCCAACTTCAGGTTCTATTGAGCAGAACGGTAATGATACGACCTTCTTGCCACCAGAAAAGCGCGACTTTGGCATCGTGTTCCAATCTTACGCTTTGTTTCCAAATCTCACTGTAGAAGAAAACATTGCGATTGGTCTGAAAAATCAAGGCATGTCGACCAAAGAAGCCCTTGAGACGGTTGAGTCTTGGTTAGAGACCATCGGCTTACCAACGTCTGGTCAGAAATACCCAAATCAGCTATCTGGTGGACAACAGCAGCGTGTTGCTCTGGCTCGCGCATTAGCGTTGTCTCCAGGCTTGTTGCTACTCGATGAACCGCTGTCTGCGTTGGATGCGAAGGTAAGAACACATCTGCGTGACGAGATCTGCCAACTGCAACGCAAGTTGGGTATCACCACTATCATGGTGACGCACGACCAAGATGAAGCCTTAACGATGGCAGACCGAATTGTGGTGATGAACCATGGTGTCATTGAGCAAGTAGGCGCCCCACAAGATATCTACCAAAAACCCGTCAGTCGTTTTGTGGCTGAGTTTGTTGGCAGCATGAACTTCATTCAAGCTTCTGTCGCAGCGCAAGGCAAGATACGTATTGCTGAGTCGATGCTACCGTTGCCGGATTTGGATAACCTCACGCCAAATCTGGGTGATGTTTTCGATATTGCCGTTCGTCCAGAGCAAATCCAGTTTGTTGATCGTTTTAGTGAATCCTTGCCAGTGAGAATCGTATCAAGCGAATTCTTAGGGGCGTTTTATCGTGTTGAGTGTCAATTGCAACATGACTCAACGGCGAAAGAGATCATCGTTGATGTATCAGTCAAAGAGTTCAACCGATTGAAGCTGCGTCGCAGTGATATTCGTTATGTGGCGTTTGACCAACAAGGCCTGAGAGCTTACCCATCGAAAAGCCTGCAAGTGATGAAAGACGAGGCGGCGTAAATAATCATGGAATCGACTCAAATGATGCAATCTAAGCTGCTAATTCAACGACGAGTACAACCTTTTCTGGCTCGATTAAGTAAAGACAACGTAATCCTATTTGGGCTGTTGGCTTTTTTGTCTGTGTTCATGACGCTGTTTATCCTGATGCCACTGTGGGCAATGTTGAAAAAAAGCGTTCAGAATGCAGACGGAGAATTTGTAGGATTACAGAATTTCGCAACGTATTTTGCTTCTCAAAGCCTGTGGCAGTCGGTAGGCAATACGTTCACGCTTGGGTTGTTAGTGACCGTTGTCGTGGGAGTATTAGCGTTTGGCTATGCCTATGCTTTGACTCGTTCATGTATGCCTTTCAAGGGGCTTTTTCAGGTGTTGGGTTCAGCGCCAATTCTTGCTCCTTCATTGCTTCCTGCCATCAGTTTGATCTTCTTATTTGGTAACCAAGGTATCGCTAAAGAAGTCTTGGGTGGCAACTCGGTTTATGGCTTGATTGGTATCTCACTGGGCCTGATATTCTGGACGTTTCCACACGCCTTAATGATTTTAACTACTTCATTGAGAACCTCTGACGCTCGTCTTTATGAGGCGGCACGTGCACTCAATACTTCATCGCTAAAAACCTTCTTCATGGTGACGTTACCTGCGGCAAAATACGGTTTGATAAGTACCTTGATCGTTGTGTTTACGCTGGTGGTTTGTGATTTTGGTGTGCCAAAGGTGATTGGTGGTAGCTACAACGTTCTGTCTACCGATATCTTTAAGCAGGTAGTAGGGCAACAGAATTTCTCTATGGGCGCGGTGACCAGCATCCTATTGCTATTGCCTGCGTTGCTTGCGTTTACCGTTGACCGCTGGGTTCAAAAGAAACAAAAGAGCTTGTTTGATACTCGCTCCGTCGCTTACCAACCAGAGCCAAACACTCTACGTGATGGCGTGTGTTTACTCTATTGCACCGTAATTTCAGTGGCTGTTGTTATCGTGCTAGGTATGGCGATATACGGATCTATGGTCACTTTCTGGCCTTGGAATAAAACGTTAACGCTAAATAATTATAACTTCGCAGAGATGAGTACTTATGGTTGGACGCCATTTTTCAACTCTTTAACCCTCGGCGCTTGGACTGCGATCATCGGTACCGTATTGATTTTCTTAGGCGCGTACTGCATTGAGAAGGGCAGAGCATTTGGTCCTGTTCGTCAAGCAATGCAAATGCTCAGTGTGGTACCGATGGCTGTTCCGGGTATGGTGTTGGGTTTGGGGTATATCTTCTACTTTAATGATTTGAGTAACCCACTCAACTTCTTATATGGCACGATGGCGTTCTTGGTGATTAATACGGTGGTTCACTACTACACAGTCGGCCACATGACAGCGTTAACCGCATTAAAACAGCTGCCTGAGGAAATAGAAGCGACGGCGGCTTCGGTTAACCTACCGCAATACAAGCTGTTCTTTAAGGTGACGGTACCCGTATGTCTGCCTGCGATTTTAGATATTGCGACATACCTGTTTATTAATGCACTTACCACGACATCTGCGGTAGTATTCTTGTATTCTACCGATACGATACCTGCGTCAGTTTCAGTACTGAATATGGATGATGCGGGACAAACGGGTGCAGCAGCTGCCATGGCGGTGATGATCATGATATCGGCAGCGAGCGCGAAGTTGATTCATATGTTAATCAACAAGTTATTCGAGAAGCGCACCCAAGCTTGGCGTAAACGCTAGCGAACCATTTTATGTTGCAGTTGGCCAAGGAGTGGCTGACGACAAGAACAAGAATAAAAGGAAATGAAGTGCAGTACGTAAAAATCAAAGATGTCATCGTAGAACAGATAGAGTCGGGGATGTTAACGCCACGACAGAAGCTGCCTGCGGAGCGCAAACTGGCTGAATCGTTTGATACGACTCGAGTTACGTTACGTGAAGCCTTGTCTTCACTTGAAGCGGAAGGACGAATTTATCGAGAAGACCGACGAGGTTGGTTTATCTCTCCAGCGCCACTGCGTTACGATCCAACACAAACACTGAACTTCACTAATATGGCTTTGTCGCAGAATCGTAAGCCGAAAACAGAATTAGTGGCAGCGAAAGGCATGTTAGCAACCAAGGAAGCAACTAAGCTTCTTGAGCTGCAACCTTTTTCGGATGTTTATCGAGTAGACAGAGTTCGTTATCTTGAAGACAGACCCGTTGTGTATGTGACCAACTACATTCGACCTGAGCTGTTCCCTAATTTGCTTGATTATGACTTGTCTAAATCGTTGACGGACATCTACCGTGAGCACTTTGGCGTGGTGTATCAGAAGATCCGTTACCGAGTGAGCACAACGTCTTTGCTTGGCGAAACCGCGCAAGCCCTGCGTGCGACTTCTGGTTCTCCGGCTATGGTTGTCGAGCGTGTTAATTACAATCAAGACGGTGATTTGATTGACTGCGATATTGAATATTGGCGTCATGACGCGATCAGCATTGAGTCGATCGCGCAGCTAGAGCGCTAGTCATACTTTAGAACGTTGGCATATCTTCAATTATGCAGGATTGCCCAATTGAAACGCTCAAAGGTCTCTTATTCGGAGGCCTTTTTTATCACCTGTTGTCAGCCGTTGTGCTAATTCATCAATAATTTAGGAATGAAATGGAATTCTCTGCGATTGTAATCGTGATCATTTCGGCTTTGCTTCACGCGGGTTGGAACGTTTTAGGTAAATCTAATCAAGGCTCGGGCTCGTCTTTCTTCTTAGCCTCTGGCTTTGCCGCTGCCGCGATATTGACGCCTTACTTGATCTGGTATGTTCACAGTGTAGGGCTATCAAATATCTTACTTCCGTTTTGGCAACTGGTTTTCTTGAGCGGGATTTGCCAAATCATCTATTTGATCGGCTTGGGCGCAGCCTATAAACAGGCTGATATCGGCGTGATTTACCCAATGGCAAGAGCACTGCCCGTGTTGATGGTGGGTTTAGGCACCGTGTTGATAGGCTATGAGCTGTCACCTAATCAATGGTTTGGGTTCACCTTGATTACCTTGGGTTGTTTGTTTGTACCACTTAAGAAGTTTTCAGATTTTAGGTTAAAAGCGTATCTCAACCTTGGCGTGCTGTGGGCGTTAATCGCGGCCATTGGTACCACGGGCTATTCCATCATTGATAAAGAAGCGCTTTTGTTACTCGATCCTTTGAGCACAACAGTTATAACTAACAAGCACACCGCGATTTTCTATCTAGGCATTCAGTTTTGGGCGATTGTGATTCCACTGAGCCTGTGGTTGCTCGTGTCGAATCAAAAAATCGAATTTCATAATGCTTGGTTATTGCGTAAAAGAGCAACACTTGCTGGCATCATGATGGCTTCGACCTATGGCCTCGTATTATTTGCGATGACCATGACTGAAAATGTCAGCTTGGTTGTCGCTCTAAGGCAAGTAAGCATCATCTTCGGCGTAGTGATGGGGATCTACTTTTTAAAGGAAAAGTGGCACGCCACTCGCGGTGTAGGCGTCGTTTTTATCATTGCAGGTTTAGTTATCTCACTGACTTAAAAAGAAATTAAATCCTACCTCCAACCTATAATGTGACTTTTTAGTCACATTTTTCTTATTGATAGCAAACGTTTTACTAATGTTAAAGATGTGATCCTTCTCATAGACAAGGTTGTAAAGTTACCGGTAACATCCACTCCAACGTTACCGGTAACATATAATAACAAGCCGGACTCTGTGAAACTCATAAGGATACCCAAATGAAAGCTCTGACTAAAACGCTGATTGCCGCTTCCCTCTCTGGTCTATTTGCTACTTCAGCAATGGCTGCAGACTTTAAACTTAAGATTCAATCTTCAGATCCATCTGGTGATTTGAACTTCAAGGTTCAGCAGAAGTGGGCTGAGCGCGTAGAAACGATGTCTAATGGACGTATCGACATCGATCTACTTCCTGTTGGTGCTGTGGTTAAGCACACAGAAACGCTAGGCGCGATCAAAATGGGCATCCTAGATGGTCACATCACAGCAACAGGTTACTTCTCTGGTAAAGATCCAGCTTTTGGTCTTATCGGTAATATGGTTGGTGCATGGTCAGACACAACACAGCTGCTTCAGTACATGAACTACGGTGGTGGTAATGAGCTAATGACTGAACTGTACAAGCCTTACGGTGTTCAGTTCGTTGGTGCTTCAACAACCGGCGTTGAATCATTCATTTCTAAAAAGCCAATCGATGGTGTCGCGGATCTTAAAGGTCTTAAACTGCGTGCGCCTGAAGGCCTAGTACAACAAGTATTTGCAGCCGCGGGTGCTACTCCAGTAAACCTGCCAGGTTCTGAAGTATTTACTGGCCTAAGCAAAGGCGTAATTGATGCAGCGGACTACACGGTATTCTCTACCAACCAAAAAGCGGGCATGAACGACATTGCAACACATCCAGTTCAACCGGGCTTTCACTCACTACCGCTTATCGATATCTCTATTTCTCAGAAGAAATGGGACAAGATGCCAGCTGATCTACAAACAATGCTGCAAACATCAGTGCGTGACTTCTCTTACGACATGACAACTCAGCTGAAAATGGCTGACCAAGCGGCGCTTAAAGAAGCTCAAGCGAACCCAGAAATCACTATCCACGACTGGTCTCAAGAAGAGCGTAAGAAGTTCCGTGAAATCGCGAAAGGTCAATGGAAAGTATTTGCAGAGCGTTCTGATAACGCAGGAAAAGTTTACACCTCAGTGACTGTGTTCCTAGAAGAAAACGGCTTACTGTAATTTAAACTTAGTTTACTGACGGGGGAGGGCACTGCTCTCCCGTATTCTCCCAGGATATTTGGCCCATGACAGACAAAACTCCCCATGCCCCAGCTGAAAACGACGAGCAACCAAGAAATGCGCTTGATCGTTTTGTTATAAAGTTCAGTAATCTCGTGAGCTGGTTTTTTATCTTTACTGTATTGATTTCATTTTATGAAGTTGTGATGCGTTACGCATTCGATGCCCCGACCACATGGGTACATGAAACAGCTTCTTTCATCGGTGGTTCTTTATTCATTATTGGTGGCATCTACGCGTTTGCTGCGAATAAGCATGTACGTGTGGTTCTTATCTACGATTCAGTGTCTAACCAAGCACGTAAATATCTTAATCTTGTTCACCACATTGTGGGTTTGGCCTTTGCAGGCATGCTCGCTTATGCAGCTTACTTCACTGCGGAAGAAGCGTGGTTTGCACCATGGGGTGAATTCCGCCTTGAAACATCAGGTTCAGTGTTAAACGCGCCTTATCCTGCGCTGCTGAAAGGCCTGATTTTTGTCGTTTTGTGTGTTCTTGTTGTCCAGTTTGTATTGCACCTAATCCAAGAGTTGATGGGTCTAAGGAAGAATGACGATGTTTGATTTATCTTCTATTGGTATCGCATGGGGCAGCTTGCTCATGCTGGTTATGATGATTGGCTTGCTACTGACCGGTATGCAGCTAGCGTTCGTAACAGGCTTTGTCGCAATTTTCTTCACTCTATGTTGGTTTGGTCCTGATGCCCTGCCTTTGATCGCAAGCCGTACCTACAGTTTTGCTTCTGGTTATGTGTTCCTCGCGGTACCGATGTTTGTATTGATGGCCGCTTTACTAGACCGTTCGGGCATTGCTCGCGATTTGTTTGATGCAATGAAATCTGTCGGCCGTAAGGTTCGTGGTGGTGTGGCAGTACAAACCTTATTAGTCGCGGTTCTATTGGCTTCGATGTCAGGCGTTATCGGTGGTGAAACGGTACTACTGGGTATTCTCGCACTGCCACAAATGCTTCGTTTAGGTTATGACCGTAAGCTTGCTATCGGTACAACCTGTGCAGGTGGCGCACTAGGCACTATGCTTCCACCGAGTATCGTACTTATCATTTACGGTATGACAGCGAGTGTATCGATTGGAGACCTGTTCAAAGCGTCTTTCTTGCCAGCGTTTATCCTTGCGGGCTGTTACATCGGCTACGTATTGATTCGCTGTAAGCTGAATCCTTCTCTGGCTCCTCTTCCTAGTGATGATGAGACAGAAGAAGATATCGCAAATCAGCCAAGCTACTTCAAGGCTCTGTTCTTCCCACTGCTTTCTGTAGCAACAGTTCTAGGTAGTATCTACACGGGTATCGCTTCAGTAACAGAAGCTTCGGCTTTGGGTGTGGTTGGTATCATGATCAGTGCTCTTATCCGTGGTGAGTTGAATTTCAGCATGTTGAAAGAGAGTGCCATCGCAACTATGCGTACCTGCGGCATGATCATGTGGATTGGTATCGGTGCTAGTGCATTGGTTGGTATTTACAACCTGATGGGCGGTATTGATTTTGTTGAAGAAACCATCCTTGCGCTCAGTGGCGGTAACGCGACAGTAACGCTATTAATCATGATGGCTATCTTACTGGTTCTAGGCATGTTCCTTGACTGGGTAGGTGTGGCACTTCTAACAATGCCAATCTTCGTACCAATCATCACTGGCCTTGGGTTCGACCCAGTATGGTTCGGCGTTGTGTTCTGTCTAAACATGCAGGTGTCGTTCTTGTCACCACCGTTTGGTCCCGCGGCCTTCTACCTGAAATCGGTAGCACCCAAAGACATCAGCTTAGGTGAGATTTTCTCTTCACTACTGCCGTTCATTGCACTTCAAGTATTGGTGTTGGCACTGGTTATTATCTTCCCTCAGCTCGCGCTTTGGTGGCAATAACAGCAAAGGTTCCAGAGCGAATCTAATGTTCAGGAACCGATCATCAGCAACACAAGTTTAACTATTAGATTCGATTGTCAGCCCCTGTTTCGGTTGGGGCTTAGGGAAGGCTTGCCTTATGAAAAGCAAAAAAATACTCGTGATGGGCGTATCTGGATGCGGAAAAAGCCTAATTGGTAGCCGTATCGCACAGGCTTTAGAGCTTCAATTCTTTGATGGCGATGACTTCCATCCGCAAAGCAATGTAGAAAAAATGCGTCAAGGTATTCCGCTGACTGACGAAGATCGTCAAGGATGGCTAGAAACACTCAACAAGCAATACATTGAGCAGCCAAGTGCTGTGATTGCATGTTCTGCATTGAAACCTCAATATCGCGACATTCTACGGAAGAACAATGAAGGTTTAGTTATCGTGTACCTACAAGGTAGCTTCGACACCATTTGGAACCGCCACAAAGCGCGCGAGAACCATTACTTCAATGGTCAAGAAATGTTGAAAAGCCAGTTCGCAACCTTGGTTGAACCGAATGAAGCCGATGCGTTGTTTGTTGATATCTCACAAGATGTCGAACAGGTAGTAGAAAGTGCACTCAAACAAATTAAGCAGATAGGCTAAACCATGACTCAGTTAAAAAACGACATCGCGATGATTGGTTTAGGAGTGATGGGCAAAAGCCTAGCACTCAACCTACTGGATAACGGCTTTAACGTTGCTGGCTTTGACTTGAATACAGACAACATTGATCGCGCCAGTTCAGAAGCAAAGCTGCTTAATGAATCGTTTACTGGTAAAGGTAAGTTCACACAAGGGGCTAGCCTTGAGCATGTGCTGCAAGGGCTCGCGAAGCCGCGTGTAATCGCTTTGTCGGTTCCTGCAGGAAAGCCTGTCGATATCGTAGTGAGTAATTTGCTAGAAGCCGGTTTAGAGAGCGACGATATTGTTATCGATACAGGCAACAGTTTATGGACTGACACAGAAGCCCGCGAAGCTAACTATAAAGGCAAGCTTCGTTTCTTCAGCACTGCTGTATCTGGTGGTGAAGAAGGGGCTCGTGTTGGCCCGGCGCTTATGGCGAGTGGTGACCAATCGGCTTGGCAATATGTGAAACCGATGTGGGAAGCGATTGCTGCAAAAGTGGATGCTAATGGGCTACCGGTTGCTCAGTTTGAAGCGGGTGAAGCATGCGCTGCCTATGTTGGTCCTTCTGGTACAGGGCACTATGTGAAAATGGTACACAACGGTATTGAATATGCCGACATGCAGCTCATCTGCGAAGTGTATCAGTTCATGCGTGATGTACTTGAAATGCCAGCTCAAGAGATTGGCCAAGTTTTCGAACAGTGGAACAACGGTGTACTTAATAGCTACTTAATGGAAATCAGTGCCGACATTCTTCAACAAGAAGATTTGGCTACGGGTAAACCATTTGTTGATGTTGTGCTTGATAAGGCTGGCCAAAAAGGCACAGGCTTATGGACAGCAGTTAACAGCCTTCAGGAAGGCTGCCCAACTCCAACCATTGCACAGGCGGTTTATGCACGTGCGATGAGCGGTCAAAAATCACAACGTATTCAAGGGAGCAAACTGCTAAAAGGCAATGTTGCCGATGCGAGTCAGTTGGATAAAACAGAGGTTATTTCTGAACTTCACGATGCCCTATATTGCGCCAAGTTGTCTGTTTATGCACAAGGCTTTGATTTATTAAAGACAGCGTCAGACAAAGAGGGTTGGAATCTCGATTTCACCCAAATAGCTAAGATCTGGCGAGCAGGTTGTATTATTCGTGCAGCATTCTTACAAGGTATCACATCGGCTTATCAACAAAATGGTGAGCTGGCGAATCTGTTGTTTGACGAGGTTTTCATCAAACAAGTGGAAGAGCGTGAGCTTGCTTGGCGTATCGCCGTTGCTAACTCCGCTTTGTATGGTGTGCCGATGCCGGGGATCAGTTCTGCATTAAGCTACTTTGATTCTCTGCGCTGTGAAGTGTTACCAGCGAATCTATTGCAAGCGCAACGTGACTATTTTGGTTCTCATACCTATTCGCGAGTCGATAGAGAGGAAGCTGAAAAATTCCATGTCACTTGGAGTCAGTCCCCAAGAACTGAAGTAAAAGTAAACGCTTAAACAATCAATAACGCCCTCAACAAGAGGGCGTTTGTAATTTTGACGCTGTATCAACATTTTACTAAATTAGGCTTCAAATTCCACGTCAGTCGGATACACTGTTACCAGTAACATAACTCAAAAATAATAATTACTAATTATGTCGAATAAGAAAAAACGTCCAACATTACAAGATGTTGCCAACTTAGTTGGTGTCACCAAAATGACCGTCAGTCGCTGCCTGAGAGACTCTTCTCAAGTATCAGAAGCACTGCGAGATAAGATCAGCGCTGCAGTAGACGAGCTAGGTTATATCCCTAACCGCGCACCAGACATTCTTTCCAACGCAAAAAGCAATGCGATTGGTGTTTTGGTCCCCTCATTAACTAACCAAGTTTTTGCTGAAGTTATTCGTGGTATTGAGCAAGTCACCGCGCCTGCGGGTTACCAAACCATGATTGCTCACTATGGCTATAGCGCAGAACTGGAAGAGCAGAGCATCGCTTCGCTGCTTTCTTACAACGTTGACGCGATTATCCTTTCAGAAAACGTTCACACTGATAGAGCGCGTAAAATGCTGCAGACTGTTTCTATCCCAGTGATTGAAATTATGGATTCGGTGTCTCCCCGTATTGAACAAGCGGTTGGCTTTGATAACTTCGAAGCGGCAAGAGCAATGACCAAAACCATGCTCGACCGGGGGCGAACCAATATTGCTTACTTAGCGGCTCGTATGGATGAACGTACGCGCTTAAAAATGGCCGGTTATGAACATGCGATGCAAGAAGCCGACAAAACGCCAGTAACGCTGCAAACGGAAGACGCTTCCTCGTTTACTCTTGGTGCAAAACTGATTGGTGAGTTACTTGAGAAACACCCTGAAGTGAATGGCATTTTCTGTACTAACGATGATTTGGCCATTGGTGCTTTTTACGAGTGTGTACGACGTGGTATTCAGGTACCAGAGCAGATGGCGATTGCAGGTTTCCACGGACACGACATCACCGTGGCGATGACGCCGCGTTTAGCGACTGTAGTAACACCTAGGGAGCAGATCGGTAAAGTCGCAGCACAGCAAGTTGTAGCGCGTTTGCAAGGCAACAATGAATGGGTCGCGAAGCTAGATCTTGGTTATGAGATTGAAGTGGGGGAGAGTATTTAATCTTACACTTCGACTTTGATTTTCATCGGATTCAAACTTAAACGCCCTTAACGAGATGAATTTCGCTAAGGGCGTTTTCTATTTATCTAGCAAAAAGATGTATGTAGTAACAGGCTTAACCCACTAAAGCTTGAGCATCTTGTTGCTTCAATACTTTGTGGCCATCCTCAGTGACGCCACGTTTCCAGTAGCTGCTGATGTAGATATTTTCTTTCGCGACTTCTTTATCGTTGCGGAAGTACTGTCTTAGTTCGCGCATGCTCTCAAATTCACACGCCGTCCATACTGAAACCTGCCCTTCTAACCATTCTGTGTTGCGAACTGTTTGTGAAAGTGTTTCTTCAGTTTCATCTTCAATTAACCAAGTGACTTTTATACCTTGAGGTACTTCAAGTGTTTGCTTGTCTGCTGCTGAATTGATCTGAATGACAGCGTGGCCTGCTGCGTGTTCCGGAAGCGTTTTTACTTTGGCAGAGAGCGCAGGTAGCGAAGTCATATCTGCCACCAAGAAGAACCAATCCGATTCTAGATTCAGCCCTTGAATTAATCCAGGGCCTGCCACTGAAACCGTGTCACCTACTTCTGCGTTCATTGCCCATCTTGCAGCAAAGCCACATTGCAGATCTGTGGTGATGTGGCGTACGAAATCAACCTCAATCCATTTTTCGACAGGGTTGTACTGACGAATGGTGTAAGTGCGCATGGTTGGGCGCTCACCTTCGTTCAGGTGACTTAAATCTGTGGTGCCGAGTGGCGAGAACAAAAGCTTGATGTAGCCGCCGGCACATTCGGTTGGGTACTTACTTAATCCTTCACCGCTAAGCGTTATACGCTGCATATTCGGTGTAATGGTTGAGGTTTGAGTAACGGTTAATGTGATAGGGCTAGGCTTGCTCATATAAGGCTCTCTTAGATTTTGATTTCCACATCATAATCCTGAACAAGAAAACACTCAATACTAATAATTATCATTTACTTTTATTTACACAAGCGCAACGTAACTTGAACCCGATATCAATAGAAACAAAAATATCGACAAAAAAAGCCCTTTAGAAAACTAAAGGGCTTGGTGTATTGGAACTGTTTAACGTGAGCAGAATTAGCTGTTTGCTTGCTCTAGTTCGATAGTTTCTTCAGCGGCTTTCGCTGCTTCTAGCATCTTACGAATAATGAACGATGCTGCCATTGCGATACCAACCATTACTACCGCTAGGATAGTTAATAGTTGGAAGTAATCACCGTAAACCGTTTGAACGATTTCTTGTGTGATCTCTTGGCCTTTCTCAAGTGCAATAGACGTTGAGAATACAGCACCAACAATGCCTGATAGTGCGATTGCGACAGAGAATAAGCTTACTGAGAAGTTCTCGATGTGCTTAGGTGCAACAGACAGGATGAATGCTACAACCATAGAACCAACAATAACCTCACCAAATGCTAGGAAGAAGTGGATTGCTAAGAACACTTCAGGGCGAATCAGAATATCTTCACCAACGGTTGTTACTGCCATCGTTAAGATACCGAAAGCGATCGCAGTCAGAATGAAAGAGAAACCTACTTTGGTTGCGGTAGAGAAATGAATGTTTTTCTTTTCTAGTTTAGAGAAGATGCCCGTAATGATAGGGCCTGCAACCATACACCAAAGTGGGTTCATTGCCATCGACGCTTCAGGGGCTACAGGGATGAAACCGAATAGATCGCCACGCATTGTATTGATTGCAACCATTGTCATCGATGTCATCATTTGACCGTAGTACACGAAGAAACATGTCGTGAGGAATGTGATGATTAAGATCGTGCCCATTTTCAGCATATCTGACTTCTTCGATTTCATCATCAAAGAGACAAAGTAGATGATCGCTGCACCACCAATTGCGTACACGATGTTCTGGCCGATATCCATGTTAGAAAACATGAAGAATACCAAACCAATCATTGCAGCAGAAAGGCCAAGGAATGCAGCCCAGTGTTTAGTGCTTACTGGTTTTTGGTCGATTTCAGCACTTGCTTCAACAAGGCCTTTGCGAACAAAGAGCATCATCAGAAGTGCGGCACCTGCTAGAGCAGCTGAAAGAAGGAAGCCACCGTGGAAACCAACAACAAGCACTAGCATCGGGAACAAGTACTGGCCTAAAAGCGCACCAATATTGTTGACTGAGTAGTTGATAGGGTAGCAGTTTTCGAAATCTTCCTGAGTTTTGAACGTGCGTTTGTAAAGACTTGGGTAAGAAGGGGACATCAAACCACGCGCATAACTCGCTAAAGCAATACCACATAATGCCATTGGAACATTGGTCGCCGCGGCACCGAGTACCAGTAGAGCATAACCACTAGCGAACCCTAGAAAGGCAATGGTCAACGATCGGTATGCGCCTAAAAATTTGTCGGCGATGAAGCCACCTGCAATAGCAAATAGCGGTCCGATTGCTGAGAAAGCACCAACAACCATCATTGTGTCGGCTTCATTGTAGTTAAGATCTTCAAGGAAGAAACGAGTCAAGATCACCATGACGCCATAGAACGAAAGTCCAAACATCATTTGGCAGAACATCATTGATTTGTTTAATCTATTCCACATTATTTTATTCTCACATTAGTATTAAGATGTAGTGTAATAACCTAATTATAATACCATCACTAGCAATACATAAAATGAAACATGCATCCCAAACAGAACTTTACTCGATATACCTTTTCTTATGAGTGCATTGATATTTCTCATGAATGAAATTTGCAATGTTAGATTTTGATAATGGATGCATAACTGTGAGAAATTTAACTACCTTCATTTGTGGCTAAGTAATGAACGGATAAAGGAAAAGTTAACATTGGTCATCTTGTAAAATGTTCAAGTGAGTATCACTTTCAATTGGCTGTTGGATTTTAGCCAATAAAAAAGCCAGCTTGGTGGCTGGCTTTTGTTTGTATATCGAAAACTAAGTTTACAATAACGGTTCTGAGTGAGGCGATTTCTCGTCGTGCGTGTCAACGATGTATTGCGTTTCAACTATTCTCGGTATCTCGACTAGTCACCGCATTTAACTGGTCACCGCATCTAATTGGTCACCGCATCTAACTATTCACACGGTGGCGCCATGTGGATCACCGCTAAACCACCTAAAGACGTTTCACGGTATTTCTTGTTCATGTCTTTACCTGTTTGGTACATGGTTGCGATAACCTTGTCTAACGAGATAAGACACTTGCTGGTGCGTTTTAGAGCCATACGTGATGCGTTGATGGCTTTCATTGCCCCCATGGCGTTACGTTCGATACATGGCACCTGAACAAGCCCGCCGATCGGATCGCATGTCATGCCGAGAGAGTGCTCCATTGCGATTTCAGCTGCGATACAGATTTGCTCGTTGCTGCCACCGCGCAAAGCCGTTAAGCCAGCAGCAGCCATTGATGAAGATACGCCGACCTCACCCTGACAACCTACTTCTGCTCCAGAAATTGAAGCATTGGTTTTGTATAGGATGCCGATAGCGCCAGAGACTGCCAAGAAGTCTTTCAGCTGTTTGGTGTCGAGCTCTTTAATGAAACGGTGGTAGTACATTAATACCGCAGGAATAACGCCAGCCGCACCATTCGTTGGAGATGTTACCACTTGGCCACCCGCTGCGTTTTCTTCGCTTACAGCAAAGGCAAACAGGTTAATCCAATCCATGATCTCCATTGGATCATTTTCAATCGAAGCATTCGCTTCCAACTTTTTCAAAAGAGCAGGCGCTCGACGCGTCACTTCTAAACCGCCATCAAGAATACCTTCGGTGTCAAAGCCACGCTGCATGCACAGAGACATCACCTTCCAAATTTGGTCAGCTTTTTGGTCAATCACGTCCATGCCTTGAAAAGACACTTCATTGCGCAGGATTAAGCCACCAAGGCTAAGCCCTTGTTGTTCTGACAATTCAAGCAATTGGTCGGCAGAAGTAAAAGGGAACTCGACTTGTGTTTCTGCTTCTTGCTTGCCGTTTTGTAGCTCATCAGCGGTTGCGATAAAGCCACCACCAATCGAGTAGTACGTTTCCATATCTAGAAGACTACCGCTTGCGTCAAAGGCAGAGATGGTCATGCCATTTTCATGAAGCGGAAGATTAGTTTTATGGAAGAGTAAATCGCTTTCTACATCGAAGTGAATTTCATGGTTACCGCTAACCAGTAGAGATTTATCTTCAATCGCTTTACGCATTGCTTGGTTAGCACTGGTAATCTTAATAGTGTCGGGGCGGTTACCGAGCAAACCTAACAAAGTTGCTCTGTCTGTGTGGTGACCAATACCCGTCAATGATAACGAGCCATATAAGTCGATTTGAATACGCTTCACTTGCTTAAGCTGAGCATCAATTTTTTGGGTAAAGTTAAACCCAGCGATCATTGGTCCATTTGTGTGGGAGCTGGACGGGCCAACCCCAATTTTGTAGATATCAAAAATAGACAGCATAGTAACTTCCTGTGAAGACGGTTCGATGAACGAACTCTGGTTAAAGTATATCTTTTGTTAACCTCACTTCTTTGAGTGAGCGTATTCTTTCAATGAGATTAATGTTAACAAGCGTGTAGTTCGATGAAATACAAGACCGTGCTATTTTTGCTTTATATAGCTGCACGTTGATTCTTGTGTACCTTAAGATGTTGCTATCAATAGTGAGCATTATTGCGAGCTACATTTAGGAATTTAAAAATACTTTTGTTAAGAACTATTGTATACATAATTCACTCCATCTAATCACTAAAACGAGACTTGAACATAAAATGAGCATTAATCACCTCCTTATTGTGCTAGGTAAGCGACTTAATGGGAATAAATTGACTGATGAAGGCATCAGTCGAGTTGATGCTTTAGTGGAGTATCTGGCGGGGCATTTGGCAGAAGAGTCTATTCAGAAAACGGGTGTTGCATTTTGTGGTGGGGTGACAAAAGGTCAAACCACCTCTGAAGCGGATGCAATGCACCAGTATTTTCGAATTCTGGAAAGCCAGCGAGAATATCCGTTTTCCTTGGGGGCGATTTTGCTTGAGCAGAACTCGACAAATACGGTTGAGAACATTCAGAACTTAGCTTCAGAGATGATTGAAAGTGGACTGTTTACCCGTGGGCAGAGTGTGAAGGTGACGTTCGTTTCGAATGACTACCATTTACAACGTATTTTCGAGATCCAATCACTAATGGACGAACAAGGCTTGCTTAAGGTTTTGGTCGAGAAGTGCTCTGCACTTGGGGTGGAACTACAAATCGATCCTCAGCTAGAAGCTCATGTTGCGGTTCCATATCCTCATCAAAATACTCAAGGGCAATTGTTTCTGTGGATGGATGTGCTGACAACCTATCGAGTTTATCTTGAAGGTGTTTCTGCGGGAACATTCAAGCGAGATTTGGAGTTAGTTAGGGGGGAGCCTGAAAGACTGTCGTTGGAGTCACTGATAGCTGTAAAGGCGTTAGTAGAGGGGGCACCTCATTTTGACATCGTCGACAGCTTACTCCCAGTATTGGAGCGCTGTATCCAGCAGACTTCAGTGGGTACCGACATAAAAAAAGTCAGGGAGTACCTAGCATTACTTGATATTAACCTGACTTTATTGAATCGTTGTTTAGACCCGGAATCGGATCACACACATCGCTGGTGGCGATAGATGTTTATTTTTTTCTCGTGATGCCAATAACGGTCTTTAAGCTCGCAAACGCAATCAGGCAGTAAGCCAAAAGTTCAGTGCCTTCTTCTGCGATAGTCTTTACATTTCTTATGTAATGTTCGCCCATTACGCCATGCCAAAAACTTCCCATGCCAAATAAACGAGAGAAAACAAGCAGAAGCATTACACCAGTAACCAGAAGGTTCATGTGCGGTGAAGCTAAAATAAGCGCCAGTTGTTCGATAGTTTGTTTACCATTTTTAAGTGCATAAAAAATTGCACTCCCGGCTGTGAGAATTGCGGGATATACCCAAGCACCGTGAGTAATCATGTCAAACCAATGGTCTAGTTCTCGGATGAACATTACGGCAAAAAACGCGCTGATTAACATAGCGGCGTGCTTTACCTCAGGACGCTTTTTAGCGAGGTAAGCAAATGCACCAGAGGAGACGATCAAAAGAAATTGCTGTAGCATTTCAGTGACTGAATTTTCACCGATTTTTCCATTCAAGAAAACGAAATCAATGCGGATTGCAAGGTTGACTATTATACCAATCGCTAAAACCACCAGTGCTGTTTGACAGCGTTTGTAGATTACCTCAGAGGTCGATTGAGATAGATTGAACTCTGGTATCTCAAATGACATATGATTTTGTTCTTTCGATTTTGTTTGTACTTTCATAATCAACACTACTTGTAAATATTTGTAACAGACTTGCATTCTATTTATTACGCTTGTTCAAATGTCAGGGAAATGTCAAAAATAAAACACTGTACAATTAGTGCTTGTGTACGGTAAACCGCTGCCGTAATGGCAGGCAGTTTACAGATCTTTCGGGGTTGTTAAGTGGTGTGAGCGTTGAAGTGAGAGGAAGCCAGTAGGGGTTATTCTTCCGTTTTTTGCTCATGGTTGTTACGGTAATATTCCCATTGCTCGATACGCTCACCGTCATCGAATACACAGTAAGTGGTACGTTGATTGTTTTCAGTCACCGTATCTAATTCGCCATCTTGTTGAACACAATAAACCGCAGCTGGGTTAGCGACTGAAACACGTTGGCCTTCGCTATATTCTGCATAGTCGTTTGCACAACCGCCTAATACAACGGCAAATACAGCCATCAAACCAATTTTCTTCATGTTTATCTCCTACGTGATAACTCTATAATCGAATGCGTTAAGTTCTACAGAACCAAATGAGAAGCTCTATGAAATTAGTATATTTTAGATTTCAGAAAAGGTTGTCCTAATTTAGTCAAGATATTGAAATAGGTTGATATTTCTTCATGTTTAGCTGCTTTTTGAGTGTTAGATCAAGCTAAGAGAGGCCATGGTATTGCGAGATCAGTATACGGAGAACTTAGGGTTTTGAAGCGAAACTGACTCTTTCAGGGCAATGCATAAACTGGGTTAATGAGCGTGGTGTTTGATGTTGTGTCACTTGTTCTTAGCCTCGAATCTATTCTCTATTATGATATGATGCCGCCCAAATTCAGTTGAGCAGTCAGAATCATGAGACACCTAAAAACTACCATCCACCCTGATATCGATCACCTAGACAATAAAACCGTATACAAGCGTAACGCTGCCCGTGCAATTGTCTTAGACGGTGAAAACATTCTGATGCTGTACACCGAGCGTTATCACGATTACACCATTCCTGGTGGTGGTTTGGATGAAGGTGAAGATGTGATTGCTGGTATGGTTCGTGAACTCGAAGAAGAAACCGGTGCAAAGAACATTCATAGCATCAAGCCGTTCGGTATTTTTGAAGAGTTTCGTCCTTGGTATAAAGACGACGCAGATATGATGCACATGATCTCTTACTGCTACTCATGCAAGATCGATCGTGAGCTTGGTGAAACGGCTTACGAAGATTATGAAGTGAAAAATGGGATGAAACCAGTGTGGATGAATATCCATGAAGCGATTGCCCATAATGAAAAGACCATGGCCGAGAGCCCGAAAAAGGGCATGAGTATTGAGCGTGAAACCTTCTTACTGCATTTGATTGCCAAAGAGATGCTGTAAGCAGCAATAACTTTTTCCTTATCAAGCTTCTATTTTTTAAACTTGCTAATTATTAACCGCCTAAGAGTCCTGTGCTTTTAGGCGGTTTTTGTATCTGACATCAACCACTTTGTTTGAAGTGGATGTAGTGCTCGTCTTTTGACTTTCCTATATAGGTATAAATCGTAGTTAAAGTCGGTGGTTTTTAAATTGACGTAACACTTAAGCAATTTGATTCTTATTTTGAATATATCGAGAACGAGCTCTAGATTTAAAATGAAAATAAATAAAATTACCTTTAATTTCATTATCTTAAGTTCATGCTTTGCTTAATTGAAAACTTGGCCTTCCTCTTGCTTCATTGACTAAGCAGCTCGCTTTATCGACACCAAAATAACAAACCACTACTTTTGCTTAGTTACGAGTTTGGGATGTGGAAAACTTTTGTTTAACCGTCGTTCAGAGTTCACACACTTTTCAAGGAAATCGCTCATGCGAAGAAGAAGTCGAGGTTTACTATGAAATACAAGCAAGTTATTTATCTTATGACGGCAGTAGTCAGTGTCCCTATTTATGCAACGACGGTGGATTTGGACTTTTCAAACCATATAGAGCCAACTAATGGGAGTAGCAGCTGGGCGGGACCGACGTACGATGGGGTGTCAATGCATTTTCTGAATGTCGGAACACATGATGGAAAAACAATAGATGCCAAAGTGTCTAGTAATGTGTTTGGTGATGCGACATTTTTGTTTCATGCTCCCAACTACAAAGTTGGCGCAACGCAGCCTTCAGGAGATATTGGTTTTCTTTACCAAACTAATTCTGCGGGATCGGCAGGCTTAATCTATACCTTTGAATTTTATGATGGTACGGATGGTCTCTCCGGAACCTTCTCAGTACCTTATACTATTCCTGAGTTTGACATGATTGGTTATGACATCGATGGAGAACCCTCACAGTCTGAACAAGTACGAGTCTTTAAAAGTGAAGGTTTTTTCAGCTATCAACTTGGTAGTGCGAGTGCAAGTTTGACGGCAGAAGAGAGTACCGATGGGACTTCAGTCTTATTCACGGGTCCTGGTACAAACTACTCTGAAACAGACACTTCAGGGGCGGTTAAATTCACCTACAAAAACACTTCTATCGTCACACTTCAGTTTGAAACGGTTACCACGAGTACTGGACCGAACCCTATATTCTCTGCATTTGATGGTAACTGGGAGTTATCCGGTTTTACAACTCCCATCGAAAGCTCAGACGAATCTGATTTTGGTGATGCGCCTGATAGTTACGGCACGTTACAAGCGAGTAATGGTGCTGAACATGCGATTTCGTCAACGCTTTATTTAGGGGCTAGCATTGATGCTGATACCGGCGGACAACCTGGTGCAGCATCCAATGGCGACGACTTGGATATTGGCGGGAACGACGACGATGGAATTACCTTGTTGTCCAATCTAGAAATTGGATTAGACAGCTTAATCAATGTCAACGTAGTCGGTAGCGGCTACCTACAGGCTTGGGCTGACTGGGACATGAATGGTGTTTTCGATGATGACGAGCAAATACTGAAAAATCATTCTGTTGTCGATGGAAGCCAAGTTGTTCCTATTCGTGTCGGCGACGGTGCAGTCGTTGGTACTGTACAAACTCGATTCCGCTTGGCTAGTAGCCCAAACATTCCTAGCGATGGCTATGTCGGTGATGGGGAGGTTGAGGATTACGTTTTCAATGTAACCGACCCAGGGACCACGATCCAACACTCTAATTACTACACTGCGGCCTTTGAAGATAATTGGCCAGAAGTGGGCGACTTTGACTTAAATGATGTCGTTGTTTACTACCGAACCACCATCTTAAGTAAAGACGATGCCGTTCTTCGAATGGATATTACTGGCACTGTCATGGCTTATGGAGCTTCTTACGGCAATGGTTTAGGTTGGAAGCTCAATGGATTCGATGAGTCAGATGTTGATCTGCAAACTGCTCGAGTACAAAAAAATGGGGCGACTCGCGTTAATATTTCACCATTTACTGGTGAGGACAAAGCGGTTGCATCGCCAGGAGGAGACGTTGTCGTTGTTGCATCTCTAAATTTAAGAAACGATCTGCCCATTAATGCCGAGTGTATGTTCCACCGTACTAACCCATCTTGTAGCATGTCGCTGGAAGCAGATAATATGACGTTTAGTATTTCACTACCGTTTGCTTCTGGAAGCGAGCCGACTGTGAGTTCATTGATGCCATTGAGTGGTTTTGACCCATTCATCTTTGGGCCGGGTGAAGGTCAGTATCATGGTGATAGCTTCACTAGTTCTCCGGGTAAAGACTTAGAGATTCATACAGCCGATTTCCCACCGACAACTCGCGGTACGTTAGTCAGTGACTTCTACGGAATTGCGCAGGATGACTCTGACCCGTCGAGCAATAAGTATTATCGAACTACGCAAAATATGCCTTGGGGAATATTAATATCATCTCCTTGGAATCACCCAGCAGAGTACATTGATATCAGTGAGGCATATCCTGATTTTGCCGAATGGGCGACCTCAGGAGGTTCAGCGAAACCA
Organism: Vibrio sp. NC2; assembly: GCF_025195005.1. Classification (NCBI taxonomy): domain Bacteria; kingdom Pseudomonadati; phylum Pseudomonadota; class Gammaproteobacteria; order Vibrionales; family Vibrionaceae; genus Vibrio; species Vibrio sp. NC2. The sequence goes on from NZ_JANVFC010000012.1 coordinate 101,658, forward strand.
ACCTGGTACCAAAACCCGACTTCAGACAAAACTTGGTCAACAGAAGACTAATCAAGGAGGATTTATGAAAACAATCAAACTAATGCTGAGTAGCGTGTCTCTTGTCTTCCTTTCAGCTTGTGGTGGCGGGGGAGGTGGTGGTAGCAGTAGTGCTTCAGCTCCAAGCTCTTCTGCGGCACAACAAGCACAGAAATCGATAGAGTTAGTAGTTCCGGAAGGTTTTGATTTCTCTACTGAAAGAGAGGTTGTTGTCAATGTAGATGTCGGAAGTTCGCAGAGCTCCCGAGGCTTTATGAGCATCTACACTGATTTTAATGGAGATGTTGTCGATTACACCTCACAAGTGTTGAGAACGCCGATCAATGAGGATATTGATTTTTCAACAACACTGCTTCTTCCAAATCATGTTGATAAGGTTTGGGTAGAAGTATGGTATCCATCAGCAATGGGAAGTGAAGTAAAGCGTTTAGTGGACATCAACAATGGGCAGGTAGACGTCGTCCTTTAAATCTCATCATTTAACAAACCTAAAATATTTGCCGCCATTTTGGCGGCAAATTTTCTTTTTGTAGCTTTGAAAAACAACGGAACGATTAAAATATAAATTTGGTTGATATTGTCAACTATGTCTTTTTGGTGTACCTTTAAACCTGAGAATGTACCAAGCTCCCGATGAATCCATGGTACAGCCGCGAACCCGTCCTCAAAGAAAGAATTCCATGAATAAAAGACAGTTTATTGCCCACTATTTGCGTATGAATCGCACTTCTTATTTGTTGGCGATAGTTTTCATTTTTCTCGTAAATTGGCTTCAAGTTGAAATACCACGCTATATCCAATTGGCGATAGATCTGATTGATGATGCTTCTTCAACTGGCCATCAGCAGCTGCAAAGCTATGTTTGGATTGTAGTCGGCATGTCTGTCGCCATGGTGGTGGTGAGAATTCTGTCTCGTATCTATGCGCTTAATCCGGGGCGAATTACAGAAGCAGCGCTCAAAAGTACACTTCTACAAAAGCTGAATCGCTTACCAAGCAGCTTTCATGAACGTTTTGCTTCAGGTCGATTGATCTCAATTATCAATAACGACCTTAGTGGTATCCGACTGCTGTTTGGTGTCGGCTTCTTGCAGTTCTTCAATGCGTTGCTTGCGTTGTCGTTGACACCTCTTTACATGTGGCGTATCTCACCAGAACTCACACTGTACTCGATTATTCCTATCTCAATCGCTTTTGTGATTTTCCGTGTGGGCTTCAAGCGTATGAAAACACTGCATTTAGAGCACATGAAACGTCTACAAAACTTGTCTGCTCAGCTAATGAGTTACCTGTCTGGGATTGATTTGATTAAGAGCCAACAGATGTCACCTTGGGTGAAAGCCGAAACTGAAAATCTTAACCAGTTATTGCTTGAGTGCCGCCTTAAAATTACACGTATTCAAGTCTTCTTTATGCCGGTACTCGACTACGCCAATGACCTGATGAAAATCATCATTCTGGGACTTGGTGGCTTTATGCTAATGCGGCAAGAGCTTACTTTGGGCGAAATAACCGCTTTCCTGACTTATTCTGTTTTACTCGCTATGCCATTGATGCAACTCGGTAGAATCGCGACCATTTATCAGCGTGGCATGGTAGGTATTCAGAGTGCACAGACTATTCTTAATGCCAAAGTTCCCGAGCTTGATGAAGATAAGCTCACGGAGTTAGATGTTGAATCGCTAAGGGGAAAAACGTTTTCCGTTCGCAACCTCAGCTTCAGCTATTCGGGTGAAGAGCGTGTGATTCTTGATGACATCAGCTTTGATATTCCTGCCGGTAAGAAAGTGGGTGTGCTAGGTGGAATCGGAGCGGGTAAAACGACATTAGTGAACTGCTTGAACCATCACTTGGATGTACCAGAAAGTTCGGTTTTCCTTGGCGAAAGGGATATCACTAGCTTCTCACGCAGTGACTTGCGCCGTTACGTGAAAACCGTGACTCAAGACCCTTTCCTGTTTTCAGCAACCGTCGAGGACAATATCCGCTTTGGCAGCTTAGATACTGACTTGGCAAAGAGTCAGGTTGATGAAGTGCTGGATCTCAGCCAGTTGGCGAGTGACGTTACTCGTTTTGAGCATGGTGACCAAACCTTAGTCGGTGAGAAAGGGATCATGTTGTCTGGTGGCCAGAAGCAGCGTTTAAGTATTGCTCGTGCTTTATTACAACCCACCGATCTGATCATCATGGATAACGTTCTATCGGCCGTCGACTATGAAACAGAACGTAAGATTTTGGAAGGCTTGTTTAAGCGCTTGGAAAATCAATCAGTACTTGTGGTTTCACACCGTGTTAATGCCCTTGAATATATGGATGAAATCATCGTGTTGAACGAAGGTAAGGTGATCGCGAAGGGCGACCATGCAACGTTATTGAAAACGTGTGATTACTATTACGATACATGGCAGTTACAGCAGAATGAAACGGAGGCAGCAGCATGTTAAAAGGTGTTGATCTCAAGTACCTCAAGCACTTTTTTAAGTTTGCTAAGAAATACAAACGCTCTGCGATTCTGGGCATCGCTATGCTTCCTCTCTCTGTCATCACGAGCTTGTTGTTCCCTTGGCTGATCATTCAAGTGATTGATGTTCACCTGAGCCATGGGGATATGGATGGACTGCTCGAGTATGTCTTCTATCTCGTTGCCGTGCTGGTGGCGAGCTATGTGGTGGATACCACCTATTCGTACAACCTGCGTAAAACCGGGCAATACACGATAACTGACATGCGCTCAGTGTTGTTTGCTCGCGTGCTCAAACTGCCGCGCAGCTATTTTGATAACACACCGATTGGTGTAACGCTTTCACGATTAACCAGTGATTTGGAAACCATCGGCGAGACATTTGTTCAGTCGGTTGTAGGTCTAGTTAAAGACAGCATCAATACCATTGCTCTGTTGGTGATGATGTTCTTCATTGATTGGCAGTTAACGATGATTGTATTGATCATTATGCCGCCAGTGATGTATTTGACGGTGTATGTGAGAAACCGACTTCGTGCTTTGTATAAGGTGACTCGTTCTTCGCTCGCTCGCGGTATTGGCTTTTTACAGGAAGTACTATTTGGTATGAAAACCGTTCAGATGTATCGAGCGGAAGAGCAAGTCGAACAACGCTACCAAGGCTATACCGATGAGTTTTTAAGAGCGCAGAAGAAGATCAATAAATACGATGCGATTTTGTTCTCATTTATCTCAGGCATCACCTCAATCACCATCGCAATTATGATCTGGTATGGCTCTGAGCAAGTGATAGAAGGGGCACTCACCTTGGGTGTGCTAATTGCGTTCATCAACACCTTAGAAAAAGTGTTTGTACCTATTCGAGACTTTACCTCCCAAATAGCTTCGATTCAGAGTTCATTTGCAGCGTTTGACCATATTGAAGAGCTGTTTGTTGAGCCGACTGAAGAGGAAGGGCGCAACCTGCTGCCATCTAACAAGGTTGAGAAACAGCTCGAACAGTTTGTGAGCCTGGAGTTTAAGAACGTGAGCTTCCGTTACAAAAACGACTCTCCCTACGTTCTAAAGAATGTCTCGTTTGTATTGGAGAAAGGGCATCAAATCGCGCTTGTCGGTTCTACGGGGTCGGGTAAGTCGACGATTCTGCGTCTGATATCTAAAACCTACCAAGACTATGAAGGCAGCATTTTGTTGAATGGAATAGAGCTGTCGCAGATCTCAAGCGAAGACTCTGCTCATTTGTTCTCAATGATGATGCAAGATGTGCACTTGTTTGAAGAGACAATCCAATTCAATATCGCGTTGGGTAAAACGCATCTATCTAGAACTGAGGTTGAACAAGCAGCGCGCTATGTTTATGCCGATAAGTTTATTGAACAATTGCCACAAGGTTATGACTTCCACTTGGAAAAGAACGGCTCCAATTTGTCTGTGGGGCAAACGCAGCTTATTTCGTTTGCTAGAGCGGTTGCACAGGGTGGTCAATTGATGATGCTTGATGAGGCGACCAGCTCGGTAGATTCAATCACCGAAGACCTCATCCAAAAAGCGATGCAGCGTCTGTTTAAGGAAAAAACCGTGATTGCGATTGCACACCGTTTGAGTACCGTTCGTCACTCGGATACGATTCTGGTATTGGAACAGGGTGAAATTGTTGAGCAAGGTAATCATCAACAGCTAGTCGCACATAATGGAATTTACGCCGGGTTATTGAAGGAATCGATTGTCGAAACGGGCGATTCTCAAGTTACGGTAGCTTGATTGCCTCAAATCAGGCTGTTGCTTTCGATGAGACGAACTGGTCTTGTCTATGCTTCTCCAGTTTCTATTGTTTTCTAATATTCCCAATAGGTTAGGGAAATTAAACATATTTTTCGATTATTAATATGTTATGATCTCCCTACTACTAAAGGGGTGTCTTCGGGCATCGGGATGTATGCGAGCAAAACGTAAGTGCTTGTGTCAGTCACTTTCTGGCGAATATGGAATCGAAGATGTTGTTGGAAGAAGTTGTAGAAATTATCGAATTAACCGACTCAGACCATTTATCTCAAGCAATGGAACTGTTTAACGAGCATGGTTTTGTTGATGCTGAGTCTTTACCTTTTATGAATGTTGTTTTTGAAACAGCACCGGATCACCTTGCGAAGAAGTTGTCGCAGGTTGGTTTTAAAGGTTTAGTGCAAGTCGAAAAGAATGAAGATGCATCGGGCTTCACCATTATTGATGCTGACCGAGTTCTGCTAAAAGATTCTGCTTAGCTGTAAGACTTTGCTTAGCTGTAAGACTTTGCTTAGCTACAAGACTCAGCTTAACTGTAAGATTCTTCTTAATGACAAGAATAAGATTCAGCTTAGTGAAAAGACTCTATCCAGTTCAGTAACGCCCGTTATGATTATTTGAGGTTAACACAGTGACAACAGCAACCGTTTCATCAACAGAGCAACACATTTCCAATGAACATGCGCTTTTAGGTGCATCGTTATTAGCGTCTCAAAAAGTTGAGTTGGCTCTGTTCAGTGTTATCTCTAAATTAACTAAAGCACTGCCAAAGGAACAACAGCAGCCACTAGGCTTGGAGTTGGATACCTTTTTAAGGGAAAAGCCAAGTGAGCAAGCCTCTACGCTGAGCCTATACGAACAGACATTTGGTGAGCAACTTCCTTTAAAGACAAATGAAATCAGCGATTTTATTTATCACCGAAACTTGGTAACTCGTGGCTTTTGGCGTGTGACTGGGGCTGATGTTAAAGGCGGTGAGAAGCTAGCGAACCCAGAGCTTTATTTGAAAGAGTTCTTGGCCAAGTGTGAATACTGGCAAGTGATGCTTGATACCCAAACCAAGTAATCAAATTGAAATAAGAAAGCCATAGCGAGCATGCTATGGCTTTTTTGTTTGTGTAAACCATGCTGTATTTTTTAAAGCAGATGATTACCACGAATACTGAGAACATCACTGAGATTACTTTAAATATCCCTCCAAAATTTAAAGCATCATTTTCAATACATAGTTCCTAGAGACGAAGTGGTGTTTAAGTGCAGCACAAACATGAAGAACAACTAAACAGGCTAGGGCAATACAACTGGCACGATGTAAATAGAAAAAGAAGCCGTTGATTGCAGGGTCGGTAATTGGGTTATTCACGCTCACTAACCAGAATAACGAATAAGGTTCTTTTAGCATCAAATAACCGGTGCTGAAAACCATAAACATCACTAGATACATCAGGGAGTGAGCAAGTTTAGCAACGCATTTTTGCCCTTCAGGTACAGACAGTGGCATGGTTGGCGATGAGCGGAAGTGACTCCAGACATAACGAACCACGAATAATGGCGTCGCAATGGTCGCCAATGACATGTTGAGCACTGACAGAAAAGAAAACAGTTCTGGATGACTGGTGACATAGTGCATCACATACCCTGCGACTGTTGCATAGATGATGACAGACGCCATGACCCAGTGCAGCACCCGGCTCATTAAGTCGTATCGTGGATTGTTCAAATTAACCTCGCTCTGATCGTTATTAATATAAGATTCATCTCGATGCAATAAATCAACTCTTGGTATATTCGCATCGCGAATTAATTATATAGAACAGTATTACGCGGTATTTTTATAATTTAGAAATTAATGATGTTGCTTCAGGTGTTTTATAATTATCAATGATGTTTTAGAGTGTTAATTCCAATAAGGAGAAGGCAGAATTGCCGACTTTCTAGCTTGTCTTGCGATTAAGAGATACAGTTAACAAAGATAAAATATATAAGGAATGTATAAATGCTTCGAATCCTATTGATTGCAGTGTTCTCACTGGTCACGACCATGAGCTTTGCAAGCGAGGAAGTTAAATACTCAGAGAAAGAGTATGTAGACCGACCATTGATGGAACGCTACATCTTAGATGAGCTGAAGCAGTTGCGAATGGAACAGCAAGATCTGGAAAGGCGCTTGACCATTCAGATGACCGATCGTGAGCTTACAGTCGCCGATAAGTCATTGAACTATGCCAATGTCACGGTCACGTATTTCTTCTACATTATTGCGGGTGTTGCTTCTCTTATTGCATTGGTTGGTTGGCAATCAATGAAAGATCTCAAACACACCACCAAAGAAATGGCTGACCAGCGACTTAATTCGATTGCTCAAGACTACGAGAAGAAATTCAATGTTCTTGAAAGGGATCTTAAGCGTAAGACCAGAATTATCTCAGAGAACAACCGAGAAATAGAAATCATCAATGAGATTCACAATTTATGGCTCAGAGCGCAAAACGCTCAAACCGCCGAGCAGAAGATTGAAATTTACGATGAGATATTGAAGGTTCGTCCGGGTGATTTAGAAGCGTTGACCTATAAAGCGGATGCTGCGATGGATATGCAGGAATACCACTGGGCAATGAGCCTATGTAACCGCGTGTTAGAAGTGGATGACCAAAATGCCCACGCCTTGTATCAACGTGCTTGTTCGTATGCAAGGTTAGGAGCAGAAGGTCAGGCTATCGATGACTTAGAGCGTTCTATCGAAGCCAGTGGTTCAATGAGAGAGTTGCTAGCTGAAGAGCCAGACTTTGAGATGCTGCGCGGCTTAGATCGTTTTGAAGCGCTTTGTGAAGAGTAATGTCATTTAAGGTGGTGGGCTTCACACGCCCACCATATTTTGGCAACTTTTGTGGAACGGTTTCTTACATTACGTTTATTTTTTTGAATTAATTGTTATGTTATAACACTTGCCAAGTTCCTTGTTATAACCGCTAAGTATTTTATGAAGTTCCTCCCTATTGGCCTGATCGTTATCGCTATCAGTGCATTCTCGCTTTCCGTTTTGCTCCATTTTCAATCCGAAGCACCAGAAGAAATCTCAATTCAAGTCACCCCTTATAAAGATTTATTAACTCATCAAGAGGGGGCATCAAACTTATATACAGATACAGATACAGATACAAGCTCAAGAACACTGGTAAAAGTGCATTACTTCGTGAAGGTTGGAGATACGCTCAGCAACATCTTTTCGTCATGGAAACTGCCTTATGAGACAGTTCAAAAAGTCATGGAAGCGGATCTTGAGTCTTTGAAGCTCGATACAATAAAGCCTGGCGATCACCTAGAGTTGCTTTTGGATAGTGACTCTAAACAACTCGTAGAGCTGATTTTCCATGAAAGTCTCGCAGAGCAAGCTGTCTTCACTAAAAATGATGATGGAAGCTTTAATTACCAATTCCATGAAATGCCTGGCGAATGGAAAGAAAAGCTCTATAAGGGCACCGTTCATGGCAGTTTTTCAACGTCAGCATACAAAGCGGGATTAACAACCGCCCAGATAGCCAATATTACTCGAACGTTAAGAGACAAGATTAACTTCTCAAAGCAGTTAAGAGCGGGCGATGAGTTTAATGTGTTGGTCAATGAGCAATACACAGGCGACCATCTAACAGGAAAAACGGAGATCCAAGGCATATCGATTACGTTACGAGGTAAGGAAGTGGCCGCGTTTCTTGCTCCAGATGGACGCTTCTACGACAGAGAGGGTAATAGCCTTGAGCAAGCGTTCAATCGCTACCCAATAGACAAACAATTCCGAAGAATTACTTCGCCATTTAACCCATACCGTAAGCACCCAGTGACCGGACGTATATCTCCGCATAATGGTACTGACTTCGCAACACCCGTAGGGTCGCCAGTTTATTCAACCGGTGATGGTCGAGTTATTGCTATTCGTAACCACCCGTATGCGGGGAAATACATAGTGATTGAACATAACAGTGTTTACAAAACTCGCTATCTGCACTTGAGCCGATTCTTGGTTAAGAAGGGGCAACAGGTTAAGCGTGGGCAGAAAATTGCGTTGTCTGGCACGACTGGTCGCGTAACCGGGCCGCATTTGCATTTTGAAGTGCTGGTGCGTGGAAGAGCGGTGGATTCGATGAAAGCGAACTTACCTTTAGCGAGTTCTATCTTACCTGAAAATAAAGGTGCATTTTTGGCGAGAGTTGCCTCGTTTGATGACATGCTCTCCGGGCAAAAGGTTGCACGAGTAACATCAAGCTAAGTATCAGCTTATAACCGTTCTAACCCTCTGGCGGCTAATCATCAAAGGGTTGGAACGAGTTTTCATTAGGCTGCCTGATTGCTCAATAGCTTAATAGATTAAGTGCTCAACATCTTGTGTGCCCAAGTGTTTATGTGCTCATGTGTTGAGATCTTAAGTGATTAAGCGATTAAGCGATTAAGCGACGACAACCGCCGTGCCGCTCGCTGATACCATCAACATGCCATTACCCGTCCCTAATACTTCATAATCTATATCGACACCTACCACCGCGTTGGCACCCGCTTCAATCGCTTTTTGCTCCAACTCTTTGAATGCGTAGTTGCGTGCTTTTTCCAGTTCCTTTTCGTAGGTGCCAGAACGTCCACCCACAAAGTCACGAATTCCTGAAAACATATCTTTGAAAACGTTCACCCCTAGAATGGCTTCTCCGGCGATAACCCCTTTGTAATCGACAATACGTTTGCCTTCAACAGATTGAGTGGTGGTAATAATCATAATGGCCTCTTGTAAGCTTGCTGAGTTGTTACTCGCTGTATGGATTGATAGTTTGGTCTGACTCTTGAATAACATCGCTCAGAGTTGTCTCTGAGCGTGTGAATTCATGCCTCAACCATGTTCTCAGTTTTAGCACACTTTCTTGTTTTAATTTGTTTTTTGGGCAAACAAAATAGAAATCTTGGTGTGGGTTCGCGACGGGTTCGCCCAACTCCACTAGCATCCCATGGCTGATGTCATCTTTCACAAACAAGCGATGCGTAACCAATACGCCTAACGAACGAATTGCAGCTTGCACCGCTTGAATGGAGACATCAAACGTTAGATTGCTATGGAATGTGGGCATTGGTATTTGGTATTTGTCGCACCAGACTTGCCAGTCATGTTGTCGCCTGAGGTTAAAAACGCCAATGGTCGGGTTTTGTTTGACGAGTTGTTGGACGTTTAATCCGGTCTGGTTTTTCAATAGAGCAGGGCTGCACACCAAGACCAGGTCATCGTCGCCGAGCTTTTCGCTGTAATATTGTTCCCACTCGTTTGGCTTGCCATGGACGAGAGCAATATCGACCCCTTCTTGTTCGATATCGAAAGGGCCGGTTAATGTCGAAATACGGATATCAAGTGAGGGAGCAAATGCTTGGAATTCGGGGACTCGAGGGATCCACCAGTGCATCGCGAGTGAGTTCACCATGTTGAGAGTGATACGGTGGTCTTTAGGCGTTCTGGCAAGCTCTTCTGTCGCTTCTATCACCTGTTCCAGTGCTGGCGCGACCTTTCGATAATATCGCTTACCGGCGGCATTAAGAACAACACGACGACCTACTCGCTGAAATAGCGGTTTATTAACCAGTTGCTCTAGTGATTTGATGGCTTGGCTTACTGCAGAATGACTGACATACAACACTCGAGCAGCGTCGGTCATGCTGCCGGTTTCAGCAACAGCAATGAAAGCATAAACGGATTTAAGCGGGACGAGTTTCTTCATTGGTAAGTTTTCCTTACAGTTATGGTTAATATTACTCGCTATTTTTCATCACGTCACGCTTCTAAAATAGGTGTCATAGGAGGTGATAATTATGTCTGATATTACCAAGGCGACGACTTTCATGTTGTTGTCGACGTTCAGTTTGTCTTTGAGTGGCTTGATGGCCAAGTATCTATCTGAAGTGATGCCAATCTCGTTACTCAGTTTTGTGCGTTTTTTGTTACCTAGTCTGTTTTTATTCCTTTTTCTGACCTTTTACAAAATCAGTAAGCCGACACGAGAGATGTGGAAACCTTTGGTGATGCGGGCGATCTTTATGGTGGCGTGTCAGTGGTGTTTCCTTACTTCACTACAAACCTTAACGCTGGTTGAAGGTGTGGTGTTATTCAGTACGGGTCCGTTGTTTATTCCATTGTTAGAAAAATTAATATTCGGAACCAAGATTCATACAACGACTATCGCATGTTTAGCCATTACATTTTTCGGCGTAGTGATGATGGCGGGGGATTGGTCGCAGTTTGAGTTGGGTTCGGAGTTCTTTAGACCTGCGCTATTGCTTGGACTTCTAGCGGGTGTGTTTAATTCTGGCTCGCAAGTGAGTCTGTACCGAGCATCTAAAACCAGCCTGACACCAGCAGAGCTTAACGCATGGACCTTTTTAGTCGCAGCAATTCTCGTTATACCTATGGTCGTGTTTACTTCTGTTTCTGCTGTACCAGATGTACTTCAGGGGGATAGTGTGTATGGAGCTTTAACGACTTTGCTGTCGTTTGATGACTTGCGTTGGATTGGACTTGGTGCATTTGGACTCGCACTGTTTACCATCAATACTCAAATTTTCCGATCCAAGGCTTATAAGCTTGCAGATAGCGGTTCCCAGTTGGCACCACTGATTTTTACTAACATGCTGTTTAGCGCCTTATGGCAGGGTTTGTTCTTTGATGATGTGTTTTCTACTCAGCAGATGATTGGCATTAACCTGATTGTTGTAGCGAGCATTACCAACACTCTATTAGCTAAAAGACACAGCAAGGCGAAAGCCAACCAGACACCGCGAGTCACAGTGGCTGTAGCGACTGTAGTGGACGTTGCGGTATTGGACTCGGCAGCTAAAAGCTAACCATTGAGCTTATAAAGCTTATGGTCTTTAGTCTGAATGGTTAGCTCAAACTTAAAATAACGAGCGTATATACTCTTTTACTCGGTCAATGTGTTCGTTTGGTTCAATCTCGCAACGCTGTTTAGTCTCTAGGAATCGCTCAGCGTATTTGTCGTAGATTTTGTTTTCTAAGAACAGCAAATACAGCTTGGGATCGATATGACCGCTGGTGGCCATGTCGGTCATGATGTTGAGTGATTCGCTTAGGAGTTTGCCTTTCTTATACGGGCGATCACTAGAGGTGAGCGCTTCAAAGACATCAGCAATTGCCATCGCTCTGGACGGTAGAGGTAATTGGTCTTCGCTTAAGCCTCTTGGGTAGCCCTTACCGTCGATACGCTCGTGGTGTCCGCTGGCGATATCCGGAATATTCTGGAGGTAAGACGGATAAGGCAGCTTGTTAAGCATGGTGAAGGTTTGAATAATATGATCGTTGATCATGAAACGTTCTTCATCGTTTAACGTACCACGACGAACTTTCAAATTGTGCAGTTCACCTTGGTTGTATTTGACCTCTCCTGGCTTAAGCACAAACGCTTCTTGCCACACATCAGCTGGGTTAAAGCCATTATCCCACGGTATTTTATGTTCGGGTTTATCAGCAAGTAGCGGTTCCATCACCGGTAGTATTTGGTCTTTTCTTGCTGGCTCAGCTTCACTCTTCTCTGTCGTGTCTTGTTGTTCATTGAATCTCTCTTTTTCAGACCAAGATAACCCTAGCTGATCGTCGAGTGTTCGTTTCCATTGGCGCTTGGCTATTCGGTCTAAGCGTTCTAGCTGCTCTTCCGTCATAGATTCGCCACCAAGGTTACATTCAGCAACAAAGGCAAATTCTTCATCCAATTCTGACAAGCTTTGTTCGAGGATCTTAAGCTGATCCTCTTGAAGCGATCCGTTCGCTATCGCTTTCCAGTAGTCCGTTTCAGCCTGTTGTTTTAACAGTTCGAAACGCATTCGCACTTCGTGGATTCGGTCGTAAATGGTTTCAAGTTTTGTCGCTTTGTCTACGACATACTCAGGTGTGGTTACCTTTCCGCAGTCATGAAGCCAAGCGGCGAGCATTAACTCTTCCCACTGTTTACTATCCAATGAGAATTGCGGGTAATAACGGTCATCATCAATGGTTGCTTGAGTCAGCCATTTGGTCAGTTCAGGCACGCGTTGGCAGTGCCCGCCCGTGTAAGGTGATTTTGTATCAATCGCTGATGCAATCAACTCGATAAAGGCATTAAGCATGTCTTTCTGTTGCTGCATTTGGTCAATGTTATCTTTGGCTATTTCCGCAAAGCTGAGCAGTTCTCGTAAGAAGGCGTGCTTGTCTGCCTGCATCTTGGTAATCGGTCTTTCATAGCCAATTGCGACGATACCCACCAACAACTTCTCACGGTTTAATAGTGGAAACAGGTATAGATCTGAATTGAAGATCGAATCTTGGTAATAGTTGAGAACATTGTCTTCTCGGTTTAAGTGGATGGTTTCTCCAGATTTAAGCTGGCACAGCAACCAAGGGGTGTGCTTGATGAAGTCATTGATGTCGGCCTTAAAGGGCAAAATGGCGAGGTTCGCGGCCGTATCAAACACATCTTTCTCTTTTGATTGAGTGAAGAGGACGATGGTTTCTGCTTTGGTAATTAAATAGCTTTGATGAGCAATATTTTTGGCTAATATCGAAAACTCCTGATTACCGGCCGTGTCTCGAAGTAGCGTAATAAGATCATGAAGTGTGTGTTCCATCAGCTCAATTGAGTGGGCGAGGTTAGCCACTTCTTGAATCATGCTTTTGGGATAATGAGTTCGCCTGAAGTCAAATCGTGCGATGTTGTCGGTGAGTTGCATCAGCGTATTGAGTGGCTGAGACAGTCTATTAGCAACAAACCATACGATAGCGAAGCAGATGAACAACATCCCAATCGCGACGGCGACTTGCTTGTCACGCATCGAGATAAGATCAGAGAGCAACTCATTGTGCGGCGTAGCCTCTGCCAAATATAAAGTGACATTCTGAGTGAGCTCAACAGGCGTTAGTGTTAATGCCCAAGTGTTTAGGTTGTACTCAACGTTTTTTAGGTTGAGGTTTAATTTCTCCTCGTCGGAGATAAGTGGTGCTATGACGGATGCTTTCAATGCTTCCATCTGTTCACGTTTGGGCACATTAAAGAAGCTTTGGTCTTGCTCACTGCCAGAGAGTTTCCCCGTCGTTTGGTTATTCGTTTTCTCAGTTTTACTTGTGTCGTTAGGCTGGGAGGTAAGCTTGGGAATCGATAGATCAAGTTGATGTTGGCCGAGAAGATTGAAATGTTGATCGAACAGAGCGAGTCGGGTTTGTGGAGAGTAGGCCAATTCACTGATCTGGGAAGAGAGAGATTTCAACGTGAAGTCGGCACCAACGACATGCTTGCCATCCAAAGAACGTCTAGAAAGCGTGATGCCATTGGTTTGCAGGAAATAGAACAGGTAGGGCTCAGAGAGTTGTATTGAGCCGTCAGGCTTTGCGTTACGAAACCAAGGTCGAGTCGTGGGGTTGAACTTACTCTCGGCTTGTCGGGTACTGATCACTTGGTGTGCGCCATCGAGAAAGGTAATAAAGTTTTCACCATCTAGATTGGTGCTGCTGACCATCATGGTCGCTTTGGCGGGAGCGTTGTTGTCGGCTCTCTGTTTAATGGAACTCAGAGGACGAAAGATTCGGAAATCGCCATCTTCAGAGCCATAGAACAGAGCGACTAAATTGGTATTTTGTTTGAAGATGATATCGACCGAAGCAAGCCAAGATTCTTTTTCGACGGAGGAGGTTTGATGAGCAACAAACGGGCTCACTGCCATCACGTTTAAGGTTGTGATGACTGGGGCAATAGCTTGTTTAAATACCGATTCCAGCTTAACGCGATGTTCATTACTGACTTCGCGCACGGTGCCTAAAAGCAGTTCTTGAGAGTGCCGATAACTTATCGAAATCAGTACGGTACCGACAAGAGTGGTCAAAATTAAGAAAAGGCTAGTGATGTGGATACTCAGCGGATATCGTCTTCTTCTCATCTAACACTCCAGTTTGTAGACTGGTTTAAGTATTGACGAACTTGGGTAGGTTGCAAAAAATTGGCGCAATTAAGACGGCGGTACGACTAAGTTGTGCTTCCTATGACTAAGTGAAATGATAATAAAGCCTTATCTTTAAGTACTAATTGCCACTTGTGATTGGTAGGGCATCTCTCCAAGATGCTGGACAGGCTCTATGGGGGCAATAGATATCTAATGTTATTAATATTCCTGATTAGAAAACCAAGCACTCCGGACGTTTTATTAATTAATCATTATTATGTTAATATCATTAATTATTCTGCACATCTATAAAATTATCTGGGTGCTGTATGTGTTGAGCCTAGAAGGAACAGTAATGACGTTAGAAGCATATATTCTCAATGTAGGAATATACTCAATTTTCCCATTGTATTTTGCTACGTTAAAAAACCGTGTGCGTACAGCTGCATTTTATAACTATCTTAGTATCGTGCTTTTAGTGGGAGGGCTTGCTGGTGCCGTTTATTCCTTTCCATTATCCGAAGCTTTAAGTATTTCAGGCGGAAATATTGCTTATGGTGCATTCATGATGAGCACCATAATGCTCATTATTATTGAGCGAGATTTTAGCACTTTTAAACACATGTTTCGGTTAGTAGTGGTTGTGGATTTGATTGCTTTTGTTGGTTTTAACTTTATGGCTTGGTTGCTGGAATCGGAATATGTGTTGAACCCTTTTGCTATCCCTTTCAGTATCTTTGACGTGTCGTTGAAAGTTCTTGTTCTTGGAGGGGTTTTGATTCTCCTCGAAATATTGTTATTGATGTTTATTTTTACACAAGTGAGTAAGTTCCTTTCCAATCTACCAGCGTTGGCATTCATCTATACGCTAGCATTTGTTTTTATCCTTTGTTTGGATGGAGCACTGTTTCCTCTTTTAGCTTTTGGCCTAAGCCCGCAGATCGTTCCTATCATATTCGGAAATATACTGGGTAAGTTGTTGATTGCGGCCTGCTATAGTGTCCCAATGCTGATCTTCTACTTTTTGTTTAGGGGAGATTTTGCCAAGTTTGTTAGTTCGCCACTATCCATAAAGGATTTGACTAAAGCTCCTCGAAAAGAGTTGCTGGCAACATTGTATCAATATGAGTTGCGTGATGAGCAGTTGCAGAGAGAAAAACAAGATCTCACAAAGATTGCACTTTTTGATGAGCTAACCTCACTCCCCAATAGACGTAAATTTAATCAAACGTTTGAGTCTGAATGGGCTAGATGTGAACGCGAAGGGCAAACTTTAACCTTAGTGATCGGCGATATTGATTTTTTCAAGCAATATAATGATGCATATGGCCACCATCAAGGAGATGTCTGCCTTAAACAAGTCGCAAAGTTATGGAAGCACGTTTTTAACCGTCCGTCAGACCTTGCTGCTCGCATAGGAGGCGAGGAGTTTGCCATTATATTGCCAAGCACATCTATAGAGCAAAGCAGAGCTCGCCTTAATTCATTCTTAACGGTTTTGCACAGTCAACCGATTCCTCATCGTTCCTCACCCATTGCTTCTCATGTAACGATGAGCCTAGGGGTTGCGGAATGCGTTCCGACGAAAAGCACATCGCCAAATGATCTATTTATGCTTGCTGATAAGCGCCTTTACAAAGCAAAGAATAGCGGGAGAAATCAGGTTATTGTCGATTGAATTAATTTTAACAATACTGAATGATGAACAGTATATAATTTCGATTCACTCAGCATCACATTAAGCAAGTGTCTGTTGGACATTTTTGAATAAGCTGTATTAGACCAACCCAACTTGAAATTGATTGACTAGACCACACGGTTAAGGCCTTGATTTATGGAACTCAAAGTAGATACCCACACCCACACATACGCAAGTGGCCATGCTTACAGCACGCTGATCGAAAACGCGAAATCGGCGAAGCAAAACGGTTTAGCTATGTTTTGTACGACCGACCATTCAGAGTCTATGCCGGGCGCGCCACACTATTGGTTCTTCAGTAACCAGCGTGTGCTCCCTCGTTTTATTGAAGATGTCGCAATTATTCGAGGTGTCGAGTCAAACATCATGAACACACAGGGTGAAATCGACATTCATCCGAGTGTGGATAAGAACTTGGATTGGGTGATCGCGAGTTTTCATGAGCCAGTATTTCGCCCATCGGATGTCGCTACCCATACAGAAGCATTGTTGAATGTGATTAAAGGCGGCCGAATTGATGCGCTTGGTCACTTAGGAAACCCTAATTTTAATTTCGATTTTGAAGCTGTGATTCAATGTGCGGCGGAACATAACGTTGCGATTGAAATCAACAACACCACACTCAAAGGCAATAGCCGAGTTGGCAGTGTTGACCGCTGTTATGAGATCGCAAGAATAGCGAAAGCGAAAGGTGCGTTTATTACGACAGGTAGCGATGCGCATTTCTGCGTAGATGTCGGTGGCTTGGACTTAGTCGCTGCATTGTTAGATAAAGTAGGTGTGGATTCGAATAAAGTGGTCACTCATTCGCCACAGCAATTTTTGGCATTTTTAGCATTGCGTGGCCGTCAATCTATTGCTGATTTTTCGGTAATTGAGTGATGGAATAGCCGTTACTTTTTACTTTTTAGTCATTGGTTAGCTAGCTAGTTTGCATTTCGACACAATCAATTTTTGTGCCCGACGGATTTTTGTATACACTAGCCGAAAATAATAAAGTCGAAGTGCCACAATAACGATGGCGCTATCTTCAAAGACATCGCTTCACTTGGAGAAACAATGAAAACTCGCTCAATCCTTTTATCTGGCTTAATCGCTGCTTCGCTATTGTCTGGCAACGCTTTTGCTAATGTTGACCTTAAGAAAAACATGCAAGAAATGAAGCTTGCGTTCAAACAAGCGGCAGAAGCTCAAAACATTGAAGAGATGCAAAAGCCTATCGTACGTATCGACACGCTAGTTGCTGAGCTCAAAACGGGTGTTTACCCAATTGAGAAAGAAGAACACTTCATGGAAGGTTTCAAAAAGATCAGTGCATCGATTGATAGCATTGAGAAGAAGCTAGACCAAGGTGAATTTGAATCTGCACAGCAAGAGCTTCGTACTATCGATGGCCTTCGTGAAGAGTATCACGAGAAGCGTAATCCAAGCATTTGGAGCAAGATCTTCGGTTAATCTGCTAATCAATTGAATTTGCTAGATACGTAACAAAGA
Organism: Vibrio sp. NC2; assembly: GCF_025195005.1. Taxonomy (NCBI): domain Bacteria; kingdom Pseudomonadati; phylum Pseudomonadota; class Gammaproteobacteria; order Vibrionales; family Vibrionaceae; genus Vibrio; species Vibrio sp. NC2. The sequence continues at coordinate 119,078 of NZ_JANVFC010000012.1, forward strand.
GCAAAACCTCAAGATTCGATTTCTAAAACGCTGCCTTACATTATTCTTATCAAGAAGGTGTAAGGCAGCGTTTTTTATTGTCTTTTTTATAAACAGTTTGTTATGTAGAGTTTCGCCACATTTTCTTGGCTCTTTCGTTGTAACCAGTTATTAACTAAAAAGAGTGTGCGTTAGCTTCAATTTTTTAACCTGATGTTAATCTTTACGTTTACCTATATAACAAGTACCTCATAATAAGGGAAATTTATAAAGATTAGGAATAATGCGCCGAACCTCGTTCAATTTCTCTATGTTACTCGCTACAGCATTAAGCTGGGTGCTAGTGACGTTAATGCCTGTTATCAATGCTCATGGTAATAGTGCGGGAGTATGGGCGTCGTTATGTACGGTCAACGGCTTTGAACTGGTTCAAATTGAAGAAGGCGATCCCAATACTCACAAAGGAAAGCCGTGTCCCTTTAGCCATTTTTCCACGTTTCACCAAGACGAACTTCCAACTACACTACTAACAACTCGACTGAGTTCTATTGTCTCAGACAGCTACGCTTTTTTGGCTCTAAGCGAACGCTACACGAGGCAAGCCCCGCGCGGTCCTCCCTTTGGTGTTGCTTAAACCTAACCCACTAAAATAATTAAAAATAAAGTATTAAGTAAAGTTAAACATGCTCAGATTACTTTCTGATTTTTCAGAAGGTATGTTTGCGTGTGTCAAAGGAAATAATAATGTTGAGAAATGAATCTCAAAGCTCTGCGAAAGCACAAGCGACTTCGCAGTCTACAAGCAGTGCAACAAGCGGTTCGAAAACCAATATAAAAAGCAAAGACCGCAATAAAACTCTCTACTTCCTTACGTGGCGTTGGCACTTCTATGCCGGGCTATTCGTTATCCCGTTTATGCTAATGCTGAGCATTACAGGCTTGGTGATGCTGTTTGATGATGAAATCGAATTGGCTTTCCACCACGAAGCCATTGAAATTGTTGCATCGGGCGACTCTATTAAGGTGTCACAACAGTTAACTGCAGTGCGGAATCAATACCCACAAGGTACGGTGACACAGTTTGTACCTAGCAAAGTCCCTGATCTTGCGAACCGATTTTCTGTATCACTTGAAGATGGCACTTCCGTTTTCGCCACGGTGAATCAATACACTGGCGAAGTGGTAGGAGAAATCCCGCGTAGCGATAGCCTGTACCAGCTGGCGAATGACATTCACGGCACTTTGTTGATTGGTGATTGGGGTGATTACCTAATTGAAGTCGCAATAAGCTTGTCTATTCTGTTGCTCATCAGTGGTATTTACTTATGGTTACCGAGAGATAACGCGAGCCGCGCTGGTTTTCTTAAGCTTCGATTTGGTTCAGGAACGCGTGTTTTAATGCGTGATCTGCATGCGAACATCGGTGGAACACTGTCATTCATTCTTCTGTTATTTATTCTATCGGGATTATCATGGACAGGTTTTTGGGGCGGTAAGCTAGTGCAAGCATGGAGTACTTTTCCTGCTCAAATGTGGGACGACATTCCGCTGTCTAACGAAACGCATGCTTCTTTAAATCACGGGTCTGAAGAAGAAATGCCTTGGAACCTAGAGCAAACTCAACTGCCTTTGTCTCAAGATAAGCCAGCAGAACACGTCCACCAAGTAGAAGAAGCGTCTGAAGCTCATGATCATTCTAAGATGGGTGAGGATCATTCTCAGCATGTATTATCCGCCAGTAATTTCTCTATTGATGATGTGATAGTAAAAGCTCAATCTCTTGGTTTTACGCAATATAAAGTCAATTTCCCGCGTTCAGAAACGGGTGTTTACACCGTGGCCGCCAATACTATGGGAGGCGATATCATCGACCCAACCCAAGATCGCACAACTCACCTCGACCAATATTCAGGGCGCATTCTAGGAGAGGTGACGTGGCAAGATTACAATTTATTCGCCAAAACTTTAGCCGTCGGTATTTCTCTGCACCAAGGTGACATCAGCATCATCAACAAGCTTCTAAATGCGTTGTTCTGTTTGGCATTCATTTTGGTGTCGGTGACTGGTGGTGTGATGTGGTGGATGCGCAGGCCTTCAGGCCAAAGAAAGCTGGGAACGCCACCGAAGTTTGGTGATGCAGGCTTATGGAAAGCGGGTTTAGTGACGATGGTTATTATTTCGATATTGTTTCCACTCGCGGGTGCGACGATTGTGACTGCAATGCTATTGGATTGGTTACTGTTTTCACGCGTTGAGAAATTCAAGACGGCATTGAGTTAATTGACATGCAAACGGGCTTTCTCTACTTGAGAAGGTCCGTTTTATTAATCAGATGATCGCGTCTTTTGTGAGAAAGACTTTAGACTTGATACAGCTCTAGATTTGATAAAGCTTTAGATCTGATACAGCTTTAGATCTGATAAAGTTCTAGCGGCAGGCCGTCTGGGTCTGCGAAAAACGTAAATGATTTCCCCGTAAACTCATCAACTCGAATCGGTTCGACTTCAATACCTTGTTCTTCCAAGTAGCTTTTGGCATGTTGAACGTCATCAACACAAAAAGCCAAATGTCTCAGCCCTTGAGCTTCCGGAAAGCTTGGTCTTTCAGGTGCGTCAGGGAAGCTGAATAATTCTATTTGAGCGCCATCAGGCAGTGCCAAGTCAAGCTTGTAAGATTGGCGCGCTTCACGATAATTCTCAGCAATCACTTCAAGCTTTAAAACTTCCGTATAAAAGCGTTTAGAAACTTCGTAGTCTGAGCAAATAATGGCGGCGTGGTGTATTCCTTTCAGCATCAGTTTATTTCTCCTGCCAACTTGTCACCTAAGTGCTCCATCGCGTAATCAATGAATACACGTAATCGAGCGGGCATGTACTTGGTTTGAGCAAACTGCATCGCGATAGCGCCATGGTAATTACTCTTGATGGTCCAATCTTCCAGTACTTGAACTACAGAACCTTCAGCTAATGCATCTTGAATCACGAAGTCATGAAAAATACCCACACCAAGCCCTTCTTTCACGCCTTTCAATCGCATCTGAGAGTGGTTCACTGCGTAACGTCCGCTGACGGGTACTGTGTAAAACTCATCGTCTTTAAGGAAGTCCCAAATGTGGTCTTTATCTGTTTCTGCAAGGTATAAGCAGTCGTGCTCAGAAAGCTCGGTAGGGTGGTGAGGAATTCCTTTGGCATCTAGATAGTCGGGGCTCGCACATAACACGAGGTTTGTTTTTCCAAGCTCTTTCAATACCAAACTCTCGTCAGGTTTATCGGTAAGGCGAAACGCAATGTCGATGCCTTGGCGCAATATGTCGATGTCGCCATCAGCCGCTCTTAGCTTGAGTTGAATCTCTGGATACTGATTTAAAAATGGAACAACAAAAGGCTGTAGCACTGAGTTCAAGAACGCCTCAGGCGCCGCTACTGTTATAGAGCCTGCAGGTTCAGTATGGTCGGAGGTAGACAGTTCAACAGCTTGTTGCGCCGCATTAATCATAACTACGCTTTGGTCATATACCAACTGACCTGCCTGCGTGATGATCAATGTACGAGTGGTTCGCTCGAACAGCTTTACTGAGAGCGCTTTTTCTAAACGTGTGATTAGCTTACTCAACGCTGAGGGTGTCACCCCTAATTGCTTTGCTGCAGCGGTAAAGCTACCTTCATTCACAACTAAGATAAACGAGGCGAGATCAGGAAGTAGGGCGATGAGTTTTGGGTTAATCATAAGTATCCAGTTAGACTAATTTCAACGGTGGCCATAACCTTGATTGTGAGTGATCTCTTCTTATTTGTGAATCAATTTCATTAATTGATACGCGCAATAGTAGTCGTGATGGAAGCCGTTCTTCTGTTGTTCCTATTTCATATTACTTAGTTATTCAGATCTCAAGTCAATATGGCGATTCCGTTGCTTCAAATTGGTTGTTAGATGCTTTTGTTATATGAATGTAAATACTTGTGATTGCTTGTTAAATTTAATTTAAACGGTGTTAGTATCCTCCCAACTTGTGCTGAATCGAATCAGCTATATTTCATCGTTCCAAGAGAACTTTTAACTTCGAGTTCGGAAGAGCAAAAACATAGTCAGAGGTAAGTATTTTGCAACGTACTGATATCACCCCAACGCAATCTCCCGCGTTAGCCGCGTTAATTAATAACGATTATGAGCTTAATTTCCAAGAGTTTATGGACCAAATACAGCTGGCGAATAAACCTATGTCTCTGGCTTCCATTCGGTTCATATTGGATAACATCGAGCTGAGTAAAGAAGAGATCAAGTCGTTGGCGAGTTTTGATAAAGAAACATACTGTCGACAAAGGCTTTTCAAAAATGACCACTGTGAAGTTTTAATTTTGAGTTGGCTAAATGGACAAAGAAGTAAAATACACGATCATTTGAATACGTCTTGTGGCGTAAAGGTTCTACATGGGCAAGCAACGGAAACCTTGTTTGAAACGGCGGCTAATGGCCATATTTTTGCTTCTCAGTCGACTCATTTCCAAGAGGGCAGTGTGACCGTCAGTAAAGATAATGATATCCATCAGATATCGAATCTACAGGCTGGAGATGAACCGCTCATTACGTTGCACGTGTATTCGCCCCCTTTAAGCCAGTTCCACCTCTATCAGCTAGAGAGCGGTAAGTCGGAGCTGCTCGACATACAACAAGAGTGCTGGGCCTACGAGATTTAACATTTATCTGTAGCGACCTGCCTACAAATACCAACCAAGCTCTGGGGGAGTTTTGGTTAAACGAGGTTATGTCCAATGCTTCATGTCATAGTAGAGATAAGTAAACTACACTAGTTAAAAAGCTAGGTAAGTGACAGATGAATAAAGACAATTTCCCAATTGAGCTAAAACGACTTCGTGAATCAGCGTCCATTTCACAGGAAGAATTTTCAGAATTGCTTTCCAATTCTCATCGAGCATTTTTTGGTGTTAATCAAGTAATGGTCAGTCAGTGGGAAAGGGCAAAGACGCTGCCTAGTTTTGTTCGTCGCCTTGGTATCGCGAGTTTCTTTCAGGTCGACTATGATTTTTCGGTAGAAGAAATGGTGCAAGTCAAAGCCGCAACAAAGAATATGGAACGTCCGTCTAATGCCGATATTGGCTACGACTATGAGGTCACAAGCGTAGAGTCATACAACATGGGCTTGCTTCCTGCGAAAAGGCTTAAGTCGATTCAAGGGATGCACCTCAAAACTTATGGCAAAGACTTTATCGAGGTTGCTCAGTATCTCGGCGTGAGAAAAGACGATATGCAGGTGCTTTGCTTCTTGTTCGAGGGAGTCATTATTGGTCATGTGGTTTACGATGGCCTCAGTAAGATGCTTTGCAGTGTTGGCGCGGTTAGCATCGTGATTCGACGCAAGATCTTCGATTACATGGCAGATAATTTGGCAGGCATTGAATTTCGCTTTCCGACTCTTGATCCTGCAATGTCCCAGTTCCTCTATGATCTTTACTTAGAGCCATACATGAGCAAGCTCGGCATGCCGTTTTTCAAGGCTGATATAAAGAAATTAGTGAATAATCCGTTCTCTCAAAACATCCAAAACAAACACGATATCTACTTCAAGTACATTCGATATCACGACCTTAAGCAGAAGAAAAAAAGCGTCGAGTTTGTCTTAAGCTAACGTTACTTGAGCTCCAACTATCTACATGACAAGTCTAAGATCAGTTAAAGGCAGTGGCTTTGAGTATAGAAAGCCTTGATAGCTGTCAAAACCTAGCTGGTGGATTAGTTGACGTGTATCTGTGTCTTCAACGCCTTCCGCAACGGTTTCGATTCCAGACTCTTTGCAGTACGCCAGAATACGCTTAACCAAGTCGGAGCTTGCTGGCTCAATACTGTTCACAATCGATTTATCGAACTTCACTTCATCGACATTAAGGCCCATCACCTTATTTATGTCTGAATAGCCAATGCCAAAATCGTCGATAGAGATTCTGACGCCCAGAGACTTAAAGCGCTTAATTTGCTCACAAAGCTGCTCATCCAACTGATCATTTTCACTTAGCTCAAAGGTAAGCTGTTCTGCCTTGAAAGACGCATTCCAAAGTAACTCACGAACTTTCTGCACGTTATCAGGGTTCGCCAGTACTTTCTTGCTGATATTAACTGCCAAGTTCAAGTGAGATGAGAGAGATTTTACTTCTGTCAGTGACTGTTCAAGAACACTAAAGAAGATCTCTTCTTCATAACCTAATGCAAACGCACGATCAATAAACACGCCTGGAGAGAAAATCCCTTCTTCTGGAATATCTAAACGAAACAGCGCTTCAACCCCAGTCACTTTCTCGACACTAGGCTGAACCTTTGGCTGATAAAAGCAGGTGTGCCAGTCATTCTTGAAAGCTTCTTGTATGGTGTTGTCAGATAGGGTCATTTGCTTGGTTTCTCTTCTCATCGTGTTTCATTTGTATAGCGGCGTTGCTGGTGCGCATTCTGAGAGAAGCGGGCATTCATCACTATATCGTTCTGAGATGAAAAATTGAGATTTGATATGAATAAGGAGTAATTATTACATTTTCTTCTATTTCCTTTTATATCAATTGGTTAGATGTTGTTGGTGTGAAAGTGTGATCCTAAGCCAATAAAAGCTCGCATCACATTTTTTTGTAACTGAAGGGATTATTTACAAAATTGGTCATGTTACACTTGCCCCGTTATAGGAGAGCCCCCCATTTATGAAAAATTACAGTGACATACTAGCTTTAATAGTTGATGACTCCCCGGTGATCTTGTCGAGTATTCGAAGAATGTTGATTAGCTTAGGCCTGCATGATAAAAATATTTATCATGCAAAAGATCCTAAAGCTGCAATTTGGCACTGTAAAAAAATGGGTTTTGACCTGATTATTTGTGATTATAATTTTTATACTCGCCTTAATGGCAAGCAAGTTTTTGAAGAACTCCAACACTATAGTCTCATAAAGCCAAAAAGTAGTTTTATAGTGATAACTGGTGAGTCGTTATCAAAAATCGTTCGCTCTATCATCGAGCTCTCTCCTGATGAATATATTTTAAAGCCTTTTAATTCAGTCTATTTTACTAACAAGATTAGAAGGTCGCTCGCAAGAAAGTCGGCATTATATGAGCTTTACCAAGCTAAAAATCAAAAAGATTATACTCATGGCCTTAATTTGTGTGACGAACTGGAGTTTAAATATCCTCAATACCACTTTCTAATACAAAAATTTAGAGGGGAGTTCTACGCATTGTTAAACATGTTTAATGAAGCGAAAGAGCTTTATGACTCAATTATTGTTGAAAAAGATGTTGAGTGGGCAAATGCGGGTTTAGCCGATAGCTTAATAGAACTGGGTGAGTTTGCTAGAGCTCAATTTATTGTCGAAAAAATGCTAGCAAAGGTGCCTAATTCGACACAAGCCATGACGTTAAATGCAAAATATGACATTTATAATGGTGATATTCCTAAAGCGATAAAACAGTTTTCTATTATTTCAGAATTGACTCCTGGTAACCCTGAAAGGGAATTGGTTATTGCAAACCTATGTGTTTCTCAAGGTGATTATAGAAACGCTGCTGCAAGGTTTATGATGTATTATGAACTTAATATTGATACATATCGAGACAGCTTAGAGTCACGCTATAATTACATTCGATGTATACTATTTATTTATGACTCAATTGAAAAAGATAGCCTAGTAATAAATGAAGACCAAATAGAAGAAGACCCTAAAAAATTAAAAATAGAAGCATTAAATGAATTTAGGCAGATATCACTGATTAAGGATAAAAATAATAATCGAACTGATGAGCAACATGATTATCAGCCTAGTTATGATGTTGATCAAGAGCTCATTATGTGTCATTTATCCATTCTTGAAGGTAAGTTGAGTGAGGCAATTACGATACTTAAGCACATTTATTCAAATGACTTAGTGTTAGGATTTTACAATAAATATCACTTTAACTATTTACTATGCTTACTTTCCTTTAATAAGGAGTTTGGTGAATGCATTAGATCAATTAAAGTGTTATTGGATGAGAGTGATTCCAGTCCTATGCTGTTAAAATCACAAGTTGAGTTACTTAAATCCTTGACCCAACAGCATAGAACGCAAACTGATGCTGTTAACACCAATATGGATAAAGTTACTCATTTAATTAAGTCAAAAGAGCTTGTCGCTGCTTTAGATTGTTTGATTGATGTAAGGTCTAAGAATACTTACATTCGAGAAGTTAACTTACAAATCATCGAGTGCTTGACCCAAGCTTGGCCTTCGAATTTCAGAGCAAGGGAAGTGAAAACCTTATTGAAATCATGCTTTAAGGTATGTCGAGAATTGTATAACGAAAAAGAATTAGAAACGTTAAATGTGCTTCGCAACTTTGAGTTGGCTGAAAGCCGAGTTGCGAAACATGCTCTAGATTAACCGTTAAGTATTGTCCAAAATAACTACTGACTTTGACAAACAGTTGTGAAGCTTCTCTAGTGGTACCGGTGCTCCTGTAAAATAACCTTGGCATTGTTCAAAGCCGAGTTCTTTTAAGATGTTCCAAGTCGCCATATCCTCAACACCTTCTACAACGGTATTCATCTCAAGAGAGTTGGCTACCTGGAGGAGCATTTTTACTAAGGCTTGATATTTAGGCTTAGAAGGTAAATCGGTAATAAAGCGCCTATCGACCTTCATTTCAGTAAAGGGTAGATCTAGAAGCTTATCCAATGAGGCATATCCGGTCCCAAAATCGTCTATTGATAGTTTGAACCCGTGTATCCGCAATCTTGCTAGTGTAGCTAGCGCAGTTGGATTGTTTTGGTATGCGTGAGACTCAGTGAGTTCTAATGTTAACTTATGATGTGAAAAGTCATGGAGAGCACAAACATCTATGATTTGGTCACATACATTAGGGATTTCTAGGTTGCCTTGTGTCATGTTAATAGATACAGAAATATTATAATGGTAAGCGGCAACTTCTTTTACAGCATTGTTTAGTACGACAAAGAACAATTCATCCATCATGTCATTTTCTTCCATACACTCAATGAAGGATATAGGACTCAATGTACCTAAATCTTCATGCTTGACCCTAGCTAGAGCCTCAACTGCGACGAGTGTATTATTTGAAAATAGAACCTTAGGTTGGTAGTGATTTATAATGTTTTTATTTAAAAATGCGCATCTAACATCACTCAGAGTCAGTTGAGGTGGTGTTTGATGATTTTTTTCTTCTTGAATTTGATGGTGAAAGCCATCAATTGATTCTAATAGTTTTGACTTGATATCAGATTTTCTTAGCAACGTATGATATTTAAAATTTAATAGAGAACAGATATTAACGGTTAATTCACTAATGTCGTCCTCAACAGCAGTGACAATAACAACACCAAGAGAATTATCTATTTCTGATAATTGAAGAAGAAATTTGATTCCGTCCATCTTAGGCATATTGATATCGCAGAAGATTAAGTCGATCTTTTTTGCTTCAATGAGCTTTAACGCTTCTAATCCATCATTAGCGACATATGTTGTCTTATGACCGAGTAAACTCAAATCAATTTTCAACCTTGTACTTTGGATCAAATCGTCTTCAACGATGAGGATGCTTAACTCATCCATCACACATGAGCCTTAGTTAAAAGGTTTTTTACATCTTTGATTGTTGCTGTCATAGCGAGTTCAAGCCTCTCTATTGTTTCTTTACTCTTCTCTGTGTCTATTTCATTTTGCAACGATTGTGCAAGTTCCGAAACAGAACTGATCCCTAACATATTCGCGGAGCCTTTAATTTTATGAGCCAAACTTCTAACGTCATCTGTGGTGTCTAAATCCTTCAGGTCTTTAGTCATAGAACTAATAATAACGTTATAGATCTCAATCTTATTTTCTGCACTATAGTGAGTGAAATTGTCTTCAATTTCCTGTTGGTAATCAAAACTGGAATCGTCATCTGAACTAATGAGAAATTTTGAGATCTTGTTATGAATTGTTTGAGCATCAAAAGGTTTGAGTATTAGCTCATCAAAATTAGGGAAGTCACCAAGTTGGTAATCGCGATCACCTGAACTACCTACAATATTGATATAACCGTACTTTACGATATCTTCTTTGATAGCCTTAGCGAGGCTAGGGCCGCTAAGGTTCGGCATATGAATATCTGTTATAATCAAGTCATAACCATCTTTACGATTTTGTAATTGAGATAGGGCCTCATTTCCATCATTAACAACATCACTTGATAGTCCCAGCTCTTTAAGTTGGTTCTTCAGTAATAACTGATTCACAATATCGTCTTCAACGATCAATACGTGTCCAATTAGTTGTTGCATTGATTCTTCCTTTATAATTTCTGTTGATGTCTTATCGACCTGTTCTTTAGGAGTTCTAATCTGTAGAAGTAAAGCACTTAGCTGTGAGTTTATATCGTTGAGAGCATCTTCGTTGTGAGAGTATTCATAAGTATCGCAAGCTTGTTGTAGTCGAGTTGCCCCTAGGTTACCTGCCGTACCTTTTAATTTGTGGATCTCATCGGCATGTCCCATTCTTGCCACAAATCCTTCGTAATCGTGGGCAAATATATCAAGTAACTTAAGGTAAAGGTTAACGTTGCCGGCACTTACTTTTAAGCCTGATATATGATCAATATGTGGAGCGGATTTCAGCCATTCAGGTAAATCAAACTCTGATGTTTCAGCTAGAGGCTGTGACGATGGAGCTTGTGTAGGATCTTGTGAGGTATTGCTGTCAGAAAACCATGTTATCATTTTGGAGTACATGTCTTCAGTGTTTAGAGGTTTCGCGATAAGGTCATTCATGCCCGATTCGATAGCCTTATGCTTGTCTTGAGGCATAACATTAGCTGTCATTGCGATAATAGGGAGTGAGAGTTTTAGATCATTACGAATAGCTGATGTCGTTTGATACCCGTCCATTAAAGGAAGCTGGCAATCCATTAACACACCGTCGAACTCTTTCGAACGTAAAAGCAATAAAGCTTGTTCTCCGCTCCCGCAAATTTCGAGATCTACAATATGTAATAATAGTTCTTTTACTAACTCTTGATTAATATAGTTATCTTCAACAAGTAGAATTTTTTTGCCGTATAGTTGATGAATGATTTTAGGCGATTCGGTTTTTATCTTTGAATCGTGATTGACGGCATCTTGCACAGTTAGGCCTAATGGAATATCAAAAGAAAAAGTACTTCCTCTGTTAGGTGTACTTATAACGTGTAAACTCCCGCCCATTAATTCTACAAGTTGTTTGCTTATCATTAAGCCTAGTCCTGTTCCCCCGTATAGCCGAGCAGTAGAGTTATCTACTTGAGCGAAAGGCTTAAAAAGATCGTCTAGATCTTGAGCGGATATCCCAATACCAGTGTCGGTAATCTCAAATAAGACACGAGCACTAGTAGCGTCATTTTCAAGGCAACTAACATTGATAGAAACATAACCACTATCACAAAATTTTATGCCATTACCTACAATGTTTAGTAAAACTTGGTTTAGTCTTAATGAGTCACCTTTGACTAGTTTAGGAACATTTTCATCGCACTGATAGTTTAAACTCAACCCTTTGTGATGGGCGTTAACTGACATGAGTTTATGACAATCGTTTAACAGTTGCTTTAGGTCAAATTGGCTTAACTCAATAGTAAATTTTCCTGACTCTATCTTTGATGTATCAAGAATATCGTTAATGATGTGGATTAGTTGATTAGATGCAATATCAATGCTTTCAATGTACTTTTGTTGTTTTTCATCTAGGTTAGTTTTCAAAGCTAGCCCTGTCATACCCATAATCGCGTTCATTGGCGTTCGGATTTCATGACTCATATTAGCAAGAAATTGAGACTTAATTTTTGTTGATGATATAGCCTCATCTCTAGCAAGTGTTGCCTCGTGGGTAAGCCTTACTAGACTCTTTAGTGAATGGTAAATCAAGTATGCTAACATCACCATACCAGTGAAAAATAACAACGTTAGTAGCGTAATGAGATAAGAAGTAAGCTTTAAATCGCTTACACTATTAATTCTTTCGTCACGAATAGAAAGTATGATTGTTTCTGCTTCTAAAACGGATGGAATTGCTTCTTTAGCGTTTTTAATCATGGCATAGTTATTCTTGTTTAATCTAGTAACGATATCAATGTAAAAGTCAGTGTCTTCTGATAGTTTTGAGAGAGAGTTTGATTTCTCTGTGTTTTTTATAAGAGGTATTAGTTCTTTCAAATCGGATTTTATGTTTTTCAGAATATCAATAGCTTCATTTAACTGCTGAGTATCTAACCTTCTGCCAAGAGTAAGAGAACTAACTATTTTTTTGTTTATAGCAGTTTTATCACTGATTAAACTATTTATCAGTTCAATTGTGGAAGGGTTTCTATAGGCATAGTTAAAGTTCAGGACCATCTTTAGGTGATTATTTACCAAATTAGAGCGATCGGCGTACTCGGCTATTATTGCTTTTCTTTCTTTATCTATCGCAACATACTCCAAAAAGCTCTCTCTATATTCACTGATAAGAACGAGAATTCTTTCTTCATTGTGATCATTTAAATCTAATGTCAGATCCTTGGCCTTTTCAATATAGTTTAAGGCTTCATTTAAATATTTTTCACTATTATCTCTTACATAGCCTAACGTGTTAAGACGAGCCCTATCCAAAGAAAATATCAACTCTCCAGTAGTATGAATACGTTTAAGTACCTCAAAAACCTTATTCGTTCCTACCCAAGTACCAATTGCCGTGGTAACGAGGAGGGTAAAAACTAAAAGAAAGCTAATCATGATTAGCTTAATACGACTCTCCTTTTTCTCACTCTTAGATAATTGATCAAAGTTTGGGATCATTTTTGGCATACATACTCGGACTAATATTAGAAATTTACGACGTTGTGAGAGCGCTGATAACTATAATGTGAATTACAATAGTTTAACGGCAGATTCTATATAAGGAAGTTGTTTTTGGAGAAAATTTATTTTGTTGGCTGGCGAAAAAATCACGGTCTTTGGTGATGGCTATAGTAAGGTTCTCAAGTTGCTTGGTAAATAATCGTGTCGCTTAGAGTGCGATTCGTGCCTGTGATTCATTAATGTTTTTCCAACTAAAGGGATAATCGAGAAGGAGATGTTCAACTAGAATAGGGGTATAAGTTTTACAGTGTAAATGATCGAATTGAAATCGTTTACATCCCCTACATAATGCGGCGCGCGATGCTGCTGAATAATAATTAGGAAGGAATAGACAATGTCTTCTGCATTTTACCAACAGATTCAAACTCAAATCGAAGAAGTTAAAGAAGAAGGTCTTTACAAGTCTGAGCGCATTATCACTTCTGCTCAAAAAGCAGCGGTTTCTATCTCGACTGGTGAAGAAGTACTAAACTTCTGTGCAAACAACTACTTAGGTCTTGCTAACCACCCAGCTCTTATCGAAGCAGCTAAAGATGGTATGGATCAGCACGGCTTTGGTATGGCTTCAGTACGTTTCATCTGTGGTACTCAAGACTCTCACAAAGAACTAGAGCAAAAGCTATCTACGTTTCTTGGTAAAGAAGACACTATCCTTTACACATCTTGCTTTGATGCAAACGCTGGCCTATTCGAAACGATTCTAGGCAAAGAAGACGCAATCATTTCTGATGCTCTAAACCACGCATCTATTATTGATGGTGTTCGTCTGTGTAAAGCAATGCGCTTCCGTTACTCGAACAACAACATGGAAGAGCTAGAACAACAACTTATCGCAGCTAAAGAAGCGGGCGCTCGTCACACGCTTATCGTAACTGACGGTGTGTTCTCAATGGACGGCGTAGTCGCTAACCTTCCTGCTATCTGTGACCTTGCTGACAAGTACGGCGCACTAGTGATGGTTGATGATTCTCACGCAGTTGGCTTCATGGGCGAAAACGGCGCGGGTACTCACGAGTTCCACAACGTTGTTGACCGTATCGACATCATCACAGGTACGCTTGGTAAAGCAATGGGTGGCGCTTCAGGCGGTTACACTTCTGGTAAGAAAGAAGTGATCGACTGGTTACGTCAGCGTTCTCGTCCATACCTATTCTCTAACTCTGTTGCACCAGCAATCGTATCTGCTTCTATTCGCGTTCTAGATCTTCTAGCGGAATCTGGTGACCTACGTACTCAACTATGGGAAAACTCTGCTCACTTCCGTACTCGCATGGAAGCTGCTGGTTTCACGATGGGCGGTGCTGACCACGCAATCATCCCAATCATGCTGGGTGATGCAAAAGTAGCGGCTGAATTCGCAGAGCGCGCACTAGAGAAAGGCATCTACGTTGTAGGCTTCTCTTTCCCTGTAGTACCAAAAGGCCAAGCTCGTATCCGTACGCAAATGTCTGCTGCACACTCTCGTGAGCAACTGGATCGCGCAATTGATGCGTTCATCCAAGTTGGTAAAGACATGGCTATCATCTAATTTTAAAGGGGTGCCTTTGCATCCTTTGATTAGATAGAACAACACCCAATAGAACATATAGATTTTTGATTCTCGCCTTACTGTTAGGCGAGATGAACTGGATAACATTATGAAAATTAAAGCACTTTCTAAGCTTAAGCCTGAAGAAGGCATCTGGATGACTGAGGTTGAAAAACCTGAAATGGGTCATAATGATCTTCTTATCCGTATTAAGAAAACCGCAATTTGTGGTACAGACGTACACATCTACAACTGGGATGAGTGGTCACAAAACACAATCCCAGTACCTATGGTAGTAGGTCACGAATACGTGGGTGAAGTTGTTGGCATCGGCCAAGAAGTTCGTGGTTTTGAAATCGGCGACCGTGTATCTGGCGAAGGTCACATCACATGTGGTCACTGTCGTAACTGTCGTGGCGGCCGTACTCACCTTTGTCGTAACACAACAGGTGTTGGTGTTAACCGCACTGGTGCGTTCTCTGAGTTCCTTGTGATCCCTGCGTTCAACGCATTTAAGATCCCAGCAGAAATCTCTGACGATCTAGCATCAATCTTTGACCCGTTTGGTAACGCAGTACACACAGCGCTTTCTTTCGACCTAGTAGGCGAAGACGTGCTAATTACTGGTGCTGGTCCAATCGGTATCATGGCTGCTGCTGTTGCTAAGCACGTTGGTGCTCGTCACGTTGTAATTACTGACGTAAACGAATACCGCCTAGACCTTGCTCGTCAAATGGGTGTAACTCGCGCAGTAAACGTAATGGAAGAGAAGCTTGAAGACGTAATGGCTGATCTTGGCATGACTGAAGGCTTCGATGTAGGCCTAGAAATGTCTGGTAACCCATCTGCGTTCAACAGCATGCTGACTAACATGAACCACGGCGGTAAGATCTCTCTACTAGGTATTCCACCATCAGATATGGCAGTAGACTGGAACCAAGTAATCTTTAAAGGCTTGGTTATCAAAGGTATCTACGGCCGTGAGATGTTCGAAACTTGGTACAAGATGGCTTCACTAATCCAATCAGGCCTAGATCTAACACCAATCATTACTCACCACTACAAAGTGGATGACTTCCAGAAAGGCTTCGACATGATGCGTTCTGGTATGTCAGGTAAAGTAATCCTAGATTGGGAATAAGCAAAAGGAGTAAACACTCCCAAGCTTCCTGACTAATTGAAAATGCCTCAAAGCGATTTGGGGCATTTTTGTATCCATACTTTGTCTGTTTCTTTATCTAGGCTTCGCTAATTTCCGTCTGTCACTTAATGGCCATTTTACTGCCCAGTAATCTCTAAAATACTCAATAAGCAGTTACATCTTATTGTTTTACTATTGAAGAGAGGGCTCATGGCTTGTAAACCACTTGCACTGATAATAACTGGAATATTATTAACGCCGAATTTTGCTAGCGCTGATGTCGACATTTCGAAATCTGAAAGCGATCAAGCAGCAGAAAAGGCAGCAAAGGAACTTGCAAACCCAAACACAGCTTACGCTAGCCTTAATTTAAAGCTTCAGTATTCAGGTGGTTACGATGGTGGAGGGGATGCTTTCGCGACTGTATTACAGCCGACATTGCCATTCCCCATGGATAATGGTGACAAAGTGATCTTCCGCCCGGCTATCTCTTATGTACAGAACGATTTCCATATGGATTCACCAACAAGATCGCAGCATATGGACCAGTCTGGCGTTACGGACATCTCATTTGATTTAGCTTATGCGCCTAAAATGGAGGGCGGTACTATTGTCGCTTTCGGTCTTTTTGCTTCTTTGCCAACGGGTAGTAATGACTTAACGGCTGATCAATTTGCTATCGGGCCTGAATTTATGTTCGGGAAGGCGAGTAGTGAGCGAGTTGTTGGTATGTTCCCCAACCACTTGTATGGTATTTCTGGAGATGGAGCCGACCATTCTGATACTCGAATCAACAAGACATCGACACAAGTCTTTTGGGTGGAGATATTAGGCGGAGGTTGGACGGTAGGTTCTGCGCCGACATTCTCGTATGACTGGAATAAGGATCAGGCGGAAATTCCGTTGAATATAAGCGTAAGCAAGACTACTGTGTTGAACGGACGTCCTTGGAAGTTTGGCATTGAAGCGAACTATTACCTTGAGAAAGACGAAGAAACGCGTCCAGATTTTATGTTGAGCTTTAATATCAGCCCAGTTGTGGAAAATAAACTGGCGTCTTTGTTCGATTAAGCCGTTATTTGAAATACAGTTTTAGAAACGAAAAAGGCTGAACGATCATCGTTCAGCCTTTTGTGTTATTGGATTGTCCCGTCCTGAAATGTGTTTACACATTGAGGACTAATGATGACCATTCCAAATAAACACTACATTAAGCGCACTCAGCGTGATTACACACTAGGCTTTAAATTACAGGTTGTAGACGCCATTGAAAAAGGCGACATGACCTATAAACAAGCCCAATCAATTTACGGCATACAAGGTCGTTCAACCGTTCTTACTTGGTTAAGGAAGCATGGAAAAATGGATTGGACTACCAATCCAAGGAAGAACACGATGCCTAAATCACCAAGAGCAAATGAAACGCCTGCCCAAAAAATAAAACGACTTGAACAAGAGCTCGAAGATGAACGTCTCAGATGCCTTCTTCTCAATAGGGTTGTTGATATTCTTGATGCTGAGCACGGGATGTCGCTAAGAAAAAAGTATATAGCGAAGGAGCAAGAAGCCTTCAAAAAGAGAAGAAAGTAAGCTTAAGTAAAGCTTGTTCATTGCTCAATATATCTCGTCAGTGTGTCTATCAGAGAGAAAAGCGTGAGACCACTCGTCAGGCTGAGCTTGCTCCTGTGAAAGGGATGGTCCTTGAACTAAGACGCTTCATGCCTCGATTAGGAACTCGTAAGCTCTATTTCTTATTGAAACCTAAGCTGAT
>NZ_JANVFC010000013.1:0-129130 GCF_025195005.1 Vibrio sp. NC2
TGGTAGACACAAGGGATTTAAAATCCCTCGGCGTTCGCGCTGTGCCGGTTCAAGTCCGGCCCGGGGCACCATCTATTAAAGTCTACGTCTTAACGGATGTAGCAAATGCGATACTAGCTCAGTTGGTAGAGCGCAACCTTGCCAAGGTTGAGGTCATCGGTTCGAACCCGATGTATCGCTCCAAATTAAAAAGCCCGAACAGAAATGTTCGGGCTTTTTGGTTTCTGCCGTTCAGCTTTTTCTGGTCTCACATTTTTCCTATTTGATTCCCCTAGTTAGACGGTGGGTAACATATTGAAATTCTCAAACCTTTAACTTCGTTTTAAAAGCAAGATTCCCTATGAACTCGTTCCTCGTACTAGGGAATGACGAAAGGGTGCTGAGATCTCAAAGCCACACTAGCAACGTTTGTATACCCGCGTCGTCATCCTCGGGCGTGAGGAACGAGCGAACCGGGGATCTACTTATCGTCTGCTGATTAACTTGTGTTTAACCTATTGCACCAGATAGTTTCTGAATAAAGCAATACAGCGACATGTTGTAAGGACTCCCTATGAACTCATTCTTCACGCTACGGAATGACGGAATGACGGAAAGGCGCCACAGCCTCAAAGCCATCACTAACACCGCCTGTATACCCACGTCGTCATCCTCAGGCATGAGGAACGAATGAACTGGGGATCTCCTTACCTAAAAAATAAGTTGACGATATTTTCGGCAATTTTTGAATCACTGCTGCTATTTACCAAGCTATTATTGAAAACTATTGATCGTTCATTTCACTTTATGTTACTTTCTCGCGCAATCTCGGAATGATCAATGTTCAAAAAGAGCATTGATTGCTTCTGGGGGATACGCGTAGTGACCATTCTTGCTGATTGGGACATTACGTAGGGTAGGTATCAGCTAGCCTTTAGCTGATAGACGGGATACTTATGGCGCAATTCGCCATGCTAATGGGAAACCCAACATTGAACACACTAATAACAACATTGCTAATCAGCTCTGCATTTCCAAAAGGGCCAGTTCTTCATAGCTGTCCGATACTGCAAAAATGTCCAATTCTTCAAAACAGTAGCATTACTGAACCTTGAGCTCGCGCTAACTATTTTTTGCTGTCCTAAGACGGCCTAATTTCGTATTCGTCATTTGACTTATGCGAGCGTACAGCTATATCTCATTTCTAGACAATACGCGTGTTTCACTATGAATTCTCTCTAAATCAATAGAGGGACGGTGTGCAATTGCGTCTGATGGAGGTGAGTATGAACACATTCAAGGGGATTTTTATGACTACCGCCTTTGAAGTCGATATTAATAATATCGCAAATTCATTTTCAACTATGGTTCCTATCGTTGAGGGAACTTACGACCTAACACCTGACGCTATTTTGCTTGAGCAAGAACAGCATGAGTCGGATGTACGCTCTTACCCAAGACGCCTGCCTATTGCTATTAAACGAGCATGCGGTGTTTTAGTTGAAGATACTCGTGGCCAACTCTTTCTCGATTGCTTAGCCGGTGCTGGTACACTTTCTTTGGGTTACAACCACCCTGAAATCAACCAAGCACTTAAAGATCAACTCGATTCTGGTTTGCCATACCAAACACTTGATATTACGACTCAAGCAAAAGAGACGTTTATCAAGCGAGTTAAAGCTTTTCTCCCTCAAGACTTTTCAACTAACTCTGTTCTTCAATTCTGTGGTCCATCTGGCGCTGATGCTGTGGAAGCGGCTATCAAGCTAGCCAAGCAAACAACAGGTCGTAACACCATGTTTGCTTTCCGTGGTGCTTACCATGGCATGACTAACGGCACCATGGGCATGATGGGTAACCTCGGAACTAAAGAGCGTCGTAGCGGCTTGATGTCTGACGTACATTTCATGCCTTTCCCATACAACCTTCGCTGCCCGTTTGGCATTGGTGGCGAAGCGGGTGCTAACGCGAGCATTCGTTATATCGAACGTATGTTGAATGACGACGAATCCGGCATCATGAAACCGGCTGCCATGATCGTTGAGCCTGTACAAGGTGAGGGTGGCGTGATTCCAGCTCCGGCATCTTGGCTGCAAGGTTTACGTCGCATCTGTGATGAGCACGGCATCCTACTGATCTTTGATGAAATTCAATGTGGTGTGGGTAAAACCGGCCATCGCTTTGCGTTTGAAGAATCTGGTGTTAATCCTGATATCTTGTGCCTGTCGAAGGCGATTGGTGGCGGACTGCCTATGTCGCTGCTTGTATTCGATAAGAGCATTGATACTTGGAAAGCGGGTGAGCACACCGGCACATTCCGTGGTAATCAGTTGGCAATGGTATCTGGCGCTAAGGCGTTGGAAATCATCGAACGTGATGGTTTGGTTGAGCACGCGAACATCGCAGGCCAATATTTACGTCATGGGCTTGAGAAGATTCAATCGCGTGTGAACTGTATTGCTGAAGTTCGTGGTAAAGGCCTGATGCTTGGCGCTGAGATCAAGCAACCGAATGGCGAGCTTAATAAATTTGGTGAGCCTCAATCAGACGGCGAACTGACTCTAGCGATTCAACGAGCGGCGTTAGAGCGTGGCTTGATGGTCGAAAAGGGTGGTCGTGATGGTTCGGTTATTCGTTTCCTTCCACCAATGATTATCTCTTTCGAACAAATCGACTTTGCATTGCTAGTGATGGAAGAAGCCATCATCGCAGCGGGTGGTGGTTTAAAACAAGACCAAACACAAAGCGAAGAATCAAATCAAGAATGGAACAAGCATTTCATCCAGACGGGTTTAGGCGGTAGCAACGAATTTGCTAACGTGATGAACCAAACTACTCAAGCGATGAAAGCGGTTTTTGAACAGGTTGAAGCCCCTTACTCAGGTTTAGACCCTAAAGTGCTAGAAGCAGCCATCAAAGCTGTTGACCTCGATAACAACCAACACGCGTTGGTTGATGTTGTGGATAGCACGGCTGACTTAGTTGCAGCGAACTCTATCTTTGTGCAACACCCAGACTGTATTGCACACCTTCACACGCCTCCTCTTATGGCTTCTGTTGCTGCGGAATCCATTATCGCGGCGTTGAATCAATCAATGGATTCATGGGACCAAGCATCTGCAGCGACTTATGTTGAACAACGAGTCGTGGATTGGATGTGTGAGAAATACCAACTTGGCGATCAAGCTGATGGTGTTTTTACAAGCGGCGGCACGCAAAGTAACCTAATGGGTTTATTGCTAGCGAGAGACTGGGTTGCCGATAAGCACGATGGCCACTCAATCCAAAAGTTAGGTTTGCCAGAGTACGCGAGCAAACTGCGTATCTTATGTTCAAAGAAATCTCACTTCACGGTTCAAAAATCCGCATCTTTAATGGGATTAGGCGAAGCGGCAGTGTGCTGTGTTGATACCAATGCAAACGGCACCATCAAAGCTGATTTGTTAGACGCAGAAGTGAAAGCACTTAAAGCTCAAGGGTTGATTCCTTTTGCTGTGGTTGGCACGGCGGGTACAACCGATCACGGTGCTATCGATGACCTGGAAGCGATTGCAGACATCGCAAGCCAACAAGATCTTTGGTTCCATGTCGACAGTGCTTACGGTGGCGCACTTATTTTAAGTAGCCATAAAGCTCGCCTGAAAGGCATCGAGAAAGCGGATTCAGTGAGCGTTGATTTCCACAAGTTGTTCTTCCAAACCATCAGCTGTGGCGCAGTGCTTCTCAAAGACAAAGCGAACTTTAAGTACCTACTGCATCATGCAGACTATTTGAATCGCGAGCACGATGAACTGCCGAATCTAGTCGATAAGTCTATTGCGACCACCAAGCGTTTCGATGCACTGAAAGTGTTCATGACGATGCAAAGCGTTGGACCAAAGCAACTGGGTGATATGTACGACCATCTTCTAGAGCAGACGCTTGAAGTTGCTGATCTGATTCAGGAGCATGACGATTTCGAGTTGCTTGCTGAGCCGTCACTGTCGACTGTGCTGTTCCGTTCGGTTCCTAGTAATGGGCAATCAGCAAACAGCGCTATGGATTTGGACAAACTGAATCAAACGTTAAGACTGGAAGCGCTGACTCGTGGTGTTGCCGTGCTTGGCGAAACGGTCGTTGATGGTAAAAGTGCGCTGAAATTCACTATCTTGAATCCGTGCTTAACGACATCAGATTTCAAATCTCTAATTAACAAAATTCAAACTTTAGCTATTGAGCTAGCAGAACAACAAGGGTAATTAAAACTATGGCTATTCTACAAATTGGTGCAGGCGGCGTCGGTTGGGTTGTTGCACATAAAGCAGCACAAAATAACGAAGTACTGGGTGATATCACGATCGCTTCTCGCACAATCGCGAAGTGTGAAAAAATCATCGAATCTATCAAGGGCAAAAACAACCTTAAAGATTCAACTAAGAAACTAGAAGCACGTTCAGTAGACGCTGACGATGTTGATGCGCTTGTTGCTTTGATTAAAGAAGTTAAGCCGGATCTAGTGATCAATGCTGGTCCTCCTTGGGTAAACATGGCGATCATGGAAGCGTGTTACCAATCTAAAGTCTCTTACCTAGATACATCGGTAGCGGTTGACCTATGTTCTGAAGGTCAACAAGTACCACAAGCCTACGATTGGCAATGGGGTTACCGTGAGAAGTTCGCTGAAGCGGGCATCACAGGTATTCTTGGCGCTGGTTTTGATCCAGGTGTGGTATCAATCTTTGCGGCGTACGCGGTTAAGCACTTGTTCGATGAGATTGACTCAATTGACGTGATGGACGTGAATGCTGGCGATCACGGCAAGAAGTTTGCGACAAACTTTGACCCAGAAACCAACATGCTTGAGATCCAAGGCGATTCTTTCTACTGGGAAAATGAAGAGTGGAAACAAGTACCTTGTCACTCTCGTATGCTTGAGTTTGAATTCCCTAACTGTGGCTCTCATAAAGTGTACTCAATGGCACACGATGAAGTGCGTTCAATGAAAGAGTTCATCCCAGCTAAGCGTATCGAATTCTGGATGGGCTTCGGCGATGCATACCTGAACTACTTCAACTGCATGCGTGATATCGGCCTTCTTAGCCCAGATCCGCTAACACTGCACGATGGCACTGTGGTTCAGCCTCTACATGTTCTTAAAGCACTGCTACCAGATCCAACATCTTTGGCCCCGGGTTACACAGGTTTAACGTGTATCGGTACTTGGGTTCAAGGTAAGAAAGACGGTAAAGAGCGCAGCGTATTCATCTACAATAACGCAGACCACGAAGTGGCTTACGAAGACGTAGAGCACCAAGCGATCTCTTACACAACAGGTGTTCCAGCAATTACCGCTGCACTTCAGTTCTTCCGTGGCGAATGGGCTGATAAAGGCGTGTTCAACATGGAACAGTTAAACCCAGACCCGTTCCTAGCAACCATGCCTGAAATCGGTCTAGATTGGCACGTTCAAGAGCTAGAGCCTACAGCCGGTCTACCTCTAATCCATACTTTGAAGTAATTTCTGGCTCTTTGCCCTTGTCGCGTAGTCCATCGTGCTCATTTACGTTCGTAAACTCCGCGCGATGTCCTAGCGACAAGGTCAAAGCTCTGCGAATTCCATTCAAAGTCATATGATTGACGAGAACGTATAATTACAAGCCGATGCTGTTGCGTCGGCTTTGTTCGATTATCATGTGCCTTCGTGAACTCGAG
This sequence comes from Vibrio sp. NC2, assembly GCF_025195005.1. NCBI lineage: Bacteria > Pseudomonadati > Pseudomonadota > Gammaproteobacteria > Vibrionales > Vibrionaceae > Vibrio > Vibrio sp. NC2. Next base: position 5,671 of record NZ_JANVFC010000013.1, read on the forward strand.
GGCCGCAAGGTATTAACATGCAAAACAACGAACTAAAAACGCCTTATTTCATGATCAACGAAGAAAAGTTGATTGCGAATTTAGAGATAGCTAAGCAGCTGAAAGAGATTTCAGGTGTGAAGTTGGTATTGGCACTCAAGTGTTTCTCGACATGGGGTGTGTTTGACATCATCAAACCTTACCTCGATGGCACGACAAGCTCTGGTCCATACGAAGTGAAACTAGGCCATGAAACTTTCGGTGGTGAAACGCACGCTTACAGTGTGGGTTACAGCGAAGATGACGTGAGAGAAGTTGCCGATATCTGCGACAAGATGATCTTCAACTCACAAAGCCAGTTCGCAGCGTACCGTCATATCGTTGAAGGTAAGGCTTCGCTGGGTTTACGTTTAAATCCAGGAGTGAGCTACGCAGGGCAAGACTTGGCAAACCCTGCGCGTCAATTCTCGCGTTTGGGTGTGCAAGCTGATCACATCAAGCCGGAAATCTTCGATGAGATTAATGGTGTAATGTTCCACATGAACTGTGAGAACAAAGACGTTGATGCGTTTATCGGCCTACTTGATTCAATCTCAGAACAGTTTGGTGAGCATTTAGATAAATTGGACTGGGTGAGCATGGGCGGTGGTGTGTTCTTCACATGGCCGGGCTATGACATTGAAAAGCTTGGTCTTGCGCTAAAAGCCTTCTCTGAAAAGCACGGCGTGCAGATGTACCTTGAGCCGGGTGAAGCCATCATCACTAAAACAACTGACTTGGTTGTGACAGTGGTTGATATCGTAGAGAACGTGAAGAAAACCGCTATTGTGGATTCAGCTACCGAGGCACACCGCCTTGATACGCTTATCTATAATGAACCAGCATCGGTATTAGAAGCGTCTGAAAATGGTAGTCATGACTATGTGATTGGCTCATGTTCATGCTTGGCTGGCGACCAGTTCTGCGAAGCGAGTTTTGATGAGCCGCTGAAAATTGGTCAAAAGCTGCATCTGTTGGACAGTGCGGGTTACACCATGGTGAAACTGAACTGGTTCAACGGCCTTAAAATGCCTTCAATCTACTGTGAGCGCAGCAGTGGCGAAGTTCAGAAATTGAATGAATTCGGCTATGAAGACTTCAAGCGTTCTCTGTCACAGTGGTCAGTTAAGTAACTGAGTCATAAGCTTCAGAACAATAAAAGAGCAGCCGGTGAGCTGCTCATTTTGATTTTGGACTCTTACTTGATGAAAGAATGTTTTACTCGTTCAATTCTTTTACTAAGCGGATAAGGGTCATCCCACTTGAATTTGTGGTTACTTCTTGTGCTTCTGTGAAGTCAATTATCAATCCGTCGTGATTAGTATTGATACCATTATTGTCCGGAGTATTTGTCCAATAAGGTGCATTTATTGTTGTTGGGAAGTAACTCAGATTAATAGCTGGCTGAGTACAGCGGTAATCAACAATGGAACCAAGCTCTTTGATATTTGGTAGCCTAAAACTATTTTGAGATCCAATTGTTGTTAATGTTGTATCAGCCGCCGCGGCCAAAGCATCTTGAAAAGTGATGTAGTTCGTAGGGAACCCGCTACAAAGATTACTTTCTATATCATAGGCTTCCCCGAGACTGCATTTGGCCCATAACAGGTTGGTGTGTGTATCTAAAATCGTTCCATCTTGGCGGTCGATGAATTGACCATCAGTTTGGGAAGCGGGTTGATTGTCAACACAGGTTTGAGCGGAGCTTAAACTCGGAGCAAATAGGGTTGCTAAAACATAATATTTAAGTTTCATTATTCGATTACTCCACTTACTGCGATAACACCTTGATAAGTGCCTTTGTTACAAAGTTTCATTTGCCCGCTTGATGTATTCATACACCATGCACTGCTGCTGGCTCCAACAGAAGTGGACTGCGTAAAAATAGTATCAACAGAGCTTACGTTCTTGATGTATGGGAAGTAATCAACAGTCGTTGGGTCAATAGTGCCCACATTATAGTTAATAAATGAACGAGCTTCTGCAGGAGAAGGCAAACGCCAGTTATTGACGCCACATGCACCAAAGCTATTTAGGTTGGCTAAGTAACCTTCGGCATCACAACGTCTATTACCTGAAGAATTGGTCGAGTAAGCACACGCAGAAGAAATTGGTCCGTCAGCCAGAAGTTCATCATTTTTATGACCGGCAGAACCGCCATTCGTTGTGGAAACTGAATCATACCATGTGTATTGGTAGGCAGCGCTGCGCCAGTAGGCCGATTTTGTCGAATATGGGTACGGGTTTGCATCAGGGGCATTGGCGTAATCTTCTAACCATTGATCGATTGCGCTTTGATTTGGTAAGTCGATTGGTTGCTGTTTGGCTTCAATATACATACCTGTTCGTTCATCTCGAACGCAAGACCAATCCGTGGCGCTATTTGGAAGAATGTTGCCACTGTAATCTAATTTAGTGAATTTAAAGCCGTATTGACCGTCTGAGTGGTCTGTACCGTTAGTACTATCCAAACCATAACTGGCATCTTGCCCGGGGTAATTAGCTGGCGCTGATATTAAATCGTGGGTTGCACCATCAGAGTAGGTAGCAAAACCCGTATCGTTAATCTGTCTATCACCGGGTATATAAAATGACAGTGAGTTGTGATCGCTATCGATCGAGGTATTTCCGCTACTGGACATGGCGAATATAACCGATTCCCCGCCTTCACTTAGCCTATCTTGTTTGGCTGTTACTTTTATTGCGTGCGTTAAACTTTCGGCGGGAATCGTAATAGTCATGCTACTAAGATTACTGGTGTAATCATCATTTGAAGCTGTCCCACTTTTTTCTAGCGTAACGGTAATATCTTGGTAGGAATAGTGGCTTAACTCAATGTTACTGCTGTCACTATCCCCTTCTAAGACCACTTTGCTGGTGTCGCTATAGCGAATACTTGGTTCAGAATCACTATCGGATAACGTCACATTTGTTTGAGCATTGTCGATCTTATATAGATCGCTACCATCTGCGCTAATAGAGTAATGAAGTGTTTTACTTCCTTCATACAGATTATTGTGCACAAGGTTTAATGGCAGAGCTGCGTTTGTTGCTCCTGCCGCAATCTTGACGTTTTGGCTAGAGATAACATCGTAGTTCTTGAACGCACCACTGGAACGTGTCGTCACGTCACTGGTTGAGATCGTCAAGGTTAGATCTTGGCTTAAGGCTTCGGAAAGAGAAACGGTGATCGACTCTGTTTTTGACCCTGATTGTGGTTCAGACAATGAAACACTATTAGGGAGGCTAACAGTAACCGGGGAAGAGGATGAACCAGTACTGGTTCCTGTCGTTGTTGTTCCACTGTCATTATTTTCATGGCCGCTTTTACAGCCGCTAAATAGTGTTGTGAGAAGGATTACTGAGATGGCATTGAGTTGCCAACTCGACCTTTTTCTTTCCATGTATCAACCTAAGCTACTAAATTATATAAGATATCTATGGTAACAATAAATCCATATAAATGCTTGGTTTCATATGTATAGGTTATGTGTTTCTATCCTTTTTATTTGTATTTTTGTGATTTATGTAAGTGAAGTGTGTTTCTCATTAGTTAACCTCCCAACAACGAATCCATTGTCGGGAGGGTAGGTAACTTAGCTCTCAATCATCACTCTAGTATCTTCGCTGAGTGTTTCTAGTTCATTCACTACGTCATCAATCAAAACTTCGATTGGTAGCTTAACGGCAATCTTGGAAGTAAATAAGCTTGAGCTAACACCACCGCCGCCAGCGATGAAAACTCGGTGGCAATCCATATCAAGAATGCTGATCCCTTGTCTGTCCAATACATGTGTCACTTCGTTGACGATACCCGCTCTGTCGTTAGAGTCGAGTCTTAGGTGATGGATTGTGTCTTGAGCATTGTGCGTATGATCTGAATCGACAAACTGTACGATGAGATCTGGATTGGCGCTGAAAGCTTCTTTGACAATCGATTCGTTGATGGCTGGAAGTTGAACCTTAAGTACGCCTGCGACTTGGTCTTCAATAAAGTTCACTTTACTGATGAGCCATTTGCCGTCGTTTTCGTGAGTAACCGCAGCAAGTTGTTTGATTGTTGCTGGTGATGCTTTTCCGATAAAGTTTACGATAAATGTACTGTTCATATCAGCCCCCAAAGTTTCAATGATTCGTTGCTAATTAAATGTTTGATATCACGCGATAAAGTTCTTTAATTTCAGTGTAGAAGTTTACATCGAACAATGTTTGACCTATGTCAATTTTTGAAACTAAGCTGTGATGTAAAAAAAGAGAATGAAGAGTAGGGCACAAAAAAAGCGGCTAGAGAGCCGCTTTTTACAAGAGTTGTCGCTTTTATTAGGAATGCAGTAACTTGAAATTCATAGACTGAAAGACGATTTAGAACGTTACTTTAAAGTTCATACCAACAAATTGAGAATCGTATCGTGCGCCAGCATCGTAGGCGAATCGAGCGGCGTCTTGGTTATCCCACCAAGGGTTAGTATTCAGATTAACTTCTGCGTCACCACCCCATGCATCACTTACCCAGTAGTGGATATGGCCAACAGGGTTAAGGAAGAATAACGAAACATCACCCATGGTTTGAGAACCCATCACTTCGCCACCAGAAGCAACGATATCTTGCTCGGTTTCTAGCATTATTTCACCCACAACCGCACCGAAGAAAGGTGTGATGAAGAGATCTTGCCATGACGGTACTTCAGCAAACGCTTCTACGCCATATTCCCAGAAGAAGGTCGACATTGTCCAAGAGTATAAGAAAGACTCAAACTCGTCGTAACCAGCATGTCGAGCTGCGGTGTAGTAAACACCACCGAAATAAGGGTGCATCACGTAGTTTAGGAAGTGTTCGTCACGGTCCCATACTGGGCCTTCGGAAACGTTATCTTTCCATTTTTTACCCAGTGCGCTGATATCACGTTGGTCATCATCCCACTTAGTGATACTTTCAGGTAAAAGAGTCATTAGACCAACGGTTGCGACACTTAGGCCAAGAATTGTGTAGGTTTGACCCATTAAGTAATCCCAATCTTTGCCATCGCTGACAGTAAGGTAGATTGGTTGCTTATCGATCGTTAGATCGTACTGATCACTTGATTCGCTTAGTGCATAGTTCTTGCTAGGCTTGTAGGTGTACAAGCTTTCATTAACACAGTAATCTTGAGCACATTCATCCGAGTAAGAAAGGTTGATTGGCTGGTCGAAGTCGTATTGGCTTGCAACCGAGTTAACTGACATTAGCATTGAAAATGCAGCAGTAACCTTCGTTAGTAACGGTGATTTGGCCACAAGGGTCTCCATGAGAAGTTAAGAATTGATCAGAGTCACAATTATCTATTAAATGCCTGATTTAGGGAACTAATAATTTATTGCTTTTCCTAAGAAAACCTTAGATTTAACATTATTAATATTTGTGAAAAGATGAAATGTCTCAAACTCAACCATAGACCAGTTTGTAAATAATGCAGTGTCTTTTTATGACTACAAAGGATAGAAATATGACGAAAATCGCAATGTTAAGCACTGGTGAAGAAGTTCTTCATGGGGACATTGTAGACACAAACGCAGCTTGGATGTCTGCTGAGTTTTATCAGCACGGTTTTGCCCTAGCGAAACGTTCGACTGTGGGTGACCAAATGAATGCTCTAGTTGAAGAACTGCTGATGCTGAGTTTTAACTATGATGTGGTTATCGTTAATGGTGGATTAGGACCGACAACTGATGATATGAGTGCTGCAGCTGCTGCAACGGCTTCAGAGCAGAAACTCGTCATGTTCCCTGAATGGCTGACTCGTATGGAAGAGATGTTTTCTGGACGCGGTATGCCGATGCCGGATAGCAACCTTAAACAAGCATTGCTGCCAGCGAGTTCAGAGATTGTCGATAACCCTGTGGGGACGGCTTGCGGCTTCAAACTGAAAATCAATGATGCGACTTTCTATTTCACTCCGGGTGTACCGAGTGAATTCAAACGCATGGTGACGTTTGAGATTATTCCTGATTTGTCGCGTACTTACCCTCAAGTGGTTGCCTCTGAATGCAGTCGACTGTTTACGTTTGGTTTGTCTGAATCCGGTATCTCCGATGTTTTGGACCAATTAAAGCTGCCAGAAGGTTATGAGTTGGGTTATCGCTCTTATCTGCCGTTCATTGAGGTGAAACTGTTTGGTCCTAAGGCAGACTTAGAAACTCGCGTTAAGTTGCTGCAAATGGTTTACAAGTTGCTAGAAAGTAATGTCGTCAGTGTTGATGAGCCTATGATTGATCATATTGGACACATCATGGCTGAGAAAAAGAAGACGTTATCTGTCTCTGAAGTGTCGACCAAAGGCGCATTGTCAGCGTGGCTGCAATTGAATGAGCAGGTTGAAGATTGCTTCGGGCATTCGTGGGTGATGGCTGAGCCAAAAGAGAGTGAACTTGAGAAGAGCGATCCATTAGCGGCAACCTTTGCTCTGGCTGGAGCAACAAGAGAGAAGTGCGGTACTGAGCTAGCTTTGGTGACTGGCAAGTTAGAAGGCAACACATTCAGCGTTGCATTGTCGACCGAAGCGGGAGAGTGGGGCCAGGTGCTTGAATTTTATCGTCAATACTCACGCGAAGACCAACGTAACGTGATTAAGACCGTTGCTGCCGATATGCTGAGAAGGCATTTAGACAACAAACCGATGTTTGGTACTTACTCTTCGGTTAAGCGATTGAAAGACATGTTTATTCCAGCGGCTATTATTAAGTAAGTATTTAGGCGAGCTAACCAAGTCTGTACTAAAAACGCGAGAAAAAACGAAATAAAAAGGCCCAACATCTAAATAGGTGTTGGGCCTTTAGTTTATCTAGCCTTCTAGATAACCAAACAAGCAGCTATGTTTACACGTAACTCATGTCTGTAAGAACTTGATTACAAACCGCTTGTCATATGTAGACTATAGAACAAACCACGGCCGATTAACTCTGAAGCCAAGAACAGTACCAATGCTAAGCCTAGGTTTACTGGGTTCACTTTTGCTTTGTTCAGCATAGGTAGAATCCAAATCAACAAGCTTGCCATCAACAATGCAACTTGAAGAATCACATAGTTGCCTAAACCGTCAACCAACTCAGATGCTTTTGCCGCTGAAGTTTGGATGTCACCGATTAGGTTCAGTTTTCCTACGGTCACAAGCAAGCTGATAGCAACTGCGATAACAGCCAGCATGGTGATGTTACGGTCAACCGTAAAGCGGCTGTCTTTTGCGAATACAATCACAAACTGAGACAGCAGCAAGCCTCCCACAACCATCGTCATGATGAAGCTCAGTGGTGTGTAGATGTTGTCCCACGTCGGTACAGTGTTGATCATGTATACGTTGATCATTGCGTACATGAAGATAACACCCAACACCATCGCGCTAACCATCAGTGCTTTCTGGATAGCAACGCCACCTTTCTTAAGCACAGACAATAGCCATTGCAGGCCACCGACAGCGAAGAATGCCGCACCGAAGAACACTTCGTTAGACAACCAAGCAGAGCCTAGTTGGTTAAAGGCATTAAACGCGCGCAGTGGAGAACCAAGGTGCGTTGTCGAGAACATGAAGCCAAGACCCATTAGTGCCCACAGAATGAACATTGGAACCTTGTAGCTGTTCAGCTTCTCTTCGTCATGACCAAGTACCAGTGCACGTGCGCCAATCAGTAAGTAACCACCAACCGCAGTTTGCGCCAGCACAGTAAAGAAGATTAAAGACCACTCATGAAAAATCATCTTACACCTCCTTCGGGTTTGCTAGGTGACCACTGGTATCGCCAGTCGGCTTCGCGTTTTTGTTCAGCTTAATCACGATGTTCGGTAGCGTTTCTGTTGAAGATGGCAGTGGAGCCACATCCGCACCAGAGCCGTACTTCTCGCGAAGTGTATTGATTTCGCCAAACTCCAACGCGCGAAGTGGGCAAGACTCAACACAGATAGGCTGTTTGCCTTCAGAAACACGTTGGTAACAACCATCGCATTTAGTCATGTGACCTTTCTTAGCATTGTATTGTGGTGCGCCGTAAGGACAGGCATTGCTACAGTGCTGACAACCAATACATACGCTCTCATCAACCACAACCAAACCGTCTTCATCACGCTTGTGCATCGCGCCCGAAGGACACACTTTCACACACGCTGGGTTACTACAGTGGTTACAAGCGATAGATAGGTAGTAAGAAAAGACATCTTTCTGAACCCAGGTATCGCCATCTTGAGTGAAGCCACCACCTGCGTATTCGTATACGCGACGGTAGTTCGTTTTGATGTCTAGATCGTTATAATCTTTACAAGCAAGCTGACAGGTTTTACAACCCGTGCATTTACTTGAATCAATGTAAAAGCCGTATTGTTTCATTCCAACCTACCTTATGCTTTGTTTAGCGCTTTGATTTGAACTAGGTTTGTATGCTGAGGGTTACCCTTAGCAAGTGGGCTCGGGCGCTGAGTCGTCAGCACGTTGATAGAGCCTGCATGGTCGATCTTCTGACCATCTGGTGCGTACCATGCACCTTCGCCTAGTGCGACAACTCGAGGAAGAATCCTTGGTGTCACTTTCGCTGGAATATGAACTTCGCCACGGTCGTTGAAAATACTCACCATGTCGCCATTTTTAATACCGCGCTCTTGAGCATCAATCGGGTTGATCCACAATTCTTGCGGTGCTGCTGCTTTGATTTCAGCAACGTTGCCGTAAGTCGAGTGAGTACGAGCCTTGTAGTGGAAACCGGTTAGCTGAAGTGGGTATTTCTCTGCTAGTGGGTCGTTATGACCTTCGAAAGAGTCCGCGTAAATCGGAAGTGGGTGAATCACTTCGTCTTCTTTCAGCTTCCAAGTCTTCGCGATATCAGCCAGTTGCTCTGAGTAGATCTCGATCTTGCCACTTGGTGTGGTCAGTGGATTCGCTTCTGGATCTTTGCGGAAGTCTTCGTAAGCAATGTAGTGGTGGTCGTAGCTACGTTTGTAGATACCTAGATCTTTCATCTCTTCGAAGGTTGGCAGTGTTGGATCGTTCTTACGAGTTTCAGCGTAAAGATGCTCAATCCATTGCTCTTGAGTTCGGCCTTCTGTGAACTCTTTTTCGACGCTCATACGCTTAGCTAACTGAGAGCACATTTCATAGATAGATTTCGCTTCGAATTGAGGTTCGATTGCTTTCTGCGCGTAGATGAAGTAAGGCATATTCGCTGCTTTACCATCCATACACCAGTCGTCTTGCTCAGACGTTGTTAAGTCTGGCAGGATGATATCGGCGTATTTCGCTGAAGAAGTCATATGGTTATCAACCACAACAATCATTTCACACGCACTTTCATCTTGAAGAATCGCGTGAGTCTTGTTGATGTCTGAGTGTTGGTTGATGATGCAGTTACCTGCGTAGTTCCAGATCATCTTGATTGGGTTCTTAAGGCGCTCTGCACCGCGAACACCGTCAGTGATGTCGGTCATTTCATGGTGACGGTAAATTGCATCTGTCCACATGAACATTGAAATAGACGTTTCAACTGGGTTTGGCACAGTAGGGAAGCGAACAAACGGAATGTTGATGTCACTTTCACGAGCACCTGTTGAACCGCCAGACACACCCACAGAACCGGTGAGTAATGACAGCATTGCGATTGCACGACACGCTAGCTCACCGTTCGCAGTACGTTGCAGGCCCCAGCCTTGGTGGATTGCGCACGGTTTTGCTGTGCCCATCTCACGACCAAGCTTAACGATAGTATCAACGGGAATACCGGTGATCTTAGAAGCCCATTCTGGTGTCTTCTCTACGCCATCTTCACCTAAACCTAGGATGTAAGATTTGTAGTCGCTGTTTTTAGGCGCCGATGCCGGCAGTGTCTTCTCGTCGTAACCTACGCAGTATTTATCTAGGAACGGTTGGTCGACAAGGTCTTCAGTGATCATCACGTGCGCAAGACCAGCAACCAATGCAGCATCTGTAGAAGGACGGATTGGGATCCATTGATCTTCACGGCCACCGGCAGTATCGGTGTAGCGAGGGTCGATGATGATCGTTCTTGCGTTCGATTTGTTTTTGCTTTCTACGTAATGGTGAATCAGACCGCCGCCAGACATACGAGTCTCAGCAGGGTTGTTACCAAATTGGATGTTAAGCTTGGTGTTCTCTAGGTCAGAGAAAGAGTTGTTGTTTGCCCAACCACCGTAGGTGTAGCTCAAGCCTTTCGCGATTTGCGCCGTTGAGTAGTCACCGTAATGGTTTAGGTAACCACCACTTAAGTTCATTAGACGAGCAATCAGCGTTTGAGCTGGTGGCCAAGACTTAGTTACCGTACCGCCCAGCGTACCAGTACCGTAGTTTAGGTAGATGGTGTCGTTACCGTAGTCTTTGATAAGACGTTGCATGGTGCCAGCGACTTCATCGTAAGCCTCTTCCCAGCTAATACGCTTGAACTTACCTTCACCACGTTTACCCACGCGTTTCATTGGGTATTTCAGGCGATCTGGGTTGTAAACACGGCGACGCATAGAGCGACCACGTAGACAAGCACGAACTTGGTGATGACCGTATTCGTCAGTACCTGTGTTGTCTGTTTCTACGTATTTGATTTCACCGTTTTGTACATGCATCCGTAATGGGCAGCGAGAGCCACAGTTTACTGTACATGCACTCCATACGATTTTCTCATCCACATTCTCAGCAACCGCAGCCGCTACGGGTTTGGATTTGAAAGGTAACGCAATACCGCCTGCGAGTGCAGCTGCGCTGCCTACTGCAGAAGAAGCCTTCATGAAGCCTCTTCGAGTAAGATTCATTACCCCAGATTCTTTCTTATTCGTCATTCTAAGATGCCTATTGTTATTGATGACTAGCACTTTATAGGTAGTTTTGTTTTTGTCTTTTAATTTTTAAATATTGATTGATTGGCATCAAATAAGAGCGAAATTTAAATGTTATGAATCGAATGTATAAAATGGATCAAAGAATTAAATGTATTTATTAATATAATTATCTTTAAACCTATAACGGTATAAATAATAATGATTATCGATACGCATAAATTATTGGGTTCGCTATTTTATCAAGCGACAAGTAAAGAACAGTTGATCACCATTGTCGAAGCTTTGGTGGAGAGTGAAGTGCTCTCCGAAGAATGCTTGCTCGCATTGATAAGTGAAGACGAAGATGCACTCTCAGCGGAGTTTAGCCGCCTGTTTGAAGGCGTTGGCGACATGCCAGCTCCGCCTTGGGGATCTGTTTACCTAGATAAAGACCGCATTGTGTTCGGTGCTTCTACTGTAAAGTATCGACAGTTTTTAGAATTGAATCAGATTGAATTAGACACGGGCTTAAGAGAACCGGAAGATCAATTTGGTTTAATGTTATTCGCCCATGCGTATTTGTTAGAGAATAATAATATTGATTCAGCGCGTGAATTATTAGAGATCCATTTATTAACTTGGTCTCGTGTTTATTTGGAAAAATTAAATACAGCATCAGAACTATCTTTTTATAAGAAGTTATCAACTGATGTAATAGATTGGCTTAAATACCTAACATCTGAATATAAAATAAACGTTGCTGCCAAAAAGTTATATATCGACTAATGTCTGAACAAATAAATTCAAATAGACGCGGTTTCTTAACTCGACTTTCTAAACCGGTTAAAGCCGCCGCGAATTATGAAGAGAAGTCACAACGCTCGCATGCAAGGCCGCCAAGAGCGGTCGATGAGGTGCTGTTTGAGCGTCTTTGCGACGGTTGTGGGTTGTGTGAGCAAGCGTGTCCGAATAGCGTTATTGAGATGCTAGAGGGCAGTGCGCTGCTGAATTTGGATTACAACAGTTGTTCTATGTGTAACAAATGCACTGAAGTGTGTCCGACTGGCGCGCTTCATCCAACGGTCACACCTTATATCGACCTCAAGCCTAGCTTTGCTGATAGCTGTAATAACTACATGCAAATGGAATGTTCAGCATGCCAAGCTGCTTGTTCAGCAAGTGCGATTCAAATCGAAGCAGGGGAGTTGCCTACGGTGGACAAAGATAAGTGTAACGGCTGCGGAGAGTGCCGAAGCGCTTGTTACATTGGCTCAGTGACTTTGAACCTTATTCAGTAGTAAACGTCTGGTTTGGCTTTGTGGCAGCAAGTTAGCAGAAAGGCTTTGGTTGAGTGAGAGGCGAGTCGTCTCAGATACCTAAAGACATAAATAGAAAAGGGTCCGCATTCCTAGAGGAAGCGGACCCTTTTTAGTTCTTATTGAAGTTATTCGAGCAAAGCGACCTAAAGCCAGTTGGCTTATGCGCGTTTTTGCTTGCTTCTATGAATAACGTTACTCAGCGATAGCTCAGTTTTTGCTTTGCAGATGCATGGCAAAATTTCATTGGCTTGTGTGTAAGCCATAGCAAAACCAACGTACTCGACTTCACCAGAATCCAACGTACAGCGGCAAGCGCCACAGTGGCCATCTCGGCAGTTGTATTCCGGCTCTAACCCCGCTTGTTCCATTGTTTCCAACAGAGTATTTGAAGGGTTAGATTCAATAGAAGTCAGCTTGTTGATTTTGATTGTTGGCATTACAGCTCAAACCCTTCAAAGTCGTCAGCTTTTACTTCGTTGTCGATTTGGCCAACTAGGTAAGAACTGATTTCAGCTTCTTGTGGAGCAACTTGAACGTTATCTGAAGACAACCAAGCGTTGATCCATGGAATTGGGTTCGACGTTGCTTCTGGGTAAGCGGTACCTAGACCAACAGCCTGCATACGGATGTTAGTGATGTACTCAACGTATTGGCAAAGAATATCTTTGTTTAGACCAATCATAGAACCATCTTTGAATAGGTATTCTGCCCACTCTTTTTCTTGCTCAGCCGCTTCTTTGAATAGGTCGAAACACTCTTGCTTACACTCTTCAGCGATCTGCATGAATTCGAAGTCATCTTGGCCATTACGTAGCAAGTTGATCATGTGCTGTGTACCAGTAAGGTGAAGTGCTTCATCACGAGCGATTAGCTTGATGATCTTCGCGTTACCTTCCATTAGCTCACGCTCTGCGAATGCAAATGAACATGCAAAGCTTACGTAGAAACGAATCGCTTCCAGTGCATTTACAGACATTAGGCATACGTAAAGCTTCTTCTTCAGATCATGAAGTGAAATCTTAACGTCTTCGCCGTTGATGTTGTGGTTGCCTTCACCGTAGCGGTGGTAGTCAGCCGTCAGCTTGATCAAATCATCGTAGTAAAACGCGATGTCTTTCGCACGTTTCAGGATCTCTTCGTTCTCAACGATATCGTCGAATACTACGCCTGGATCATTCACGATGTTACGGATGATGTGCGTGTATGAACGAGAGTGAATCGTTTCAGAGAATGACCAAGTCTCAATCCAAGTTTCAACTTCTGGCAGTGATACCAAAGGAAGTAGGGCAACGTTAGGGCTGCGGCCTTGGATTGAATCTAGAAGTGTTTGGTACTTCAGGTTAGAGATGAAGATGTGCTTTTCATGCTCAGGAAGCTTGTTGTAGTCGATACGGTCGCTAGACACGTCTACTTCTTCTGGACGCCAGAAGAAAGAAAGCTGCTTTTCGATCAACTTTTCGAAGATTTCGAATTTCTGTTGGTCGTAACGTGCAACGTTTACCGACTGACCCAAGAACATTGGTTCTTTTAGTTGGTCATTTTTTTGTTGAGAAAAAGTACTGTAAGCCATAAATGCCTCAAATCCTTTAAAGACCCGCAATAAAACGGACCCTGTTAATGCTTTAAACCCAGAGAAGATAACTTCTCTGGGGTCTTAATGTTTATTGCGGTTTAGATCTTACAACCGCCGCCTTCACAATCTTCTTCCGGCACTTGAACTGCATCGCCTTGGTCGTCTTTAGCACCATCACGAGTGTTATGGTAGTAAAGCGTCTTAACACCGTACTTGTACGCTGTTAGCAAGTCTTTAAGCAGCTGCTTCATTGGTACCTTACCGCTGTCGTAAACACTTGGATCATAGTTAGTGTTTGCAGAGATAGCTTGGTCAACGAATTTTTGCATGATACCCACTAAGTGCAGGTAACCGTCGTTAGTACCAATGTTCCAAAGTAGCTCGTAGTTGTCTTTAAGATTTAAGAAATCAGGAACAACTTGCTTCAGGATGCCGTCTTTCGACGCTTTAACTGATACATAACCACGTGGTGGCTCGATACCGTTAGTCGCGTTCGAGATTTGAGACGAAGTCTCAGAAGGCATAAGCGCTGTTAGCGTAGAGTTACGCAGACCGTGCTCCATGATCTCTTCACGTAGCGTGTCCCAATCGTAGTGCAGCGGCTCTTCACATACTAAGTCGATATCTTTTTTGTAAGTATCGATTGGCAGTAGGCCTTTCGCGTAGTTAGTCTCGTGGAAAGATGGGCAACGGCCTTGCTCTTTCGCTAGTTCAACAGACGCTTTTAGCAAGTGGTATTGAATTGCTTCAAAAGTACGGTGAGTCAGGCCATTTGCACTGCCATCAGAGTACTTAACACCATTCTTCGCTAGGTAATATGCGTAGTTGATTACACCCACACCTAGAGTACGACGGTTCATTGTCGACTTACGTGCTGCTGGAAGCGGGTAATCTTGGTAATCCAGTAGTGCATCTAGAGCACGAACAACCAATTCAGAAAGTTCAGCCAGATCGTCTAGCTCGTTGATTGCGCCTAGGTTAAACGCCGAAAGCGTACATAGTGCAATTTCACCTTCGTCATCTTCTACGTTAGAAAGCGGCTTAGTTGGTAGCGCGATTTCTAAACATAGGTTCGATTGACGAACAGGTGCTACTTCAGAATCAAACGGGCTGTGTGTATTACAGTGGTCAACGTTCTGAATGTAGATACGACCAGTAGAAGCACGCTCTTGCATTAGCAGAGAGAAAAGCTCAACGGCTTTAACCGTTTCACGCTTCACTGAAGGATCGTTTTCGTACTTCACGTAAAGTGCTTCAAAACGCTCTTGGTTTTCGAAGAACGCGTCGTAAAGGCCAGGTACGTCAGAAGGTGAGAACAGGCTGATGTTGCCACCTTGAACAAGACGAGAGTACATAAGCTTGTTCAGCTGTACGCCGTAGTCCATGTGACGAACACGGTTCTCTTCAACGCCGCGGTTGTTTTTCAGTACTAATAGAGACTGAACTTCACCGTGCCATAGTGGGTAGAACACCGTTGCTGCGCCGCCACGAACACCACCTTGAGAACAACATTTAACAGCTGTTTGGAAGTATTTGTAGAAAGGGATACAGCCAGTGTGGAACGCTTCACCATTACGGATTTCAGAACCAAGCGCACGGATACGACCTGCGTTGATACCAATACCAGCACGTTGAGATACGTAACGAACAATAGAGCTTGCTGTTGCGTTGATTGAATCAAGGCTGTCACCACACTCAATCAGTACACATGAACTGAATTGACGAGTAGGCGTACGTACACCAGACATGATCGGTGTAGGTAGAGAAATCTTAAACGTAGACGAGGCGTCGTAAAAACGTTTGATGTAGTCAAGACGAGTTGATTTCGGGTATTTACCGAATAAACACGCAGCAACTAGGATGTAAAGGAACTGAGCACTCTCGTAGATTTCTTTTGTTACACGGTTCTGCACGAAGTATTTACCTTCAAGCTGCTTAACCGCCGCGTAAGAAAAGTTCAAGTCACGCTTGTGGTCGATGTACGCGTCAAGCTCTTCGAATTCAGCTTTCGTGTAGTCTTCCATTAAGTGGCTATCGTATTTACCCATATCAACCAGTTTTGCAACGTGGTCATAAAGTGCAGGCGGCTCGTATTCACCGTACGCTTTTTTACGTAGGTGGAACACTGACAGACGTGCTGCTAGATATTGGTAATCAGGAGTCTCTTCAGAGATTAAATCCGCTGCTGACTTGATGATTGTCTCATGAATGTCAGTCGTGGTAATGCCATCGTAAAACTGAATGTGAGCTTTCAATTCTACTTGTGATACAGAAACATTGTGCAAGCCTTCAGCTGCCCATGTGATCACTCGATGGATTTTCTCTAAATCGATCGTTTCTTTGCGCCCGTTACGCTTGGTAACAGTAAGTTGTTGGTTCATTCTGCTTAATTTCCCTAACAAAACTGAACAAGGCCGTGTTTTTGTGTATTTCTGTGTAATTTTTGTAAATTACGTTTCGGCTTTGTGATCTTGGTCTACCCATATATTGTAGTTCAAACACAACATATAGGGGTCATTTGTTTGTTGGGTTACAAGATAGTGCTACAACTGATATTTTTCAAGGTAAAGAAATGGGGTTGCTTGTGGATAAGTGGTGGATTGAAAAAAAACTGTAAGTGACCACTAACTGATGACGTTAGACGAGACTTGATTGTACAAAATTCGCCTTTTAAGGATGCTTTATTTTTGCACGCCCATAAAAAAAAATCCCTTGATCTTTGGGCAAAATAGGCAGTGGATTTTGGACGATTAAATTTGAATCGAGGTGGTCAAAATGGAAGCTAGCGCACGAAATTTAGACTGAAAAAAGTCGCAAACTTATGGTAATTGCAACTCTTTTCATTCGTCTTTTTTACAAAATATTTTACGGTAGGGCTACCGATATTTTTTAGCCCAAGTTTTGAGTGTGAACGATGTAGTTCACATCGACTTTTTGGCCTAAACGGTAGGTGTTCGTTAACGGGTTATAGTGCAGCCCTGTAATCCCTAGCTCTTGAAGCGGGGTGTTATCAACCATTTTGATAAGCTCAGCAGGGCGAATGAATTTTTCGTGGTCGTGAGTACCTTCTGGCACTATCTTAAGTAACTTCTCTGCACCAACAATCGCGAATAGGTAAGACTTAAAGTTACGGTTCAATGTTGAGAAGAACACATGGCCGCCCGGTTTCACTAATTTTGAACAAGCCGAGATAACTGATTGTGGGTCAGGAACGTGCTCTAGCATTTCCATGCACGTCACCACATCGTAAGTGTGTGGGTTTTGCTCTGCATGGTCTTCAATGGTGCTTTGGATGTAATCGAGCTTGGTGCCGGTTTCTAATGCGTGCAGACGAGCGACTTCTAGCGGTTCTTTACCCATATCTAGTCCGGTGACTACCGCACCCTCTACAGCCATGCTTTCAGCCAGAATACCGCCGCCGCAGCCAACATCGAGAACTTTCTTACCAAAAAGGCCTTCGGTTTTCTCTAGCACGTAATTTAAGCGCAACGGATTGATTTGATGTAGTGGCTTAAACTCGCCTTCTAGATCCCACCAGCGCGACGCCATGTCTTCGAATTTTTTGATTTCTGCTGGGTCTACGTTCTGTGATTTAGTCATAATCGGCATTTCCAAGTTAAATAATGCATCCATGAAATTGCAGGCATTATAACTTGCCTTTTCCTGCTGACCAGAAGATCTACAATTTTGCTAGTTTATTGGGTGTAAAGTGACCATGTTTCAGCAAGATATGACGCTGAGGTGCAATTTCTCATCAATAGATTGGCTACAAGGGTCACAAGATGGTAAAAGGAGAGGGAAAGTGATGCCTCCGTAGGTAAATTTGTGTTATATTTTTCGGTCTTATACGTATTCAAAAATACGATCTGACTATAGAGGGAAAATGGCTCTATGAGCGATCTAGCGAAAGAGATCACGCCCGTAAATATTGAAGATGAGCTTAGAGGTTCATACCTAGACTACGCGATGTCCGTCATCGTTGGTCGTGCCCTTCCAGATGTGCGTGATGGCCTAAAACCAGTACACCGCCGCGTTTTGTTCGCGATGAATGTACTAGGTAATGATTGGAACAAAGCATATAAAAAGTCTGCTCGTGTAGTAGGCGATGTAATCGGTAAATATCACCCACACGGTGATAGTGCGGTATACGAGTCAATTGTTCGTATGGCTCAGCCGTTTTCACTACGCTATATGTTAGTCGATGGCCAAGGTAACTTTGGTTCGGTTGACGGCGATTCAGCTGCGGCAATGCGTTATACCGAAGTTCGTATGTCAAAAATAGCTGGTGAGCTATTAACGGATCTTGATAAAGATACGGTTGACTTCGTTCCTAACTATGATGGAACCGAGCAAATACCAGCAGTTTTACCAACAAAAATACCAAACCTATTGGTTAACGGTGCTTCTGGTATCGCAGTAGGTATGGCTACCAACATCCCGCCACATAACCTTGGCGAAGTTGTTGATGGCTGTTTAGCATTTATCAATAATGAAGACATCACTATTGATGAGCTAATGGACTACATCCCGGGTCCAGACTTCCCGACAGCAGCATTAATCAGTGGCCGTAAGGGTATTGTTGATGCATATAAGACTGGTCGTGGCAAAGTTTACATGCGCTCGCGCGCGAACATTGAAATGGAAAAGAACGGTAAAGAAACAATTATCGTTACTGAAATTCCATATCAAGTGAACAAAGCTCGTCTGATCGAGAAGATTGCAGAACTTGTAAAAGACAAGAAAGTTGAAGGCATCAGTGCACTGCGTGACGAATCTGATAAAGATGGTATGCGTATTGTTATTGAATGTAAGCGTGATGCTGTCGGTGAAGTTGTACTAAACAACCTTTACTCACAGACTCAACTGCAAACGACTTTCGGCATCAACATGGTTGCTCTGAACAATGGCCAACCACAACTTTTCAACATTAAAGATATGTTGAAGTGTTTTGTTGATCACCGTCGTGAAGTTGTGACTCGTCGTACTATCTTCGAATTGAAGAAAGCGCGCGACCGTGCACATATCTTGGAAGCTCTATCTTTAGCGCTTGCAAACATTGATGAAATCATTGAACTGATCAAGAACGCACCAACACCAGCAGAAGCTAAAGTTGGTCTAGTATCTCGTGGTTGGGATCTTGGTAACGTTGCATCAATGCTTGAACGTGCTGGTACTGATGCAGCTCGTCCAGATTGGCTTGAAGACCAATACGGTATCCGTGATGGTCAATACTTCCTAACGGAAACTCAAGCGCAAGCTATTCTAGAACTTCGTCTTCACCGCCTAACTGGCCTTGAGCACGAGAAGATTCTAGACGAATACAAAGCACTTCTAGAAGAGATCGCTGAGCTAATGCATATCCTTGCAAGCACTGAGCGTTTGATGGAAGTTATCCGTGAAGAACTTGAAGCGGTACGTGATATCTATGGCGACGAACGTCGTACAGAGATCACAGCAGCGGTTCATGATATCGACATGGAAGAGCTAATTGCTCAAGAAGACGTTGTAGTAACGCTTTCTAACGCAGGTTACGTTAAGTACCAAATCCTAAGCGACTACGAAGCTCAGCGTCGTGGTGGTAAAGGTAAGAGTGCAACTAAGATGAAAGATGAGGATTACATTGAGCGTCTGCTTGTTGCTAATACTCACGATAACATCTTATGTTTCTCTACTCGTGGTAAAACGTACCGCTTGAAAGTTTATCAACTGCCTCAAGCAAGCCGCACCGCTCGTGGTAAGCCTATCGTTAACATTCTTCCTTTAGAAGAAGGTGAGCGTATTACGGCTATCCTGCCTGTTTCTGAATTCTCAAACGAGAAATTCATCTTCATGGCAACAGGCGACGGTACAGTTAAGAAGACATCACTGGATCAATTCGCAAACGTACGTGCTAACGGCCTAATCGCAGTTAACCTACGTGACGATGATTCACTGATTGGCGTTGATATTACTGATGGTAATAGCGACATCATGCTGTTCTCTAAATCGGGCAAAGTTGTTCGCTTTAACGAGGACAAAGTACGTCCAATGGGTCGTACTGCCTCTGGTGTTCGTGGTATGAAGCTCCCAGAAGACGATCAAGTGGTTTCACTGATTGTTCCTTCAAACGAAGGCGATATCCTAACTGTGACTCAAAACGGTTACGGTAAGCGTACTGAGCTGGCTGAATACCCAACGAAAGGCCGTGCAACGCAAGGTGTAGTATCTATCAAAGTCTCTGATCGTAATGGCCCAGTAGTTGGTGCTGTTCAGGTTGAAGAAGGCGATGAAATGATGATGATCACCGACGCAGGTACACTAGTACGTACTCGCGTAGCGGAAGTAAGTCAAGTTGGTCGTAACACTCAAGGTGTGACACTGATTCGTACTGCTGAAGACGAGAATGTTGTAGGTCTACAACGTATCGACGAAGTAGAAGAAGCTGAGATTGTTGAAGGCGAAGAAACTGAAGAAGCAAATGCTGACGCAGTAAACGCAGAAACAGTTAATGCAGAAGGAACGGTCGTTTCTGAATCAAGTGAAGAGCAAGCATCAGATGCTTCTGACTCTGAAAGTGATAGCGAGCAAGACACTGAGTAATCTCGATTACGTTAAGTAATTTAGCTTACCAATGAAAAAACCGAGCCTAAGTGCTCGGTTTTTTATTGCCTGCTATGTGTGGATCTTGCTCTGACTTTATCGTTGAACTGTGATCGTCAAAATATCGATAGCTAAACCTTGATCAATATAGCGAGGAGATGAAAACGATAGAGTAGAGGGGAATAAAAGAGGAGTGTGAAATGGATATCTGGTTGTTGGTCGCTTTGATACTAATGAGCCTGTTTTTGATTGTGATCGTTATTGCCGCGAACAACAATGGCAGTCATCTAAAAGGCAATGTGGTGATTTCTCTTACTGCAGTGGCTTTGAGCGTGCTGGTCTGGTCTCAACTGAAACAAGAGTTACCTCAACTTCCTTTGGATGATAGCAATAACTACACGGCAACAGATTTCGAAGATGAGCTTCAGCAAAGCCTCAAACAAGACCCGAATCAATCCGACTTGTGGTTTAAGCTTGGTGGTGTGTACATGCAGAGAGGGGAGTTTGATGCAGCGTTCACCTGCTACGACTACGCGATTCGATTAGATCCTCAAGCACCTTCTGGCCTCTATGCAGCCAAAGCAACGGCACTTTACTATCTTAGTTCTCAAGCGATGAGCGATGACGTGAATGCGTTATTGGATCACTCCATGCAGCTTGATCCCAATGATCGTACGGCATTGATGCTGATTGCGACCGATCACTTCATTAGTATGCGCTATCAACAAGCGATTGATGCGTGGACTCAAATCTTAGATTCCAATCAAAAGGGCATTGATCGTGTCTCTATTATCCATTCGATCAACCAAGCCAAACAGATGATCCGCTAGGCTGCTCTTCCTGATTAGCCTCTAAAGTCATTAATCTCTCAAGCTATTGGCTTTCTTGCATTTCGATTAATCCACCTGCGTTATGGATTTGAGTAAATCCTTGAGCACGCAAGAACTGATAAGCTTGCCCTGAACGATTGCCACTGCGGCAATACAACACGATGGGTTGGTCTTTATCTATCTTAGCAAAGTGAGTAGCCACTTCAGAAAGAGGGTAGTTGATGGCGTTATCTAGATGCCCTTGTTCGAACTCTGCAGGTGTTCTGACATCAACGACTAATGCACCTTTCTCTATTAATTCCCACCCTGTCTCAGCACGCTCAGATGCGTGAACGCCTGAACTGAGTAGTGCAATACATAATGCCGAAAGCGAAAGTAAGATTTTCATTGTTTATTCCTTGAATTGGCAAGTGGATTGGGGGTTCGATATTGATGTGTATTCCCCCAAAACCTAAAAAAACCAGCCACACAACAATAGTGTGACTGGTTTTTACTTAATGGTCTAATTGAAGAAACTAGTATTCGTAGTTGGCTTCACGCTTTTCAGCTTGCTCTTCCCATTTAGGAACAACCGTGTCTAAGAAGTGTTGTTTCTCAGCGTTCATCTTATCCATGTCCATTCCAAGCGCTTTTTGAGCCGCTTCTTTTGTCGAGATATCTGGAATCTCGATTGGATCGGTGATGCCTTTCTTCGCCAGTAGACGAACAATCTTAGTTCGAGCATCCGCTGCGCGGTCAACGGCAGTACCTAGCACTTCTAGAGCGATTTCAGGTGCATGCATATGAATGCCGTGAGACGCAATAGCGTAGTCCCAACGCCATTGAGCGTGACGGATATCCAGTAGGATAGGCTCCATCTCTTGCTCTGTCGCACCCGCTTCCCATGCCGCGCCTGCTTCAAAGTGAGCGGCTACGATTTGTTTCTCAGCAGTCAGCTTCATGTTCAGAACTTGCGCTTTACGGCTTGAAACGATGTTACGCATGGTTTCTTTCGATTGAGTATGACAGTTTGCACACGTATCTTCGAAGCGGTCGAATGGGTTACCCACTTTATGGTCGGTATAAACAGTGCCATCTTCTTTGGTGACTTTCGGCATATGACAGTCAGCACAAACGACTTTGTTCTTGCCGTGGATGCCTTCGCGCCATGTTTCAAAACCTGGGTGCTGTGCTTTCAGCATGGGTGCTTTCGATACTTTATGCGTCCAATCTTTAAAGTTGATTGCATCATAGTAGCGTTCCATGTCGCCAACGGTTGTACCTTGGTCCCAAGGGAATTTCACACCTTTGGTTGGCCCTGTGAAGTAGTATTCCACGTGGCACTGAGCACAAACAGAAGCTTGCTGGTCTAAGCGGCTTTGTTCATCAAACTTTTTACCAATCGTTTCAAATGCACGTTCAACGTAAGGACGAGTCACCTTAAGTGCTGGTTCACCATTTTTAAAGCCTTCGCTTTTGGTATCGTGACAGTCTGAACAGCCAATAGGGTTAATGATCTCGTTGCCAAGACGTGCCCACTTACCTTCGAAGTAACCATCTTCGCCACGTTCTTCAATAACACGTGCTACGTCTGGGCTCTTACAGCTCCAACATGCCATTGGCATTGGGCCTGAGCTTTCGTCTGTTGGGCCGCCAGTACGAAGCGTTTGTCGTACATCGTCAATCGCATAAAAGTGACCACGTGCCTTGTTGTAATCTTTTGCGAAGCCGTAGCCAGCCCACATGATAACCATGTTGGGATCTTCTTTTAGTGCATCTTCTATGGTTTCGCTTTCTGAAGTCTGTCTCCATGAATGATATTGATCTGGGTGGTTTTGCTCGAACTGGTCGTTACGAGGATCGCCAATTTCTTTTTGTTCAGACGCAGCAAAACTGGTCGCGCTTGCTAGTGATGCGCTAACCATTAATAGTGCTGTGACCGAATTACGTATCCAATGCTTTTTCACAGTGATATCTCCAATATACTGATTCTTATACCAAGCGTTGTGAGTTTGCTATTCAAATTAAGAACTGGAGAATTCCTGTTTATATTAATTCATAAACAAACACATTTTGTTACGTGTTGGGGATAGCTTGTCTTAGATCAATTAATGGTAGTGACTTCAATCACGTTGAAGTTTATATACCCCTAAAGGGGTATTGGTTGGCAGTATTATTAAAATTTAATTGAGAATTATTATCATATATAACAATCAATTACCTAAATTGACCATGGTATAAATAGGGTGATTGCGTTCACAGATTAACCCATCCAAATTTCGTATTACCCAATTAGAGGTATATTCTAACTATAGAAAGCGTTGTGGCTTATCCAAAATAAGAATTGATATCATTTAAGCGGTAATAATATCGTTTAAGGGTACTTTTGTTTAACCGGAATATTATTTAGTTGAGAGTTAAATAATGCCGGTATAAGGAAAGGATAAAATGGGCAATATTAAATTGGCCATAGTCATAATGCTTAAATCCCTTCTAGCATTCTGCCTCTATGGTTATTCCATTCATGCTGTTGCTGAGCCTGCTGTTACGCCAGTAGGAGAATCAACAAGACATGAAGTCGAATTAATCCGCGACAAAGACTACAAGTGTGTTCAATGCCATAAAGATTCAAAAGAAACGGTATTGGGTTCACATGGTGAAAGTGCACACGCTTTGCTTGGCCGCGAAGTAAATTGTACCGACTGTCATAGTTCTATTAGCCCCGATCACCGTGAAGGTGCGCCTGAAGTGGTGAAGTATCGCGAGGCTCAATCACAACCGGGAACTGAAAAGGTTTTCCTAGACCCTAGCTTAATTTTAGATGCCAATAGCCAATGTATCGATTGTCACAAGCCTGATGATCTGCGTGAAGCGAGTTGGACTCACGATGTTCACGCGCAAAACTTAACGTGTTCAAACTGCCATGATGTTCATGCGACTGAAGCAAAGGTGTTGGGCTTAGATAAGAAGCAAACCATCAAGCTGTGTGTGGATTGCCATTCAGACTTCAACCAGAAGAAAGAAGAGGAGTAATCTATGAGCTGCTCAAGAAGAAACTTTTTAGCAGGCGCTGGTGCCGTTATTTTTACCACAGGTGTAGCGGGAACTGCGGCAGTAACAAGTCGCAAGACGCTAGCCAATGTTCAAGAAGATGGCACTAAACGTTATGGAATGATTCATGACGAAACCGCTTGTATTGGTTGTACCGCCTGTACCGAAGCATGTCGTGAAGTAAACAAAGTACCGGAAGGTGTATCGCGCTTAGAAATTATTAAGAGTGAGCCCCAAGGCGAATATCCCAATGTTGATTACCGTTTTACTCGTAACTCTTGCCAGCATTGTGATAACGCACCTTGTGTGATGGTTTGCCCAACAGGCGCGGCCTACAAAGATGAAAAAACCGGCATTGTCGACGTTCATCAAGAGAAGTGTGTCGGTTGTGGTTATTGTCTATTGGCTTGCCCATATCAAGTGCGCTTTTTCCATCCTGAGAACAAATCCGCAGATAAATGTAACTTCTGTCGTGATACCAATCTTGCACAAGGGAAGTTGCCTGCTTGTGTCGAATCTTGCCCGACCAATGCGCTGGTCTTTGGCGATCTAAATGACCCTGAGAGTGAGATAAACCAGGTGCTTCAATCTGAGGTGGTTTACAGAGATAAAGCTTATCTAGGTACTCAGCCAAAACTCTATAAAGTGCCACACCAAAAAGGGGAGATTTGATTATGAGTGCATGGGACGCAGCTTTTCAGTCTGGTACCGTGGTATGGGACTGGATTATAGCAATCTATCTATTTCTCGCGGGGATGTCGGCGGGTGCCGTAATGATCTCCATTTACCTAAAACGTAAGGTCATTGAAGGCGATCCTGCTCATAATGGTGTGCTAAAGGCCACGGCTTTTCTTGCGCCATTTGGGATCATTTCAGGTCTGCTTATCTTGGTTTTCCACCTGACAAAACCGTTATCCTTTTGGAAGATCATGATCTTCTATAATCCAACGTCTGTGATGTCGATGGGTGTGATCTTATTTCAAGTATATATGGTGATCTTATTCCTTTGGATCGGCATTATATTTAGAGATCAAATAGTCGTGTTCTTGAATGATCAAGCATGGCTAAAAGGGCGACTTGATTTTGTCGGCAATTGGATTGGCAAATTAGAAGTGTTTGAGAATGCTCTGGAAATATTCTTAGCTGTTCTTGCTCTGATGCTTGCCGCTTATACAGGATTCTTGCTGTCAGCTTTAAATACCTTCCCACTATTGAATAACCCTGTACTGCCGATTTTATTTTTATTCTCGAGTTTATCTTCGGGCGCGGCGGCGTGTATTTTATTTGGTGTGCTGGTCTTTAAAGAATCACCTCATAGCCTGACTATTTCATGGATTCACGGATTCGAACGTCCAGTCGTGATGTTTGAATTGTTTGTTCTAATTACTTTCTTTACTGGGCTGATTTTCGCTGGTGGTCAAAGTGAACAAGCAGTATGGAATGCAATTGGCAGTGGTTTCTGGGCGAGTTGGTTCTGGTATGGCGTCATCGGTGTTGGCATGGTTTTACCGTTGTTGCTGAATGCCGTTACACCAACCTCAATCCGCCATAGCTCGGTGTATATTTTCTCCGTGACTTCGCTAAGCCTAATGGGCGTATTAATGCTGCGAACTTTTGTCCTTTATGCAGGGCAGTTAACGATAGCTTAATTTTGCTCAAGTTTATTAGTGAGCAGATGTTAGATACTGAATATCTGCTTATTAATGAACATGCTTTAAATAAACATGAGATGCGTGTTCAGATTGGCTCTGCTCAAGCGGAGCCTTATTGAGGTGATATGGTCGGTTCTTTGGGGCTGTTTAGTTTAGTGTTGGTTGCTGTACTCAGTAGCATTATTGGTGTGCATTCGTTTTATCAAATGCTAAACAAACGGACGCAAAATATAGGTTTAATCCGCAGTTTCTCTCTTTCAAGTGCATTGTTTTCTCTCACTTCTGTCGTATTGCTTGGCTATGCCTTTGTCAGTGATGACTTCTCTATCCTCTATGTCGCTGAACATTCAAATACTCAATTACCCTCATTTTTTAAGCTTGCAGCCGTATGGGCAGGCCATGAAGGTTCCTTGTTGTTTTGGGTACTGACGATCAGCGTCTGGTCTGGCGTGATTGCCTTACAAAAACACTATTCGAATGAATACCAAAGCCGAGTGCTGTGGGTGATGAACCTACTGCTCGCGATATTTGCTTGGTTCACCTTATTCGCATCCAACCCATTTGAAATGAATTCGATCTTGCCGCTGGAAGGGCGTGACCTTAACCCAATGTTGCAAGATGTCGGCCTGATCTTTCACCCTCCATTACTTTACCTTGGCTATGTCGGCTTTTCTGTGGTGCTGGCATTTGCAGTTGCCGCTTTGCTGGTTGATTCTATTGAGTTTGATTGGGTTGCCCATTGTCGCAGTTGGTGTCTAGTCGCTTGGATCTTTTTAACTGCAGGGATCATTCTTGGCTCTTGGTGGGCATATTACGAATTAGGCTGGGGCGGCTGGTGGTTCTGGGATCCTGTTGAAAATGCCAGCTTGTTGCCGTGGCTTACTTCAACAGCTTTACTGCACAGCTTAGGCGTTGCTAAGGGCAAACAACAGCTTCTGAAGTGGTCACTCAGCCTTGCTTTCATTACGTTTTGTTTGAGTATCTTAGGCACCTTTATTGTTCGTTCTGGCGTATTAACGTCGGTGCATGCTTTTGCTGTTGACCCAACCAAAGGTATCGCACTGCTACTTATATTAGTGTTGGTACTGGTGAGCTCATTTTCTCTGCTTATCATCAGAGGAGAGTCTTTTGAATCTAACCCGATTACTAGCTTCGCGAGTAAGAGCTTTTTAAGCCTAGTTGCAGTGCTCATTTTTGTCCTGGCGACCGCTGTTGTGGTGTTTGGTACGTTTTATCCAATGGTCTTTGAACTGCTTGGGTTGGGGAACATATCGGTAGGTGCGCCTTACTTTAATCTGTTGATTGCTCCTTTGGCTTTGCTTGCGTTAGCCGTCGTCGGCTTAGCCCCTTTGCTGAGTATTAAACCTCAAGCGACTAAAGGTGTTATTACGCTGATCGCTCTAGTATCTATTGGTCTAGGGTTCGCCTGTTACGCTTTGCAAGTCGAGCAGACCCAAATGATGGCACTGCTGACTTGGGGCCTCGCATTCTGGGTGTTACTGACGCATATTTACGGCTTAGTGGTTACCCGAAGTTCTAAGTTCCAACGCAAAGTCTGGGTGATGACCTTTGCTCATGTCGGGGTTGCAGTACTCGCTGTAGGTGCTGCAATGAATAGCTATCACTCATTTGAGCGCAGCTATAAACTAAGCCCAGGCGCACAAGTCGAGTTCATGGATTGGACGCTTTCTCATCGTGATACTGAGCTTTATGTCGCCTCAAATTTTACCGCAGAGAAGGCGATACTAAACTTAGATACTGGTGAGAAAAGCTTTACCATCGCGCCAGAAAGAAGACACTACCAAGTTCGAGTCATGAACATGAGTGAGCCTGCAATGAAGTGGTTCTGGCATGGCGATGTTTATATCACCATGGGCGAGAAAGTAGATTCCACCGCTTATGCATTTCGAGTGCAATACAAGGCGTATGCACGCTGGATCTGGTTTGGTGGGTTGTTCTCCATTCTTGGCGCTTTACTCTCATTGACTCATCGTAAAAAGAAAACCGTTAAGGCGTCACAGTATGCATACCAGCGTTCGTAACAAGCTCATCACGTTAATTATCTTGGCATTAATGGTGGTGTTGGGTTTTGCCTTTGCGCTCAATAATAAGCAGCAATCGACGATTGTGTCGGAGCAAAAAAGGGCATTTCCAGAATTCATATCTACCGCGTTAGCGAATAGTGAAGGCATCAGTAGTAAACAGGAAATTACGTTGGCTGATGTCACTCAGCATCCTTATCAACTGGTTAATGTATGGGCTTCGTGGTGCGGTATATGTAAAACTGAGCACGCTTTTTTGCTCAAACTTCATGATAAAGGTATTCCAATTGTTGGGCTCAATTATCGAGATAACTCCGGGGCAGCGATCAATGTGTTATCGAGCGATGGCAATCCGTACTCAACGGTGATCAGTGATCCTCAAGGTAAGCTAGCGTTAGAACTCGGCGTAATCGGTACTCCTGAAACGTATCTGGTCGACGCTGACGGCCAAATCATTAAGAAGTTACTGGGCGTGATCAACGAATCAGTGTGGCAAGAAGAACTTGCGATGTATTTTGATGGTGCGAATGGATGATGAAGCCTTTAATACAAGCACTCGTTGTGCTGTCTACGCTTATGGTTATTAGTTTTCCGACTTTGGCAGAAGATCTGTTTACAGCCAGTAATAAGGACACGAGTATTCAAGTTGAACTGTTTGAGTTTGAAAACCCAGAACAGCAGCAGCGCGCTATTACATTGGCAAAAACCCTACGTTGCCCGCAATGCCAGAATCAAAATCTGATTGAGTCGAACTCTCCAATTGCAAAAGACTTACGCCTCGTTGTATTCAATATGGTGAAAGCAGGGAAGAGTAATAATGAAATTACTCAATATATGACGGAAAGGTTCGGTGAATTTGTGCTCTATAAACCAGCAATGAGTGTTTCAAACTTATTACTTTGGCTACTTCCGAGCGTATTATTTCTCTTATTTATGTATTTATCAGTAAAAAGTGTTAGAAAGAGCTCATAAAAATTGTGTATTACTGTTTACCAATTGACCTGTATTTTGTAACATTAAAGGATTATAAAGGCTAAGCACTGTTATATAAGGATGTATCTGTGGATAACGTAATCTCAAATTTAAAGAAAGAGTTCCATACTCATGTCCGATCTGACAAATGGGCAGAAAAATACAGTGCAAAGTCGAGCATTTCTACGCTTACTCAAGAAGAGTTAACCGAATTAGAGAACGCTTGGGTTCAGCTTGTCATCTGGAAGCAAACTCAAATAAGTTAATCGTTCTGTAAAAAATAGTAGCCTTAGCCGCAACTGATTAATTTATAACCCCATGTTGGTCATCCCAATGTGGGGTTTTTTGTTACCTGAAAAATTATTGTTATAATATAACAATTAGTGCATGGTCGACCTTGAAAAAAATTGTTAACAGCCTCATAGTGTCTATCATTAGATAGTTAGCTACAAAATATTGCCTAGACATATAATGTAGTGTTGTTAAATACATCGAATTTTCAAGTGAGTATAGCTATGGCGGAAGTGCGTGCCAGAATAGATTTCAAAGTAGGGGTAACAAGCAGTATTGATGCTGAACTTCTGTCTTTTCATGGATTGAAAACAGATAAAGAGCATGTTGCTGTGATATTTAAATCAGCAGACAAGACACAAGACATACCTCTTGTTCGTATGCACTCTGAGTGCCTGACTGGTGATGTTTTCCATTCCTCTCGCTGTGACTGTGGCGAGCAGCTAGACGAAACCATTAGAATTATGGGTGAGACGGGTGGAGTGATTCTTTACTTACGCCAAGAAGGTCGTGGTATTGGTTTATACAATAAAATCGATGCATACCGTCTGCAAAGTGAAGGTATGAACACTTACGAAGCCAATAACCATCTAGGTTTCGGTGATGATTTGCGTGATTTTACTGAAGCGGCAGAAATGCTTCGTGCTTTAGGAACCACAAAAATTCGCCTAGTCACTAACAACCCCAAGAAAATCAATGAGCTGAAATCTTTTGGTATTGAGATTGAAGAAGTGGTGAACACCTCTGCTCATGTTAAGTCGGGTAATGAAAGCTACCTGAAGGCAAAAGTCTCACACGGTAAGCATAATCTGGATATCTGATTAGCCTCTTTGTTGCGCTTAACATAAAAATGTTTAAAGACCTCACATATGTGAGGTTTTTTTGTATTTATCTTGCAATAAAATTGTAAGTTTGTATTATTCCAATCCGTAGTGCAAATGATAATGGTTTGCACTATTACTACGAATAATAATTTAAAGCTCAACAAGGATGCTTCATGACTATTAAATCTTTAGTGACAAAAGCCGTAACTTCGTCACTCCTTTTTGCCTCTGCTTCTTCTTTCGCAGCAGTAACTCAAGATCAAGTTGTAGAACATTACGCAGATATTGCTCATGCCGTGTTTGCAGATTCAGTAATTACAGCAAAAGCGTTGAACTCTTCTATTGATACCTTCTTAGCTTCTCCTTCTGCTGGCAATTTCGAACAAGTAAAACAAGCTTGGCTTGAGTCTCGCGTACCTTACCAACAGTCAGAAGTATTCCGCTTTGGTAACGTTGTTGTTGACGATTGGGAAGGCCAATTGAACGCATGGCCACTTGATGAAGGCCTAATCGATTACGTTTCGACTGATTACCAATATGAGCTTGGTAACGAAGGCGCTAGCGCAAACATCGTTGCTAATAAAACTTTCCAAATTGGTCAGACAACGGTAGACGCAACCAACATTACTCCAGAACTAATTGCAGATCTCAACGAGATCGGTGGCTCTGAAGCAAACGTAGCGTCTGGCTACCACGCGATTGAATTCCTACTTTGGGGTCAAGATTTAAACGGCACAAACAGCGGTGCAGGTGAGCGTGCTTACACTGACTTCGTTGTTGGCGCTGAGTGTACTAATGGTAACTGTGACCGTCGTGGCGCATACTTAAAAGCATCAGCTGAACTTCTTATCCAAGATCTAGAATGGATGGAAAAACAGTGGGCTGAAGGCGAGAAAGGTAACTACCGTCAAGAGCTTCTTTCTGAATCTAGTGACAACGGCCTACGTAAAATGCTATTTGGCATGGGTTCACTGTCTCTAGGTGAACTAGCGGGTGAGCGTATGAAGGTTGCACTAGAAGCAAACTCTACTGAAGACGAGCACGATTGTTTCTCTGATAACACGCACAACTCTCACTACTACAACGAGCAAGGCATCTACAACGTTTACACGGGTCTATATAAGCGTGAAGACGGCACTCTGCTTTCAGGTCCAAGCCTGTTTGACCTAGTAGAGCAAAAAGATGAGCAAGCTGCGAAAGAGATCCAAAAGCAGTTTGACCTAGCACGTGCACAAGTTGGTCAACTAGTAACGTCTGCTGAGAAAAACAACCAACACTTTGATCAGCTAATTGCTGCTGACAACGCTGCGGGTAACGCACTAGTAAACAAAACGATTGTTGCGCTAGTGTCTCAAACGGCTGCGATTGAGCGTGCCGCTGGTGTTATTGGTATTGATAGCCTTAACCCAGACACGGCTGATCACGAGTTCTAAGAACCCGAGACGAAAACAATTAAGGGCTCTCATTGAGCCCTTAATTGTTTGTTATTCAAAAAAGTTACTCCCACATAAAAACTAAAATCAAAAACACCGCAAGGCAATGTATGAAGTCGTATCTATCAGCCTCACTATTAACCGCACTGTTTTTCTTATCGCCATTACATGCCCATGAAACTTACTCTGGTGGTAAAACGACTGTGAAGAAAGAGGGAGCGAATGCTTTTTCTCTTCCTGCAGCCAATCTACCAATGAGCAAACGCTTGGATTTCAGTGTTGGTAACAGTTTCTTCAGAAACCCTTGGGTACCTGCACCCTCATCAACCGATGCGCGTGATGGGTTAGGCCCACTATTCAACACCAACGGTTGTCAAAACTGCCATATTAAAGATGGTCGTGGTCATGCGCCTGAAAAAGGCGATGAGAACGCGGTTTCAATGTTAGTTCGCTTAAGTATTCCAGCCGAAACGCCAGAGCAGAGACAAGCCTTCATTCGTGATGGTGGTATTCCAGAACCGACTTACGGCGGCCAGTTACAAGATTTCGCGCTTCAAGGTGTGAAACCAGAGGGTAAAGTGAACATCAGCTACACAGATGTTCCCGTTGAATTCAAAGACGGCACAGTCGTGACTCTGCGTAAACCAACCCTAAAGATTACTGATCTTGCTTTTGGCGAGATGCACCCTAAAACAGAGTTTTCTGCGCGCGTTGCGCCGCCAATGATTGGCCTTGGTCTGCTGGAGAGCATTTCAAAAGAAACGATTCTTGGATTTGCTGATCAGCAATTGGCCGACAAGCAAGGTATTTCAGGTAAAGCTAACTATGTTCTCGATGTTCAAACCAACGAAATGGCTCTAGGTCGTTTTGGTTGGAAAGCTGGACAGCCAAACCTAATGCAGCAAAATGCGGCGGCGTTTAACGGTGATTTGGGCTTAACGAGTCGCTTATTCCCGAATGAAAACTGCACATCAGCGCAATCCACTTGTGATGATTTTCCAAATGGTGGCAAACCAGAAGTAAGCGACAACATCTTAGATTTTGTTGAGTTCTATTCGCAGCATCTAGCGGTACCTATTCGTCGTAATGTCGACAATCCAGTCGTTGTTCAGGGTAAAAAGCTGTTTAAAGACGCTGGTTGTCAAAGTTGTCACCAAGCTGAATTCCGCACGGCAGAGCGTGAAGGCTTACCGGCACTGTCTAAGCAGTTAATTAGCCCATATACCGATATGTTGCTGCACGATATGGGTGAAGGCTTAGCGGATAACCGTCCTGAGTATCTTGCGAATGGCCAAGAATGGCGCACAACACCTTTATGGGGATTAGGCTATACCAAAGAAGTGAATGGTCACACGTTCTTACTTCATGATGGTCGTGCGAGAAATGTTATGGAAGCTGTGCTTTGGCATGGCGGTGAAGCAGAAATGGCGAAACAAAACGTTTTAGCTCTTAGTAGCAGCGAGCGTGAAGCGTTATTGGCGTTCTTAAACTCGTTATAGGCTGAGTTGAATTCAGTTTAGTTAACGGCTAATGACTTAAGAAAGCCGCGATCAAACCACTTAGCACCGCTGAACTTGTAGGAATACGAGGCCAGCGGTCGTTTCGTATTTAATGAACTCATATAATTAAAAGAAAAATTAGGAAGTAAGGTAACAGCATGACACATAAATTTTTGTTAATGCCTTTGTCGGTATTAATCATGGCAGGCTGCCAATCATCGGGTGAGCAAGCCGCTTCATCTGAGGTTAACGGTGTGTCTTATCAAGCAGACACGACCGACCACATCAGTCGCAGTGTCTATCAACAAGAGTTTGATTCTGCAGTCCTATTCGCCAAGCAAGCCAACGAGCTAGAAGTCTTGATGCAGGGTTATTGCCAAACCAACAATGTAGAACTAGATGCGTTGAAAAATCAGTGGCAGCTCACCATGAACAGCTGGATGGCACTACAAGGCCAAGAAAGAGGCCCGACAGCAGCGCTTGAAGAGAGCTGGAATGTTCAATTCTGGCCAGACAAAAAGAACACGACGGGTCTAAAGATGCGTCAATTAACTCAGCAGAACAAAGCTTGGACTCAAGACGAAATCGCGCAGCAGAGTGTGACAGTTCAAGGGCTAGGTGCGTTGGAATGGTCGCTTTATGACGAGCAATCGCCACTGCTTCAAGACAAAGCGCTAGGTTGCCAATCATCACAAGCGATTACTGAAAACTTGGCGATTAAGTCATCTTCGATTGCACAGGCATGGCAGGTTAACCCTTGGTTAGCGCTAGACGAGACTCGCTGGGAGTCTGAATACATCGCTTTATTGACCAACCAACTTGATTACAGCATGAAAAAACTGAGTCGCCCGATGGCGAAAATTGGTCATCCGCGTCCTTACTTCTCAGAATCATGGCGTGCACAAACCTCGATGACTCAACTAAAAGCGAATGTAGTAGCACTTCAGAATTTGTACCTTGCCGATGGCAATGGCCTAGACGGCTTGTTGAGAGAGAAGGGCTTAAACGACCTAGCTGATCGCGTTGCTGACCAGTTCACATTGACGCTAGATACTTGGCCTACAGACTCAAGCTTGTTTGAGTTATTGCAGAGCAAAGAGGGCTATCGAGATGTGCTGACGCAATACAACAAACTAGAACGTTTGAAGTACCTCATTCATGAAGAAGTGGCGATAGAGCTTGGTGTCGTAATAGGATTTAATGCTACCGATGGTGACTGATACTACGCGAAGAACGCTACTCAAGGCTGCACTGGGTTGTGCAGCTGTTCCAATGCTTCCGTTTGGCTGCGCTAGTCGCTCTGGTGCTGTGAGCTCATCTAGTGAGCCTCAATTAATCGGTTGTGCGCTGAATGGGCGAGGCCAATATTCAGCGGTTGTGGCTGACGAATATGGAATGCCATTGAGTCAGCTGCCGATCCCAGATCGTGGTCATGGCGTCGCGATTTGCCCAACTTCATCACATGCGGTGGTGTTTGCTCGTCGCCCTGGTGACTATTTTATGGTGTTTGACTATAAAAACGGTCAGCAGATCAAAATGGTCGTGAAAGGTAAGAACCGTCACTTCTATGGTCATGGCGTTTACTCATTAGATGGCAAGTTACTGTATGCCACTGAAGGGAAAACGGACAGCAGCCAAGGTGTGATTGGCGTTTACGATGTCGCGCAAGGCTATCGTAAGGTCGAAGAGTTCAGCGGTTTTGGTATTGGGCCTCATGAAGTGATCATCATGCCGGATGGTAATCTCGCGATCGGCGTTGGTGGCGTTCATACTGATGGTAGAACACCGAAAAACCTCGACTCGATGCAGCCGAGCTTGAGTTATGTTTCTCCTGAAGGTGTGTTACTTGATCAGGTTGAATTGTTGGATAAGAAGCTGAGCATTCGACACTTAGCCCATGATGGTGCTGAAACCGTGCTTTGTGGCCAGCAATATCGTGGCGAACCAGATGAGTATCCTTCGCTATTGGCGATGCATACTAAAGGAGGCCAGTTTGAATCACTGAACGCAGAGCCAGATCAATGGGCAAGGTTCAATCACTATATCGCCAGTATTGCGGCGTCAGACGATTGGATTATTGCGACTTCGCCAAGAGGCAATTGCTACGGTATTTGGTCTAAAGAAACCAAAGAATTAGTAGAACTCTCTGCGCTATCTGATGCTTCTGGTGCTGTGCTGCTTGATGGTGAGTTTCGATTAAGCTCTGGGGCAGGAAGTGTGGTAAGCCAGAGCAAGCCTTATGAGAAATCAACTCAGCAATCATCGGTCCAGTGGGATAACCATTGGAGTTCAATCTGATTTATAAAGCTTCTTAAAAATAACATGCTTACTCCTATTTCTTTGCCATACTTATGAGATGGTTGGTGATGGAGTTAAGCATGTTCGCAAAATACTTCTGTGGATTATTAGTTCTAGTTTCTGTGCACGCATGGAGCTATACGAGTTCTGACGAGAGTCGATTTATTCCGGCTGATTCAGAGCTCTCTTTTATGCTGATTTATCCAGAGCTTACCCAGAGTATTTATCAAGACTCATCTCTGCCTATTCTTTGGGATTCACCTGAACTTGTTAAGGCGTTTGAATTTCAATTGTCGCTTCTCGAACAAGCTCAAATGGCACCACTCTTCGAGCGACAACTCAATCAAATCCGTCACTATCAATCCCATGCTCAATGGCAAGAGTTGGACATATTACTCACCGATACCTTCATCTACTACCTGAGCTACGTTGAAAATGCGCCGCTTGCCGGTAAAGAGTGGTACTTCTCGGGCAAGCTGCATTCCAAATTACCTGCGCCTTCTCCGCATATTCTGATGAGATTAAAAAGCAGCGTTGCCAATGATTACTTATTGGAGATGGTGTTGTCTTACGCGCCGCCTGTTGGGGATTTTGACCAATTCAAAGCGACCTATTCGGTGTTAGAAACCGCCTCTGAACTCAATATTGAACGATATAGACAGAAAGGTTTGAAGCGCTTGGGTGACGAGCTTTCAGACAAAGCGGTTCTTGTTGAGCGCATTGCTTTGGTTGGTGTTGATACCTCGATGATCGCGGTCGATTTTCCCGAGTTCGATCGAGATCTGCAAACGGCGATTAAATCTTTTCAGCGCATGCACGGCCTTACAGACGATGGGATCGTCGGGCCAGACACGATCAAATGGATCAACATGAGCTTTGATGATCGATTGACTTCATTGGCTCTGAATGCCGAACGTGTTCGTTTGTGGCCTAGAGACAGAGACTCTCTCATCGTCGTCAATGTCCCTAGTTTTGATATGAAGTATTGGGAAGGCGGCGAAGAGGTCTTTGAGTCCAAAGTTGTGGTGGGAAGAAAGTCGCGAAAAACGCCGCTTTTAGAGATAAACCTCGATTCGGTCATCCTAAACCCGACTTGGAATGTGCCATGGAAAATCATGGTCAAAGACATCTTGCCTAAGGTGAAAGCGGACGAAAGCTATCTAGATACACACAACTTCCAAGTGATTGACGGTTGGCGCACTATGGAGACGGTCGACACCACTGAGATCGATTGGCAGAACATCAATTTCAATTCTTTCCCATATCGAATGCGTCAGCAGGCAGGCTCGCGTAATGCATTAGGTTTGTACAAGTTCAACACACCTAACAAGCGAGCTATCTATCTGCACGATACGCCAAGTAAAGGTCTGTTTAATGACGACTTCCGTGCTTATAGCTCCGGCTGCATACGTGTTGAACATGCAGAGGAATTGGCTGAGTTGTTGTTTGCTACCAAGGTAAGGAAAGTACCGAACCAAAATGATGACCTTGCTCCGAATACTAAGGTGCGACTCAAGAAGCGAATCCCCGTACATATCATTTATCAAACCGTATTGTTTGAAGAAGGGGGCATACAATATCGTGGTGACATCTATCAATATGATAAAGAGGGTGGTTAATTATCACTGAAGCCAATAAGGGTGATCTTGACCAAAAAATGACAACCAAGCTTCTATTGATAAAATTATAATGTGGATCAATAACTAACCGTGCAAAGGTTACAAATACTAACCTTTTGGGCGGTTTTTGTACGTTGACGCAGCAATTACCATTATGTATCGTGCATTTTTCGTTCGATCTAATTGGTTTTTTTGCTGTATGTCTCAAAGTTTATTTTCACGCCGTCAGTTTCTGACTTACGCTGGTGGTACCGCTGTTGTCGCCTCAATTACTCCTTCTATCGCTTTTGCTTCATACCCTGATCAACCAAGAACGATTAGCATGAACAATCTTCACACTGGTGAACGATTAGAGACCTGTTATTTCGATGGCACTAACTATGTTGGTGACGAGATGGCACGCCTCAGCAAGCTATGTCGCGATTTCCGCCGTAATGAAATTCATCCAATGGATAAGAACCTGTTTGATCAGATCACTCAGATTCAAAATGTCTTAGGTATTCAAAAAGAAGTTCAAATCATCTCTGGTTACCGTTCTCCTGCGACCAATGAAGCATTGCGCTCTAAGTCGAGTGGCGTAGCCAAGAAGAGCTACCACATGTTGGGTAAAGCGATTGATTTCCGTATTGATGGCGTCAACCTAAAAGAATTAAGAGACGTAGCCAAAAGCCTGAATGCGGGTGGTGTCGGTTATTATGCACGTAGCAACTTTATCCATATCGATACTGGCCCAGTTCGCAGCTGGTAGCGCTAGGCTTAGATTGCGAGCAAAACGGTAGGGACTTGTCAAAGTAGACATCCAATGTCATAGTTTGCCCAAATTTCAGTTTGCCCTTTAAGGTTTGTATATGTCTCTCAAGTATCAAGTTGTCCCTGTTACCTCTTTCTCTCAAAACTGCTCAATTGTGTGGTGTGATGAGACAATGGAAGGCATCGTTGTCGATCCGGGCGGTGACGTTCAACAGCTGGCTGCGATCATTGAAGAGCTAGGTGTTAAAGTGGTGAACTTGGTCCTGACGCACGGTCACTTAGACCATGTGGGTGGCACTGTACCGCTTGCTGAGATCTTGAACGTGAACATTGTTGGCCCGCATAAAGCCGATAACTTTTGGCTTCAAGGCTTAGAGAACCAAAGCCAGATGTTTGGTTTCCCACTGTGCAAAGCCTTTGAACCAAACACATGGTTGGAAGAGGGCGACAAAGTGACTTTTGGTAACCAAGTGATTGATGTGATTCATACTCCGGGTCATACGCCAGGTCACGTTGTACTGTTCAGCGAGCAAGCGCGCATGGCGTTTGTTGGTGATGTTTTATTTAACGGTGCTATTGGTCGTACGGATTTCCCTCAAGGTGATTTCAACACGCTGATTGCTTCAATCAAGACTAAGCTTTGGCCACTAGGCAGCGACGTAACATTCGTTCCGGGTCATGGCCCTGAGTCTACATTTGGCCGTGAGCGCGCATCAAACCCATTCGTAGCGGATGAAATGCCTCTGTACTAGGTCTCTGATTTAATAGAAGAACGATTGAAAATGAAGCTTAGCTTTTCCTATGAAAGCTAAGCTTTTTTATTGCGTGCGAGTTTATTTTTAAACCTGTTTAATTTTAATCAGAAAGACGCTCGGCAGCTGCCAAGTAGCGTCGAGCAAGTCCAATAAACTCTTCTCCACTCATATTCAAATCTTGAGTTGATATGAAAATATCGTAACCGTGGAAACCTCTCTGATATTTCATCCTGTTCGCAAGCATCGCCTGCAATCCTGAATAGTCTTTAATCACTGCGTTTTTCGCATTCGATTTATGGGATTTCGATTCATGGGATGAATCTGGGCTAGTCTGTGTTTGGCTATCGTTGAAGATAACCTCGTCAGTATTTTGTGACTCTTTATATCTGTTCAGTTCCACACAACCGCTCTCAGTGCAGCGCGCATGGTAATGCGATGAGTCGAGAACCATATCTTCAAAGTTTGACTCTTTACCTGCTTGCTTGGCGCCCAGATACAAAAGTGCTCGCTGGCTCAGCAATAACTCGCAAGTGATTTTAGGGCAAATTGAATCGAGGTAGGGCGAGTAATCTTTAACCTTGATACCAACCCAAGGAAGAGGTTGATGCCACCCCTCTTGCTCGTAGGTACATAGGCCAATCTTTTCAATATTGCTCCACTTTAAAACCCACCCACCTTTATAAAAATGCTGCTGAAAATGAGTCGGTGTGAGAGTGAACATCACTCTGCTGCGCAACATTAAATAATAGCCAGTTCCGAGTAGGGCAATAATGCAAAATGCACCCACGATCAGTAACTTTGGATTGTCACTGTACAGAGCAACGATCAAGCAAACGAAGCCTAAAACAACGGCCAGAATACGGTACGAACGTGTGAACGAAGGCAAAGAGAAATTTGTAAGGTGACGAGTGTCCATAGGCAACACCAAGTTTTCATATTTTTGTCTGGATGGATAACCAGTGTATATGACCCTGAATTGATAAGTCGATGATTAAATAATAGACGCTAGTAGACAATATCGGTATTTTTCGTCGACTTTCGGCGCTTCACTCTACAAATAGCTCCTGTTTTTTGGTATAAATCGCGCTTCAAATTTTCACCACTGCGAAAAGAGCAGTGAACTGGAGAAATATTCAATGAGACTTGCTCATAAGCGTAAGGTGCAGGCTAAACTGCAGAAACGCACTAAAGCGGCTGTAGTTAAAGCAGTGGCAACGCCGAAAAAAGCGAAGCCTGTCGCAGAGAAAGTTGTAGCAGAAAAAACTGTAGCAGCAAAACCAGCGGTAGAGAAAGCAGTAGCAGCAACTAAAGAAGTTGCAGTAGCACTGACTCCTAAGCAACAACAAGTTCTAGACATCGTTGTTAGCAATGCTGAAGGCATTAACCCTAAAGGTATCGGCCTAGCAGCTGGTCAAGAAGACGCGAAAGCAGCTTCATGGGCAACAGGCGCATTGAAAAAACTTCTTGAAGAAAACCTAGTAGCGAAAGAGCAACTTGCAGGTAACAAGGTTATCTACAAAGCTATCTAATCCTGTGGGATTACATTCGCTTCGTTAAGTTTTTAAGCCTCGATTTTCGAGGCTTTTTTGTATCTGGCGGATCATGTTAATCCCAAAACCCAAAACCCAAAACCCAAAACCCAAAACCCAATCCCAAACCCAAACTCAAACCCCTAAACCCCTAAACCCATACTTATATTCAAACCTAGCCCAAGAAGCCTTATATCCAATCGGCTGATCTCTTCCGTTATTCATCTGTCTGTCGCGTGTCCCATGTTTCGAATCAGTAAGCACCAAAGTAGGGCGTCTGGTTCTCTGAAACCTTGATTCTCATGGATTGATTGCATTTAGGTGCGTATTTGATCTGTGGTGTGAATAGAGCCTCATCACGAAATGGCAATCAATTGTTAACGGTATTTAATTATTAATACTTAGGTATTTATCAATAAGTATTCCCCTAATGAATAGAGTAAGTCCTTTAAAATCGACCTAACTCAATTATCTCCTACGTAGTTCTACGTAATCCTTTGGTCTAATACGCAGTTTGTGTGAGCCGGTCGTGCGTGCTCTCCCTGATATCTAGTTGCCTCATCAAGGTGCACTCTTATGTTGAACCATAAAAAATACTCACAGAAAGAGTGTTAATCCAACAAAAGGACGTGAACATGAGTCTCATTTCTAACTCCCTCACACGAGTTTTTAAAAACGTTGCGGTTACTGCAGCGGCTTGTTTAGCTTTGGTCGCAACTGGCGCCACAGCTGCTGATAAGGTTTATCGCTTGAAGCTTGCTGAAACATGGGGACCAAACTTCCCTGTCTTCGGTGATGCAACCAAAAACATGGCTGCGATGGCTGAGAAAATGTCGAATGGTCGACTGCAAATCAGAATCGATTCAGCAAACAAACACAAAGCACCGCTTGGCGTTTTTGACATGGTTAAGTCTGGTCAATACGACATGGGTCACTCAGGCTCTTACTACTGGAAAGGTAAAGTTCCAAACACTCTTTACTTCACTTCTATGCCTTTCGGTATGACGCCAGCAGAACAATACGCGTGGTTCTATCACGGTGGCGGTATGGAGTTGATGGAGCAGGTTTACTCTCCACACAACCTAATGTCGTTCCCAGGTGGTAACACGGATATTCAGATGGGTGGTTGGTTTCAAAAAGAGATCAACAGCGTTGAAGATCTAAAAGGTCTGAAAATGCGAATCCCAGGCTTTGCTGGTGAGATCCTTGCGGAGCTAGGTGCTAAGCCGACTAACATTGCCCCTGGTGAGCTTTACACGTCTTTAGAGCGTCGCACAATCGATGCACTAGAGTGGGTGGGTCCATCACTTGATCTGCGTATGGGTTTCCACAAAATCGCGCCGTACTACTACACAGGTTGGCATGAGCCGGGTTCAGAGCTTCAATTCCTAGTGAATAAGCGTACATGGAACAAGCTTCCTGAAGACCTACAAGAAATCTTGCGTGTTGCAATGCGTACAGCGGCTTACGACATGTACACACAAGCAACGCACGAAAGTGGCAAGAACTGGGTTTCAATGAAAACAGAATACCCAGACGTACAAGTTAAAGATTTCCCGCCAGAAGTCATGTCGGCACTGAAAGAAGCGAACGATCGCCTACTTGCTGCACATGCTGAGAAAGATGAGCTGGCGAAAGAGATCCAAGCTTCACAAGCAAGCTACCTAGAGCAAGTGCGCTCATGGACGGATATTTCACACAGAGCTTATTTAAATAGCCAAGCGAAATAATCGACAGTTGTTGAACTGAAGCTAAATGAACCCAAAGCAAACGTACTGTTACATAGCTTAAGTCTAAGGGCTTAAGTACCTAAGCAGATAAGCGGCGGGTTCATTTTAACCATAATAATTAAGCAGGATAAATCCTGTAACAAGATCCCAAGAACCCTTTCTACGTCGTGCATCTTGTTAGCGCTACTTGTTTTAGTTGCCCTAACTCTAATACACGATGTCTTTTCAAATTCCATGGAGTCGGGAATGCGAAGTCTAATTTATATTGAACGCCTATTTAATCGTATCGGTGATGCACTGGGATGGCTTTCCAGTATGTTGTTTATCCTTCTTGTTGCGAACGTTGTGTATGACGTTGTGATGCGGTACGCCTTTAACGATGTGTCTATCGCCTTCCAAGAGATGGAATGGCACCTTTTCTCAGCCGTTTTTCTATTAGGTGTTCCTTATGCCATCAAAGCGGGTGGCCACGTACGAGTGGATGTTTTTTACGAACAACTCAGCTTCAAGGCACAAGCGATTATTGACCTAATAGGCACCGTTGTCTTCCTGCTTCCTTTTTGT
This sequence comes from Vibrio sp. NC2, assembly GCF_025195005.1. Taxonomy (NCBI): domain Bacteria; kingdom Pseudomonadati; phylum Pseudomonadota; class Gammaproteobacteria; order Vibrionales; family Vibrionaceae; genus Vibrio; species Vibrio sp. NC2. The sequence goes on from NZ_JANVFC010000013.1 coordinate 47,758, forward strand.
TTGCTGGTGGCTTGGTTTGGTATCGATGTTGCCAAAGAGAGTTATAACCTGGGTGAAACGTCGGGCGATCCCGGTGGTTTGCCGTATCGTTGGATCATTAAAGCGATGATCCCACTGTCGTTTTTCTTGATGGCAGTCAGTGGTGTTGGTTTGATTCTGCATTCACTGAACAAGATTTTTAATCCGCACCTTATCCATGCAAATAACACGCATGCAAACAATACTCACACAAAGAATAAGTAGAGGCTGAACATGATTGGAATAGTAATGTTTTTCGTAGCCTTGTTTGCACTTTTACTTGGCTTCCCGGTAGCGTTCACCTTTGGTGGTATCGCGTTAATCTTTGGTGTTTGGGCTGAAGGCATCGAAATGTTCGCCTTCATGCCATATCGAATTCAATCGATCATGGAAAATACGGTGCTGATGGCCGTTCCATTGTTCGTTTTCATGGGGCTTGTTCTGCAAAAGACCAAGCTTGCTGAGCAGTTGCTAGAGTCAATGGGACGACTGTTTGGTGGTGTTCGTGGTGGTATTGCTATCTCGACGGTACTTGTGGGTTCACTGCTTGCGGCTTCAACGGGCGTAGTAGGTGCTTCTGTGGTTGCCATGGGTCTTATCTCGTTGCCAGTTATGCTCAAGTACAACTACGACAAAGGCTTAGCCTGCGGCACTATTTGTGCGTCTGGCACGTTAGGGCAAATCATTCCGCCTTCTATCGTACTGATCTTATTAGGTGATGTACTCGGTGTGCCAGTAGGGGACCTGTTCCAAGCGGCGATTTGGCCGGGCGTAATGTTGGTGGGCGCGTATATCGTTTATATCTTGATATACGCCAAGCTTAACCCAGAAGCGGCTCAACCAATTGAACGTGATGACTCAATTAGTCGTAAACAAGAAGTCATCAATGCACTGAAAGCTATCGTACCGCCACTTGCGCTGATCATTGTCGTATTGGGCTCTATCTTCGCGGGTGTTGCCACGCCGACAGAGTCAGCTGCATTAGGTGGCGCGGGTGCCTTGGTACTTGCTTTGCTGTACGGTCAATTCAGTTGGTCGATGGTGTATGAAGCGTCCAAAGAAACGGTGAAAGTCACGGCAATGGTCTTTGCTATCTTGCTTGGTGCGACGGCATTCTCGATGGCGTTTACCTATACTGGCGGTGACTATCTAGTTGAAGAGTGGATGCTGCAGTTGCCGGGTGAAAAATGGGGCTTCTTGATCATTACCATGTTGGTGATTTTGATTCTTGGTTTCTTCATCGACTTCGTAGAAATCTGTTTCATCATCGTGCCGATCATTGCGCCTGTTGCTGAACTGATGGGCATCAACATGACTTGGTTCGCTATCCTTATCGCGATGAACCTACAAACCTCCTTCTTAACGCCGCCATTTGGTTTTAGTTTGTTCTATTTGAAAGGGGTTGCACCGAAAGGTGTCACCACAAAAGACATCTACCGAGGCGTGATGCCGTTCATTCTGATTCAAATCCTCGTACTTGGATCACTTCTCGCTTTCCCTTCTTTCTATGGAATGTGAGTGAAGCCAAGAATGTGAATGATATGTTTCAACGGCTATCTATAAATTGCTAAAGTAAAACGGCTTATTGATATTCAGTAAGCCGTTTTTTGTGAGGGAAAGGAATGCCTCTAAAAGCTAAGCTGATTTTGCTGACGCTACTCCCGTTGCTACTGGTCACGGCGAGCATAAGTTGGATCTCGTTACACCAAACCAAGACGTTGGGTGCGAAAGAGGTTGAGATCTTCAGGGACAGCCTAATCAAGTCGCGTGAAAACGCCCTCAAAGACACGGTCGACCTCGCATTCGATGCGATCGAACATATCTACAACGACCCCGATATCAAAGAAGCGCAAGCCAAAAAAGAAGTTCGAACCATATTGTCTAAACTTAGATATGGCTCTGATGGTTATTTCTTCGCATATGATCGCCACGGAACCAATTTGGTTCATCCAATACAGCCGGAATTGATTGGGAAAAATCTGCTTCAATTGCAAGATGAAGATGGCGACTTTCTGATAGAAGCTCTGCTAAGAGAGGCTCAAACCGGAGGAGGATTCCACCAGTATTTGTGGCAAAAGCCCTCGACAGGGGAAGTGGTCTCTAAGCTGAGTTACGCCGCTTGGTTAGAGCGTTGGGATTGGATGATTGGCACGGGTTTGTATATTGAAGACGTGCACCAAGAAGTGGCTTCGATGCAGGCTGCGATCAACAAAAATATTGAAACCACGTTCTTCTCGATTGTGGTGATTCTCAGTGTAACAGTGGCGGTTATTATCGTGCTGACGTTGGCCATTAACATGCATGAACATCGAATCGCGGATAATAATTTAAAAGAGCTCGCCCATAAAACGGTGATGTTCCAAGAAGACGAGAAAAAGCATTTAGCGCGAGAGCTACATGACGGTATTAATCAATTATTAGTATCAAGTCGTTGCCACTTAGAACTACTGGGTAATAAGTTACAAAATGAAGACCTCAAAGCGCATTTGAATAAGTCGCAGCATTCATTGATGCGAGCGATCGAAGAGGTGAGGCACATCTCGCATCAACTTCGCCCAAGTTCTTTGGATGATATCGGCTTAGAAGCGGCGCTGTCTTCGTTGTTATTAGATTTTCAGGCGCACTCGGGCATTGAGGTTGAAACCTTGTTTAGTACTCAGCCCGGAAAATTGAAATCAGAGGCCGCGACGACCTTATATCGAGTGGTGCAAGAGTCCCTAAATAATATAGAGAAACACGCACAAGCGACCAAAGTAACTGTTATCGCACAGCAAATTGGCAACGTGTTACAACTTCTAATCCAAGACAACGGTGTCGGTTTCAACACCTATAAAGCGATGGAAAAACGAGGGATCGGTCTGCGTAACATGAGAGAGCGAGTGGAATTCATCGGTGGTGATTTTGAATTGATGAGTGAGATTGGCCTTGGAACGGAAATTACAGTGTTACTGACACTAGAGGGATTAATGAATGAGTGAAGTTATTCGAGTTGTGATCGCTGACGATCACCAAGTGGTATTGGATGGCTTTATGGCGAGATTGGAACTTGAGCCAGATATTAGCGTGATAGGTACGGCCAGTAATGGATTAGAAGCGGTTGAGGTCGTTAAGTCTCTGCGCCCTGATGTGGTGTTGATGGATATCAGCATGCCTATCATGAACGGCATTGATGCGACCCATCTGATTAAAGAGGAAGACCCAGAAGCGAAGGTGTTGATGCTGACCATGCATAACAATCGTGAATACATCATGAAGGTGATGCAATCGGGTGCAGTCGGCTATATGTTGAAAGAGATTTCGGCTGAAAAAATGGTGCAAGCGATCAAAACGGTCAATCAAGGCTCGACCTATTTTTGTGAAAAAGTGACGCAGAATTTGTTTACTCAGCCGATTACTCCCACGCAATCTGTGAAGAATCCATTGAGCAGGCGTGAAGAAGCGGTATTGAAATTAGTCGCAAAAGGGGAGAGCAGTAAAGAGATCGCGAAGGGTTTGAATATCAGTTACAGAACGGTTGAAACCCACAGACAAAACATCAAGCATAAACTGGATATTCACTCTACGGCAGAGCTTGCCAAGTACGCTGTCAATTCGGGGCTTGTGGAGTAATCGTACGCTAAATGACACTAAATGTGTAATTTAATTACTAAATGTGTAATTAAGCCCTGCTTTTTGGAGGTTTTTTTAGTATTTTTGCGACAGGTTGATATTCTTCTTTTCGAAATTTAGGTGCAGAATGCAATGTTGCAAACTGTGCGCTACCAATTAGAGAGGAAGCATGGAGCCTGTAAAAGATAGGTATAGTATTGAAAATACCGATTATACAGTAGGACAAGATAACGTTCAGAAATGGGGTTTTGATGTTCACAACCCGGTATTTGGAATCAGTGCAGGAGCGATCATTGTCTTCTTGGTTGCACTTCTAGTCGCAGATCCAGAAACCGCAAAAGCGGCACTGGATGGAATCAAATGGAAAGTCATCGGTAACTTCGATGGTTTCTTCATGTGGGCAGCTAACATCTTCGTTATCTTCTGTTTTGCCCTCATTGTCTCCCCGTATGGCAAGATACGTATTGGTGGCAATGATGCCAAAGCAGAGCACTCTAACCTGTCTTGGATGTCGATGTTATTCGCCGCAGGAATGGGTATTGGCCTGATGTTCTGGGGTGTAGCTGAACCCGTCGCTTACTTCACAGGTTGGTATGAAACACCGCTCGGTGTTGAAGCTTATTCTCCTGAAGCAGCTAAGTTGGCATTAGGTGCAACCATCTACAACTGGGGTCTTCACGGTTGGTCGATTTACGCTGTTGTTGCTCTAGCCCTCGCTTTCTTCACATTCAATAAAGGCTTACCGCTTTCTATTCGCTCAATCTTCTACCCACTATTAGGTGATAGAACTTGGGGTTGGTTTGGTCATATTGTTGATATCGTTGCGGTATTGGCAACACTATTTGGCCTTGCAACATCATTGGGCCTAGGCGCACAACAAGCGACCAGTGGTATTAACCATGTGTTTGGTACCGATGGTGGTATTGGCATGCAGTTAGTTGTTATCGCAGTGGTTACTTTCTTAGCAACAATGTCAGTCATTCGCGGCATTAACGGTGGTGTAAAGGTTCTGAGTAACATCAATATGTTGGTTGCTTTGGGTTTACTTATCTTTGTGACGATTGCTGGTGGTATGGCGGGTATTAAAGCAATCCCAACCGCGCTAATGGGTTACATTGAAAACTTTATTCCTCTAAGTAATCCTCATGGTCGTGACGATGAAACCTGGATGCAGGGTTGGACGGTATTCTACTGGGCATGGTGGATGTCATGGTCACCATTCGTAGGCATGTTCATCGCTCGTATCTCTAAAGGTCGTACTATTCGTGAATTCATCGTCGCTGTATTGTTCATCCCAACGACAGTAATCATCATCTGGATGGCTATTTTCGGGGGTATCGCGATTGATCAAGTGGCGAACAAGGTGGGTGAGATAGGCGTGAATGGTTTGCAAGATATTACGCTTTCTCTATTCCACACTTATGATGCGCTGCCAATGAGTTCTATGCTTTCTGTAGTATCGATTGGTTTGATTATGGTGTTCTTCATCACCTCGTCAGATTCAGGCTCATTAGTTATCGACAGCATTACTTCTGGCGGTAAAGTGGATGCTCCTGTTCCTCAACGTGTATTTTGGGCGTTGATGGGCGGTGCGATTGCAGCCGTTCTATTGTGGGTTGGCGGTACGGAATCCATTCAAGCACTGCAAGCTGGAACGGTATCAATGGCGCTACCATTTGCGTTCATATTATTGCTTATGTGCCTAAGCTTATTGTTAGGTTTACGAACTGAAAATCAATTAGTTAACCAGCAAAATGCTTTGAGCTAAAAGTATTTTCTGAATAAAGGTCGACAGGGTCGGCCTTTTTTTCGTCATATACTTAAGTGATTTCGTGAATTTTGTTGGAAAATTAATCGAACCGATTCTGGTTTACTGAAAACAATAAGTTAACCTGCTAAACTTCAGACATCCAAGTATTTGAATTATTGTGACAACAGCTTGTACTACTTGGATTGTATGTTCGAGTTTGTGATTAAGTCGCAGGTAAGTAAGGAATACGAGGTCAATAGACCCTATTAGTATTCCGTAGAGAGGGATAATGACTAAAGGTATAGATAAATACAGTATCGACAGTACGGATTACACTGTCGGTCAAGATAACGTCCAAAAATGGGGTTTTGATGTTCATAACCCAGTATTTGGTATCAGTGCAGGACTTATTGCTTTGTTCCTGATCGGTATTCTGATTACAGATACCGCTTCAGCAAAGGCAGCACTAGATGGCGTTAAAGGCCAGATCATCAATTCGTTTGATTGGCTTTTCATTTGGTCGGGTAACGTTTTCGTTGTTTTCTGCTTAGGCTTAATTGTTTCTCCGTATGGTAAAATCCGCCTTGGTGGTGTTGATGCGACGGCAGATTACTCATTCTTCTCTTGGCTATCGATGCTGTTTGCCGCAGGTATGGGTATCGGCTTGATGTTCTGGAGTGTGGCTGAGCCAGCGGCTTACTTCACGGGTTGGTTTGAAACTCCGTTAGGTGTTGAACCAAATACACCAGAAGCTGCTAAGTTAGCGCTAGGTGCAACCATGTATCACTGGGGTCTACACCCTTGGGCGATTTATGGCGTAGTAGCACTGTCACTTGCGTTTTTCTCTTACAACAAGGGATTGCCTCTTTCTATTCGTTCTATTTTCTACCCAATCTTGGGTGATAGAGCATGGGGTTGGGCTGGTCACATTGTTGATATTCTGGCGGTTCTTGCAACGCTGTTTGGTTTGGCGACGTCGCTGGGCTTAGGTGCACAACAAGCAGCAAGTGGTATTCAACATGTCTTCGGAATCGAGGCTGGCTTAGGGTTACAAGTTGTTGTTATAACCGTAGTAACGTTATTAGCGGTCGTGTCAGTGCTTCGCGGTATTGATGGCGGCGTTAAAGTTATCAGTAACATCAACATGTTGGTTGCTTTCCTACTGCTTATCTTAGTGGCTCTAATCGGCTATGCGGTGAGTTTAGGTTCTATCCCAACAACCTTTATGGCATACGTTGAAAACATCATTCCTTTGAGTAACCCTCATGGTCGTGAAGATGAAGCGTGGATGCACGGTTGGACGGTATTCTACTGGGCTTGGTGGATTTCATGGTCACCATTCGTAGGTATGTTTATCGCGCGTGTTTCTAAAGGTCGTACGGTTCGTGAGTTCATCACAGCGGTTCTGATTGTTCCAACGACTGTTACTATCATTTGGATGTCAGTATTTGGTGGCATGGCGATTGACCAAATAGTGAATAACGTTGGTATCCTTGGTCAAGATGGTTTGACTGATGTATCACTAGCGATGTTCCAAATGTTTGATGCTCTACCGTTCGGTACGCTGCTATCAATCATTGCGGTTATCTTAGTTCTAGTATTCTTCATTACATCGTCTGACTCAGGCTCTCTAGTAATCGACAGCATCACCGCAGGTGGTAAAGTTGATACGCCAGTGCCTCAGCGTGTGTTCTGGGCGTTCCTTGAAGGTGCAATTGCAGTAGCTCTATTGTGGGTTGGCGGTACTGAAGCAGTACAAGCTCTACAAGCGGGCGCAATCTCTACGGCATTGCCATTCACCATCATTCTATTACTGATGTGTGTTAGCTTGCTAATGGGTATGCGCACCGAGAAGCGATAGACTGATCGTTAATCGACTTTCCATTTGGTTGAAGTCGAATATAAAGTAAAAAGAAAGGCAGAAGAGGAAACTCTCCTGCCTTTTTTGTATCTATTTTACAGTCTAGAGAACAGTATATTTCGATGAAATTACCTTCAAAATAACGTCTTAAATTTGGCGATTAGCCAAGTAATTGACATTCGATAAGCCAATGGTTTGCTTAAAATTATATTACGTTATTAAATTATAAAATCGCTCGAATTTAATACTGATATTGGGTAGTATGCGCGAGATTTCCCACTACTCGTGAAACTTTGACATGAAACTAACACTTAAGCAGAAGTTAATAGGTGCTAGCCTATCTGCTGTTGTCGTTATGGCAACAGCGTTAACTTGGTTATCAGCAAACCAATTATTTGAACAGACTCGTAACGGCGTATACCTGCGAGCTGAAAGCGTATCAGAAGCAGCATCTGAAGGTATTAAAAACTGGATTGATATCCGTACCGATATCGCATCTGCATTTAATGACTTTTCACGAGAGGATGATGTTGTTCCTTTCCTTAAGCAAGCTCGTGTAGCGGGTGGCTTTGACGATATCTTTTTAGGTACTCCAGAAGGCGGAATGTACCGTTCACACCCTGAACGTAATCGCGCTGGTTACGATCCTCGTCAACGTCCTTGGTACCAAGAAGCAAACGCTGCAGGTAAGCAAATCATAACAACGGCTTACCAAGATGCGATCACCAAAGCATTGCTAGTAACGATTGCAGAACCTGTGCGTCATAACGGCAAACTTGTTGGTGTAGTGGGTGCAGACGTACTTATCGACCAATTGGTTAACGATGTAATCAGCCTTGATGTTGGTGACAACGCTTACGCAATGCTAATTGATGCCTCTGACGGCACATTCCTAGCACACCCAGATTCTGCACTGAGCCTGAAGCCGGTAAGCCAGCTTTCAAACGACATCTCTATGCCTATCATCGAAAACGCAGTGCGTACGGGTAGCATCGAGATCATCAAAGAACGTGGCGCTGAGAAGCTGCTTTACTTCACGAAGGTGCCTAACACTAACTGGATCTTCGCGGTTCAGATGGACAAAGCAACAGAAGAAGCGAACCACTCAACACTACTTACTCAGTTGATCACAACGGCGGTCATTATTACGTTAATCGTAATCGTATTAGTGTCTTGGTTAGTGAGCTTCCTATTCCGTGATTTGAACCGTGTTTCAGCGGCACTTGAAGAAATTGCTTCAGGTGAGGGCGACCTTACTCAACGTCTTGAGCCTAAGAGCGATGACGAGATTGGTAAGCTTGCTGAAAACTTCAACCGTTTTGTAGGCAACATGCACACTATGGTGATCAAGCTAAGCGAAGTATCTGCTGCGCTAGGTAACCAAGCACGTCAGACGGCTTCTCAAGCTGAAGAACGTAGTGCTCGTATCCAAATGCAACAAGACGAGATCAACATGGTAGCAACAGCCGTTAACGAAATGGCTGCAGCAACACAAGAGATCGCGGGTAACGCTGACCACACTGCACAGAACTCATCTGAAGCGGTTGGCGCGTGTGAGCATGGTACTGGTCAAGTGACACAGACTCAAAGCTCTATCCAAAACCTTGCTCAAGAAGTTCAAATCGCAACTAACGTGATCCTAGAACTTGAAGAGCACGGCAACAGCATCAACGCTATCTTGTCTAACATTCAAGGTATTGCAGAACAAACGAACTTACTTGCACTTAACGCCGCTATTGAAGCAGCACGTGCCGGTGAACAAGGTCGTGGTTTCGCGGTTGTAGCGGATGAAGTTCGAGTTCTGAGCCAACGAACACACGGTTCAACGCAAGAGATTCAGCAAACTATTGAGTTGCTACAAGGTACAACAGGCAAAGCGGTTAGCATCATGAACGATAGCCGTAGTCTTGCTGAAACCAGTGTTGATGACGCGAACTCAGCGGCTGCAAGCCTAACGCAAATCCACGCTGCTGTTGAACGCATTAGCGACATGGCAACACAGATTGCTTCTGCTGCAGAAGAGCAAGCGTCAGTAACGTCTGAGATTACTCGTAACACTGAGGGAATCCGTGACGTATCTAACGAGCTAGCAGACGAAGCGCACCAAGCTGCAGAGCAAGCTGCTCAGCTGTCTGAACTGTCTCACGAGCTAGAAAGCGAAATCAGCCGCTTCAAGCTGTAATCGAAGCCAATATAACAAAGCCCCGACCTAGGTTGGGGCTTTTTAAAATTAGTCATTAAAACGCGCAGCAATTAAACCCAGGGGAGGTAAGTTTCCCTGTCGCAGGGTTAAACTTTTTTCCGTATTTAACGGAATGCTCTAATACGAAATCACCATAAGCTACTTTAGGTTCTGAGACTAAAACACCAAATAGTACTCTAGCATCACCACCCGTAACTGATTCAAACTCCCCCAACAATCGCCTTTCAAAGCAACCTCATCGGCTATCATAGTCACTCTAAATTCTTTTGATACTTGCCTAAATGAATCAATAATAAAAACGTGGTCGCCAATATGGATATCTTTGTAGTGCTCCCAACCTAATTGGGTAGGTGAACAATCAAATATGGCATGTTTAGACAGAGGACTATAAATAGTCTTATGGTCTCTATCTCCAATATTGTTAAGTAAGAATCGATTCATAATACACTAGCAGTTAACAGCTTGGTGTATTGTATAATCTTGTTCGCTGGTATGAAATGAAAATCCGAGCAAAGGCCCGGATTTTCTTTGAATGTCGAGTTATTTAAACTCAAACTTGCCCTTCATGATTGCCCAGTGGCCCGGGAATGAACATAGGAAAGAGTAATCGCCACCGGCTGTCATTTTCTCTGTGCTGAAAGTGATTGAGGTTGACTCGCCACCACCTATAACACGAGTGAAGGCGTAAACGCGGCTGTCGTCAGGTTTTACGTAGTTATTGTCGATACCTGCCGACATACCATCGATACCCACTGCTTGTAGCGACGCAGTGTCTGTTATAACGACGTTGTGACCCATTGATTGGGCTGGCATAGAGCCAGTATGGTTTAGCGTCAGCTTCACTTCTTTACAGCTCGCTGGAACGCTTAATGTGTCAGTTGAAAATTTCATTTGATCACTAGCATCAATCGATACTTCACATTCCGAGCTCGCTTGAGCGGTAAAGCTAGCACCTACAAGCGCTATCGTTGTTGCGATTAATCGTAAAGACATACACTGTTCTCCATTATTGTAGGGGGAGGTTATTCCATGAGGTTGATCGATACGTATTATCCTAGAAAGATGATCATAGTAATGTGCTACGACTTGAATTATGCGCAACTCGTTGCTTTATAAATGGTAAGTTTTTGTAGGAAAGGGTAAAACTAATCAGCACATGAACAACTGTTTAGGGGGAATGGTTGCTCGATACTAGAATCACAGACACAAAAAAGCCCGAGTATAAACTCGGGCTTTGAATGGTTTTCTTTATAACTTATGAGGAGCTAGATTGCCTGACGAAGTTGGAAATAACGTCCTGCTTCGTTTAACAGCGATTCATGAGAACCGTGCTCAACAATCTCGCCTTGTTCAATCAGAACGATAGAATCCATCGACTCTAGACCAATCAAACGGTGTGTAATGAAGATAACCGTCTTCCCTTCAAAGTGCTTCTCGAACAGTGTCATGATGCTGTGTTCTGTTTGCTTATCTAAGCCTTCTGTTGGCTCATCGAGAAGCAGGATAGGAGCATCATGAAGAATCGCGCGTGCGATGCCAATACGGCGCTTCTCACCACCAGACAGTTGACGACCACCATCACCTAACCAGCTATCAAGCGCGTTATTCTCAAGCAGCTTTTCTAGACCAACGTCTTTTAGGATATTAGCTAAGTGATCATCGGTAGCTTCTGGTCTTGCAATCAACAAGTTGTCACGCAAAGTACCATTTAGAATGTCGACACGTTGGCTTACTACACTGATTGATTCACGAAGCTGAGATTCATTCCACTGCGTCAGTTCAATACCCGCGATTGAGATGTAGCCCTTTTGAGGATCCCAGTAGCGAGTCAGTAGTTGAATCAGAGTAGATTTGCCAGAACCCGTTTGACCAACAATCGCAACCTTGTGCGTGGCAGGGATCGTTAGGTCAACAGCGTTCAGAACACTACGCTCAGAATCAGGGTAGTTGAACGTCACGTTTGAGAACGTAATATCAAGCGGCTTGTTGATGTCGAGCTTCTCTTCAGCGAACTGAACTTCAGGCTCCGACAAAATAACTTCGTTCAAGCGACGAGCAGAAGACAGAGTTTGACCTAAATGCTGGAACGCGCCCGCAATAGGCATCAGCAGTTCAAAACTTGCCATGGTTGCGAATGCCATTAGCGCGATGAACGGGTCTGGTGCATTACCACCTACACCGTCAGCAGCAAGCCAAAGCATAAGAACAAGCGTCAAACCGTTGAACAGCATTAGCGCAGCTGACGCCATACCGGTTAGGTTAGCGTTTACAAACTGATTCGCCATCAGCTTGCGTTGCGTTTCTAGAATTGCATTACGGTAACGCTCTTCAGCACCGAACAGAGTTAGCTCGCTGTAGCCTTCAATCCAATCTAGCGTAGTCACACGAAGATCCGCTTTGTTCTGTGTCAGCTCACCACCGTTACGCTTGCCCAATTTGTAGAACAAGATTGGCCAAACCAACAGCATGATCAGAAGGATAGAACCTAAGATTAAACCTAGTGAGCTATCGAACCACATTAAGAACAGAGTCAGGAAGAAAATCCCGAACACACCAACCGTCACTGGGCTTACTAAACGTAAGTACACGTGATCCATGGCGTCAACATCAGCAACCAAACGGTTCAGTAAGTCTGCGTCACGAAGGTTTGAGATACGACCTGGGATCAGCGGAGCCAGCTTCTTGAAGAAGAAGATACGTAAATCAGTTAACAGTTTGAATGTTGCATTGTGGCTGACAACACGTTCACCCCAACGACCCGCAGTACGGCTCATTGCCAAACCACGTACACCGCCGCCCGGCAGCATGTAGTTGAAGGTTTCACGTGCAATCGTAAGGCCTGCAACCGCAGAAGCTGAAATGAACCAGCCTGATAGCGTTAACAAGCCGATAGAAGCCGACAGAGTAGCGAAAGCCAATAGCATGCCTAGCGATAGGCCAAACCAATGCTTTTTATAGAGTTTCAGGTAAGGCAGTAAATCACGCATCTAAATTACCCTTATTATCTTGTTGAGCTAAGTTCGCGTTCAGCATCTCTTCGAACAAACCACCCGCAGTTGAAAGCTGAGAGTAATGACCTTGTTCAACCAGACCACCATCGCGCATCACCAGAATATTATCGACCGATTTAAGAGGAGCGAGTTGGTGCGTCACAAGTAGGGCAGTGCGGCTTTCAATGTTGCTATTGATGCCTTTCATCACTAACTGTTCGCTACGAGTATCTAGGCTGGCTGTTGGTTCATCTAATAACCAGAACTGACCGTCTTGAATCATTGCGCGAGCCAGAGCCAAACGTTGAGATTGGCCAACAGACAGGCCGCCAGAGCGATCAGAAATCATGTAATCCAAGCCGTGCTCGTTTACAAATTCGCTAGCAAATGATTGCTCAAGTGCATTCTCGACAACTTGGTCAGCGATATCGTGCTTACCGAGAGTGACGTTGTCACGAATGCTGCCGTGCAACAACAATGGGTTTTGACCAACCCAGCTAATGGTTTTACGCCAAGAGGCTAAGTCGAGGTCACGCAATTCAATACCATTGATTTTCAAGCTTCCTTCATAAGGCATGAAACCAAGAATAGCGTTGATCAAACTCGTTTTACCCGCACCACTTGGGCCAACTAACGCAGTCGATTGGCGAGTGTTCAGTGCGAACGAGATAGGACCAACTAATTGAACACCTTCAGGGCTTAACACTTTTAGGTCGGTAGCTTCAATATTGATGCCTTGAGCTGAATCGAGTTGAGTGTTGCCTGATTTAACCTTAGTGATGTCGGTTTCTAGGAACTCGACAATACTTTCGGCTGCGCCAACCGCTTGTTGCTTCGCGTGGTAGAAAGTACCTAAGTCACGTAGAGGTTGGTAAAACTCTGGCGCTAAGATAAGGATAAACAAACCAGCGAATAGCGTAATGCCTGCACCGTAGTGACCAAAGTTCAGCTCACCGATGTAGGTGAAACCAAAGTAAACCGCGGTCATCGCGATAGAGATCGACGTGAAGAACTCAAGTACCGCAGAAGACAAGAAAGCGATTTTCAACACATCCATGGTGCGCGTTCTGAACACTTCAGATGCACCTTTCAATACTTCTGTTTCAGCGTTGGTGCGGTCAAATAGACGAATGGTCGTCATTGACTGCAAACGGTCGTAAAAGTGACCTGAAAGACGCTGCAGCGCTTTGAAGTTTTTACGGTTCGCATCGGCGGCTTTCATACCCACAAGTGCCATGAACATCGGTACCAGTGGAGCCGTAATCAAGAAGATCAGTCCTGCTGCCCAGTTGACTGGGAACACCACAACCAAAATAATGAATGGAATCATTACCGATAAAGACATCTGAGGTAAGTAACGAGAGAAGAAGTCTTGCATGTCTTCTACTTGTTCTAGCAACAGCGTTGCCCACGTACCGGCAGGTTTACCTTTAATGTAAGCAGGGCCTAACTCACGTAATTTATCTAGGATGAGTTGCCTTATGTAGACACGGATCTGTTCACCACAGCGATAACCTGCGATTTCACGTCCCCATGTACAGCCAGCACGGCCAACGACCGATAATGCCAAGCCTGCGAAATGACCAACCAGTTCAGATTTATCGACATTCTCGATGATCAGCTGGTGAAGAATAGAGGCGAGAAGAGCTGCTTGAGCAATTAAGAACACGCTTGAAAGTACGCCAAGGCTAATCGCAATCATAAGCCAGCGTTTCGCTAACTTACTCTGTTGCTTAAGCCACTTGTTCAAGCTGCGTTGTTTTTTCTTATCCATTATGAAGGCTTAATGATAATTATTATTTGTTGAGGGCGGCTAGTATACAAAAGAAAGCCCAGTGGATATACCACTGGGCTCTAGGGATTTACAACAAAATGTGATGACGCCCTGCATCTACTGAGGTGAGGGCTTCGATATTTAAATCTGCAATCTCAGATTTACTTATCGTTAAGGCCATCTAGGAAGCGTTCAGCATCCAGTGCAGCCATACAACCTGTACCAGCAGAAGTGATTGCTTGGCGGTAGTTGTGGTCCATTACGTCACCCGCAGCGAATACGCCAGGGATGCTTGTCTGTGTCGCGTTACCTTCAAGACCAGACTGAACGATGATGTAGTCATCTTTCATATCAACTTGGCCTTTGAAGATTTCAGTGTTTGGTTGGTGACCGATAGCAATGAATGCGCCCATTACTTCGATGTCTTCCGTTTTATCAGACTGAGTATCTTTAATGCGAACGCCCGTTACGCCCATGTCGTCGCCTAGAACTTCGTCTAGCGTGCGATCAGTGTGAAGAACAATGTTGCCGTTCTCTACTTTGTCCATTAAACGCTTCACTAGGATCTTTTCAGCGCGGAACGTGTCACGGCGGTGAACTAGATGAACTTCAGATGCGATGTTAGATAGGTAAAGTGCTTCTTCAACAGCCGTGTTACCACCACCGACAACCGCTACTTTCTGGTTGCGGTAGAAGAAACCGTCACACGTTGCACAAGCAGAAACGCCGCGGCCTTTGAATGCTTCTTCAGAATCTAAACCTAAGTACTTAGCCGATGCACCCGTAGAGATGATCAATGCATCACACGTGTACTCGCCTGAATCGCCTTTAAGACGGAAAGGGCGGTTTGAAAGGTCGACTTCGTTAATATGGTCGAACAGGATCTCTGTTTCAAAGCGCTCTGCGTGCTCTTTCATGCGATCCATCAGTGCTGGACCCGTTAAACCTTCAGCATCACCCGGCCAGTTTTCTACTTCAGTTGTGGTTGTAAGCTGACCACCTTGCTGCATACCGGTAACCAGTACTGGGTTTAGGTTTGCACGAGCAGCGTAAACTGCAGCTGTATAGCCAGCAGGGCCAGAACCAAGAATCAATAAATTACAGTGCTTTACGTCGCTCATGAGGACTCCGAAATTGAAATTGTTTTTATTTATAATCGCTTAGGATTGTATGGAAAATATGGAGGCAATAAAAGTGTAAACAAGGGCTGAAGTGTAATTAATCGTTATAGGTTAGAACATAAGCTATTTTTAGGAACTTAGAGACATCAAGGGGAGGGGAGTTATTAATGGGTTAAGTGATCCCCAATATTATATATACA
Organism: Vibrio sp. NC2; assembly: GCF_025195005.1. NCBI lineage: Bacteria > Pseudomonadati > Pseudomonadota > Gammaproteobacteria > Vibrionales > Vibrionaceae > Vibrio > Vibrio sp. NC2. Next base: position 63,284 of record NZ_JANVFC010000013.1, read on the forward strand.
TATAATGATTCATTTCGGTGATAGTGGCCGAAATCAAAAAAGTTTAGAATGTAAGGGTGTAAGACTATACTTTGTTGTCGAGTTACTTGTGTTGGCATGGTCTAAAGCAGACTGCTAGATTGAAAAAGCCTCGCATTTGCGAGGCTTTTATCGAACGGCCTGTTATCAATAGTAATTAAAGCTCAGCGATCAATTCTATTTCTACTAGAGCATCTAATGGTAAACGAGCAACCTCTACGCATGAACGAGCTGGTTTATGTTCGCCAAAAAACTCAGAGTAAGCGGCATTGAACTCTGCAAAATTATTCATATCAGACAAGAACACCGTTGTTTTAACAATGCTCTCTTTTTCGCAGCCAGCTTCCGCAATAACGGAACTAATATTACGGAAAATTTGCTCAGCTTGCCCCGTCACGTTACTAGCAGAAAACTTCATTGTTTCTGGGTCTAGAGGTAGCTGACCAGAAAGGTAAAGCATACCGTTAGACTTGATAGCCTGAGAAAAAGGGCCAACTGCTGCAGGTGCTTGTGTCGAGAATACAATTTCCATGAAAACTCCAAAATATCATCGTGTGATGATGTGAAAAATAATTAATAAATGCGCGTGAAGCCGTTTTCTAGATCTTCAATAAGATCGGATACGTTTTCGAGACCTACATGGATTCGTACTAAAGTACCTTCAAAATCAACAGGGTTTGCAGGGCGAATAGCATTCAGCTCTTCAGGTTGATTAGCAAGAATCAACGACTCGTAACCGCCCCATGAATATGCCATTGAGAAATGCTTAAAATTGTCTAAATATTCTTCAAGTTCTTCTTGGCTGAGTCTCTTATTTAGGACGAAGCTGAATAGACCATTACAGCCTTTGAAATCGCGAACGTAGAATTCATGACCTTTACAGCTTGGTAGTGCAGGATGGTTAACTGTTGCAACTTCTGGGCGCTCCGTTAACCATTTAGCCACTTCGATACTAGCTTTCTCGTGTTGAGCTAAACGAATTCCCATAGTACGTAAACCACGTGAAGCGGTGTAAGCTGTGTCTGCATCAACCATCTGACCCATTAGGTAAGAACGCTCACGTAAACGATCCCAACAACGCTCGTTGCTTACGGCCGTACCCAGCATTGCGTCTGAGTGGCCAACGATGTATTTAGTGCCAGCTTGAATTGAGATATCGATACCGAATTCCAGTGCAGGAAATAGAATGCCTGCAGCCCAAGTGTTGTCGATCATAATAATGACATCTTCAGATACAGCGCGAACCGCTTTGACAATAGCTGGAATGTCTTGAACTTCCATGGTTACTGAACTAGGTGACTCTAAGAAAACTACTTTTGTATTAGGTTTTACTAAATCAGCAATTTCAGAACCAATTGTTGGGTCGTAGTATGTTGTTTCTACAGCCATGTCTTTAAGAATGATATTGCAGAAATCTTGAGTTGGCTCATAAGCGGCACCTGTCATAAGAACGTGATCGCCCGAGGCGACGAATGACAATATAGAATTTGTTACGGCAGCTGCACCACATGGGTATAGCGCGCAACCCGCACCATTTTCTAGCTCGCACATAGCATCCTGTAGAGAAAAGTGAGTCAGAGTGCCGCGACGTCCATAGAATAATTCACCTTTTGCACGGTTTGCTGTTGCGTCTTTCTTCTCTTTAACACTGTTAAAAACAAGTGAAGACGCACGTTGAACGACAGCGTTTACAGAACCTTGTTGAAAACGAGGTTTGCGACCTGCGGTAACTAATTTTGTTTCGATATGTTTACTAGTCATTTTTTTATCCTATGCCAATTGTTCAGCAGGTTGTGATAGTTCTTGAGGTTGTTTTTCTTTACCCATGAAGCGTTCTACGATTTGTGTTGCGTTAATGTCGTGCACAACGTTGAGTACTGTTGCAGGCGCATCACATATAGTGCCGATTACTACGAGTACTGGAATTACTTCAAGTGGAAGGCCGAGCGTAGTGACAATGAAAATCTCACCTAAGAAAGCGCCGCCCGGAACACCACCGATGATGATTGCCGATAGCACAGCAATAACCATGGTCATAACGAATACATCAAAACTAAATGGAAGCCCTAAAACTGCGTAGATAAAGACCACTTTGATTGCAGCAGTAATAGCAACGCCTGATTTATTAAGGTTTACGAAGAGTGGGATACAGATATCGTATATTTCTTTTTTGATACCCATGCTGTCAGCCGCTTTGATAGTGACTGGTAGAGTGCCAAGAGAAGAACATGTGCCTAGCGCTGTAATTGATGGGGCAGCTGCGTATTTCCAGAACTGCTTAACGCCATTAGTGCCACCACCGATGTATGAGTAGATAGTTGCGCCAACTGCGTAATAAATGACCATATATCCGCAGAGTAGGCCGATAACTGTAGCAAGAGGAGCTAAGATTGAACTGTCTTGAGATGCCATTGTTGCAGCAAAGAATGCGCCAAGGCCGACAGGAGCGAGTTTCATAATAAGGCCAACGATGTTCATCACTATAGCGTTAGCTGCATCAACTAACTCAGCAATTTTCTTACCTTGCTCACCGGCTTGGCTAATCGCAATTCCCGCCAGTACAGACATGATAATAAGCGCAAGAATGTTCGATTTAGATAATAAGCCCACAAAGTCATTGGTCGTAAACATGCTGACAAAATCCATGCCACCAGCACTGCCTGTAAATTCTTGGCTTAAGTCGATGGTCACACCTTGAGATAGGTCAAATAGCTGAGCGATACCAACAATTCCCAGTGATGGGAAAAATGCCATTGCAATTGAAATCGTCAGTACTAAGCCTAGAATCTTGCCAAGTTTCTTTAAATCAGTCATGCCCGCAATTGAAGACATTACACTAAGTGAAACTAAAGGAACGATGACCATGAATAGAAGGTTAAGAAAAATTTGACCGATTGGTTTTACCTTAAGTGCAAGTTCTGGTGCGGTTATTCCAAAGATTGCGCCAATAATAAGCGCCAATAGTAAGACTATTGATGAGCGGTAAGGCTCTAGCTTTTTTAACATAATGTTTCACTCTTGTTAGTAATTGTGATTAATAATTAATTATACAAACACTTGAATTTGGAGTGATTATGGAGAAAAAATTATACCAAAACAGTGATTATGATCTCTAAAGTGGTATTAATGGATAATTTTTTATAATTTAATGTATTGGATCAATTTTTGTGATAATTTTTTATTAAATGAAGAAATGGAGCGATTTAATGAACTACTTAGTCCCGTATGAACCGATTGTTGATATGCTTGCTGACTTTTTGGGAGAAAATGTCGAAGTAGTGTTACACGATCTTAGAGATATGGAGTCATCCATATACAAGCTTAGAAATGGACATATAAGCGGTAGGGTGGTTGGAGATCCTGTGACCAACCTTGTAGTCAAATCAATCGCTACAGATAATTCGGTTGATTATGAATACAACTATGTAGGTCTTTCGAAAGACGGAAAAAAGTTAAAATGCGCAACTCTTTATATTCGTGACGAGAATAAGAGAATTGTTGGTGCTTTGTGTATCAACATGGTTGTAGAGCAGTTTTTAAATGCTAAGAAATTTATTGACTCGTTTCTTGCTGGTTATGTGCCAAATGAGGAAGACAATAGTGTTGATGAGCATATTGGAGTTAGTATCCCTGAGATGGTTGATATTCGTATCGATAAAGTGATTGAAGCTTACCCTGTGATGCTAGCTGAACTATCGAAGGAAGACAAAATTGCTATTGTTACGGATCTAAATAATGAAGGGATATTTTTGTTAAAGGGAGCTGTTGGAAAAATAGCGAATAAATTAAACATCTCTGAGCCTACTGCTTATAAATACTTGCAACAGCTTAAGTAATGACCATTTACCTCTAACTGCAATATGACGGTTAAAGTTAATTGCAATGTCTAGTAAGTAATGTGTATAGCTCATTGGTTTTATAAATATAAAAACCAATGAGCAATTCTAGATTAGAACTTAATGAAGACAAACGTTTTCGTGGCTGAAAGATCGGTGAAACTACCGTCTTCTTTAAGGATTGCTTCTGCCGCATTTTAGATTTCGAACCGCCATATCAAAATATGATCAAATAACTGTATATAAAAACAGTATTTGATTATAAGATTGCACGCACGTTTGATAGGCAACGTTAGAAAGATGAGGAACGAGCAATGAACTTACTCCCAACAGGCACACAGCTAGGTAAATTGGAACTACTGGAAGTGTATCAAGACGTCTTAGGGCCGAAGTGCTTCACGGTTAAGAATGAAAACACCCAAAGGTTTATGGTGTATTGGAGTGGGGATTACGACAACGGCCAGTGCATTAAGTGGGCTTACATTCCGGTCACCAAGCCATTGCTAGCCAGCTTGTTAAATAAAGATGTGAGTTTTCACGATGCGTTCCAACGTTCAGACAAGCTGTACTTAGCGACTATCTACACAAGCGAAGTAGGGAAGCCCGCGAAAGTCGAACTGCTAAACACAACGAACAAGCATTTAGTCAACCTACCGCCCGTTGATTTTGACATCGATCTTGAAGAAGCTTGTGTGTTTTAGTTTGCACAAGACATGCAGGCTTTGAAGACCACCATCGGACGTGTCGGAGTTATCGACAAAAGCAAAAAATCCTGCTTGAAAGCAGGATTTTACAAAAGACTCTCTTTAAGTTATTTCACTTAGTTCGAATTTACCGTCATATTCCTTCATTGCTGCTAAGGTTTCTTCCACACTAACAAAGAAGAACTCCTTACGGCCATTAACAAGATTTACTCGTTTTTCGGCAAACTGGTTATGAAGGAACTTTTCAAACCTTGGTGCGTCTTCAGTAAACGCAAATGCATGGACATCAAACAATTCTGGCACTGATGCATCTCCGAGTTCTTTAACTCGGTCATTGGGGTCTGCGCGGCGTGTCATTCCTATCTTGATCATCTCATCCCCAAATGAGGTCTTATTTGAAATAACGTACACGTAACCTGCTCTTGTTTGCTGTGCAAGTGACACCGCTCTTTTCTCTTTGTCACGTAACTTTTCAAGCTCTTGTTTATGCAACGAATATAGCTCTTTTTGCTCTTGCGTAGCCGTCTCTAACTTACTTAGTTCTGCCGCAACTAAACGCTCCATCAATTCACGTTCTTTTACTGCTTTCTCAGCGGCTGCTTCTATTCTCTTTTTTTCACGCTCAGCTTCCCGTTCGAGACGCAACTCTTCACGTTCTTCTTCTTTAATTTGCTGCTTTAAGAGTGTGTGCTCATATCCTAATCTGAGCTCTTCTACTTTTAAATTAAGATACTTCTTCTGCAATTGAGTCTTAATTAACTGACCATTTGCATTAATTTCATCGAAAGCAGCCTGCGCTCTATCTATCAATCGATTGATGTTGTTCCAATCTACAATTGCTGCCGCAGCTTTAAATTCATTATCCAGACAACGTAAACGGAGTTTGATTTCGCGGTTAAACAGTTTTTTAGCTTCTGACTTTTTGCCATTAACTGCCACGTCACTTCCCATCGAACAAATACAAGCTTCTTTATCGCTTACTAACGACTTTAGCTTAGCTTTAGTATTTTCAAGGCACTCTGCTATGTCTTCCAAATTTCGTGTATTAGTCAAATTGGTATACGACACCGAATCACTGGTACCGACTCCCAGATTGTACTGAGAAATTCGCATCTCTTGAGCTTGTAGCTTCGTTAGACCTGCTTTATAACGTTGCTGGAGACTTGTATATTGTTCTTTAATTGTTGAAAACTCAGCTTCCTTTTCGGAAGCTGGCGCATACAATTTTTCAATCTCAGCATGTTTTTTCTCAAGCACTGCTACGTCCGAGCGATAACGGAATAGAAGCACTGTCGCCAACACGACTAACGCGACTAAGATAAATGCTATTTGCATAAGGTTGTCTCCTAAATTGATAGCGGCAGTTGTGTGGAAACTTGTACGGCTTTAACTGTCTCTTTTTTCAGAGCTTCCCTGAATAACAAACTTTCTCGATACTCCTTTGCTTCTACATCGAAGTACCAATCAGACTCAATACCAAGCTCTTCCATCGCTTCCTCTACTTGCTCTGGAGATACCTTAAAGAACTCTTTTCGGTGGTTTTCACTATTCACTCTGTATTTGGTAAATCGCCTATGCAATTCTTTTTCAACAGTTGGCGCATCATCAACGAAAGCGAGCGTGTGTACGTCAAACTTGAAAGGAACGCTTGCATCACCAAGTTCAACAACACGGTCCATTGGCTCTAAACGGCGGGTCATACCTATTTTTATGACTTCCTCTCCAAAACTACCGATGTTTGAAATGACATAAATGTATCCAGAACGAGTGAGTTGGGCTTGAGATGTAGCACGCTCAAACTTGGCCTCGAGCTTTTCAATCTCTTTTTGCATGGTTGCCATTTTTTGCTCCATATCCAGTGCGCTGCCACCATGGAGTTCCTTTGCAATTTTCTGAGCTTTTAAGAGATCGGATTTACGATAGTAAATATCGTCTTCCAATTCTTCAGTATCATTGTTACCCGATTGTTTGTTTTGCTCTCTAAGCAATGCTTGTTGTTTCTTTTTGGCGATTTTTTGCTCTTCTTTGTGCATTTGTTCATCATGCCAAACTTTAAGTTCATCTTGCTTTAGTGTCATATACTGGTAAGAGATGCTCACGCGAGCAGTTTCCCCCAATTTAGCAAGTTGCTGTTCTAACCGATCAAGCTTATTTGAAGCTGTGTCGTAACTAGAGTGACGCATCTTTTTCCTAATCATGTCGAACTCTGAGTTAAACGCCCTAAGTAGAAGAGCCTGATATGCTCTTACCATTTTATTACCTTCAGAACGACTTCCCATCCATGTCCAATCCGAATAGGACTCTGTTGCGTTACCTGCCTTGATAACTTGATACTGACTCTCAACGCACTCAGCAATCTTCTCTTTTAACGCTTCGCTGTCATCGAACTTATAAGTTGGTGGTAACAGGCCTACCTTGATGTACTTGTATCTCTCATCACTCTTTTGGATTTCTTCTGTCAGCATGGAATACACTGGCTGACCATCGTTAAATTTAGTTCTCACAGCATCAATGTTTGACTGCAGATCCGAGATTATTTCCTCGATAGGCTTGTCAGCAAGCATTGACTCTTTTCTTGTAACCTCACTTTCTAGGTATTTTCGTTTCTTAGATGTTGAGTACAGCCTATACATAACCATTAGCAAAATTAGAGATAGACTAAGACTGACGTATTGAAAAGTTTCAGGGTTCTCAGGCACTTTTACCTCTCTTTAAATTATCGTTTGATTCTAGAGCGTTTGAATTCAGCATTGAGGATTGTAGTGCATTGATTTATTGAACTATTTGACTTTGCTCTTACAAATTGGCACTTTCCACAAAAATATGTTCCCACAGAAGTAAAAAGAGAAGCTCATTTTGGCTTATCTTTTTTCTAGACACTTATCAGCCCAAGGTAAACTAAGGCCTTAAATAGATACTTTATGGTGTGAGTAAAGTTAAGGAAAACAAGAGGGTACTTTCAATTGGGTTAAATTGATCCAGTTACGTTTTGGAGCACTAAAGTATTAGCTAAAGATCGTAAAATCAATGTGCTTACTAAGCGATTAAGCCTTGCTCTAACTACACAGCAATTATCACCCCACCGATTATCTTGAAGTTATCTCCATTATTCTGACCTATTTAAAACACTTCACATAAACCACATCATCAATTTGGATTAGATGCACTCCATTTGAAACTGAGCATTGGCGCCAATCAGTTGTGTTATTGACCAAACGATAGGCATTTTCTGCTGGAACTTAATAGAGACAGACGTTTTCGTGACTGAAAGAACAGTGGAACCGCTGTGTGAAAGGAAGCAAATTGATTTGGGGCGGCCGAGTTCCCCCCGAACTCGACCTGTTCCAGACGCGCAAGCAAAGGCGTTTGGTTTCTGGCTTACTTATAAATTAACCAATTTCAGTTTGTTGTGTAAATAATCAATAGCTTGGCAACTGATAGGTAGGTCGTATTTCGCTGTGCAAAAGCATAGAAATGAATGATGGCGAGCGTGGTGCCTGAGTTCATGCAAGGAGGCTGGCGTATTGAAGCGAAAGGGCTGACACAATATGAAACATAGCTTGCTAGTTTATAATATCGTTATATTTAAATTTATAGGGATTTATAACTAGCTAGTGGAGTGTGCTAGTTTTAAGAGTTGGTCATCTTTTATTCTGGTGTTATACACTGCTTTTTGATTTCGGGTTGGATTTAGTGTCTGAATTATTAAATCTGACGGGATAAATGATTGTTTAATGTTGATTTGACAAGATCTTCAAGTATCCTTTATGTAAACAAAACGTTAAATATCGAAAGTAAATTAACAATCATTAAGGAGTCGATGATGTTACATGCTCACGAAAATACCCTACATATTACCCACCTCAGTAACCATGCGGTTGAGGAGTTGTCACCATCATTCTCTAAGCTACCAAGCACAGAGCATGCGGATGGCCAGTTTCGATTGAGAAGATACTCGGTGGTTCAATTCAGTAATGGACAAGTCGTTGAGCAAGACAAACATAACTTTGTTCAGTCTGAAAACATTAATCACTTTCAAGGTGACGTTGTTCGTCAGTTCGAGCCGATTGAAGCGAATATTTTAGGCAGTGAAGGCATGCAAGAAATGTGTGAACTGTTTATTGAAACCAACGGGCTTGAAGACGGGCAAGAAATCGAAATCCATCAGATCCGCATTGCCGCTATTTTTGAAGAGACACAAGTTGCTCCAGAAGGGGTTCACCAAGATGGTTTTGACCATATCGCTTTGATCGGTGTGAACCGTCACAACATTGTGGGTGGTGAAATCATGTTGTATCAAGATTCACATGAAGCGCCATTCTTTAGAAAGGTGTTAGGCGATGGCGAGGTTGCGATGTTGGCAGACAGTAAGCTTTGGCACAATGCACAACCGATTCGCACCATAGACCACGATGAGATGGGCTATATGGATGTGTTTGTTCTAACAGCTAAGGATGCGCGCAATGTCCTTCACTCTTAATGATGTGCGCCAACAGTTTAGTGCTTTAGGCCAATATCATAACGGCAAGCCTGTGACCTTTTTTGATGGTCCGGGTGGATCTCAGGTGCCTGAGAATGTTTTAGCTTCAATGACCGAATACCTAGGGCATTTCAATTCAAACCTAGGTGGCCACTATTTTTCTAGCCAAAAGACCACAAGCTTAATGCAGCAAGTGCGAGAAGCGGCGCAAGCACTGCTTAATGCGGAGTCTTCTGGCAATGTTGTGTTCGGTGCGAACATGACATCTCTGACCTTCCAACTTAGCCGAGCGATCAGCCGCGATTGGAAAGAGGGCGATGAAGTTATCGTCACGGCGTTAGATCATTACTCAAATGTATCGAGCTGGCAGCAAGCGGCAGACGACAAAGGCGCGATTGTTCGCCAAGTTCGTGTAGACGAGTCGGATTGCAGTTTGGATATGGCGCATTTTGAATCGCTGCTTAACGAGAAAACCAAGCTTGTCGCGGTGACGTTTGCTTCGAACACGACAGGCTCGATTGTCGACATGGCGAAAGTTATCGAGCTTGCACATCAGCATGGTGCGCAGGTTTATGTCGATGCCGTGCATTACGCACCTCATCACTTGATTGATGTTCAGCAACTGAATTGTGATTTCTTAGCGTGTTCAGCGTATAAGTTCTTCGGCCCGCATGTGGGCATTGCTTATGTTGCGCCTCAATGGCTACACACGTTAAAGCCTTACAAGGTTGAGCCTGCAACCAATATCGGCCCAGGTCGATTTGAGACAGGTACGCAAAGCTTCGAAGGCCTTGCCGGTGTGATTGCAGCGGTAGATTACTTGGCGCAGTTAGGCGATCCCGCCGATTCATTGCGTTCTCGTTTAGAGCAAAGCTATGCGCTTTATAATAAGCATGAAAGCCAACTCAGTGAGTACTTCCTTAAACGCTTGTCTGATCTAGAAGGGGCAAAGCTTTACGGGAAAAACGAATTTGATTCGAACCTAAGAACGCCAACGTTTGCGATTACCTTTGATAATCACTCTCCAGAGTTCATCGCCAAGAAGTTGGGTGAACATAATATCTGTGTGTGGAACGGACATTTCTACGCATTAGGTTTGGTGAAACAGTTGGGTATTGAAGAGCAGGGCGTGGTGCGTATTGGTTGTATGCATTACAACTCGATTGAAGAGATCGACTTGTTGTTCAATGTGCTTGAAGGGATCTTGCGAAGTAACTAGCAAGAAGTAACTAACACCTTAGTGGTTACAAAATTAGAAAAGAGCATACTTCTCTCAATAATATTGAGTAGGAAGTATGCTCTTTTTGTTTGATTGAGCTTATTTGATCAACGCCAGTTATTCGAATAAGCCCTTGATTTAACTAAGAAAGATGCTTAACCAGAGCTGCACCTACTGCGTGCGCACTGGTTGGGTTCTGACCGGTAATCACTCGCTCATCAACAATCACAAGCTCTTGCCAAGGTTGAACCTTGTTGAAACGCGCTGCGCTGCGAGCAAGAGACTCTTCCAGTAGGAATGGAATGTCGTTGATGGTGCCAAAGTCGATCTCTTCTTCACGAGTAAAGCCAGTCACCGATTTAGAGCTTAATAGCTTCTCGCCGTTGCTCAAAACAATCGGAAGCAGTGCAGCTGGGCCGTGACATACAGATGCGATCACGCCGCCATCTTCATAGTGCTTAGCCGCAATAGCTGCGAATTGCTCGTCGGTTGCTAAGTCAGAAAGCAAACCGAAACCACCTGGGTAGAAGATAGCATCGTAGCTTTCTGCATTAATTTGGCTTACTGGAATCGTATTGTTGATACGGTTCTGGAAGTCATCATCAGCCAAGATCTCGGCGTTTACTGAATCCCCTTCAATATCGGTTCCGTACAATGGGCCTTTGCCACCTTTGATAGAAGCGATGTCGTACTCAAAACCCGCAGCAATGATCTCTTTCAGTGCATGAGTAAGTTCAGGCGCGTAAGTACCGTTCGCTTGATCTGTATTGCCTAGTGTTGCGTGGTTAGTTACAGGTATTAGTATTTTTTTCATGATTCGTCCCTTTGAGCACGTTTGTTTGGTTTCAGCGTCGTTGTTTAGTCATCCGCGTTTTTAAGACAGACATCAGTGTTTTTAATAGAGATACCGCTGTTTCGTTACCTGTAATACTAGTAGTAAACCATTTGAGTGATAATATGCCGAATAGGCAAAACATTATTGCTATATAGCAATAGTCGGATGTGCATTAGTCGAATGTGAATTCGTTAGACGTAAATAGGTGAAGTATGGATAGCTTTGAAGGTATTAATGAGTTTGTGGCGGTAGCCGAATGTCACGGCTTTTCTGCAGCAGCAAAACAACTGGGTTGCAGTACCAGTCATGTAAGTCGCCAAGTTTCAAGGTTAGAAGAGAGAGTGGGTGTGGCACTGCTTGCACGCTCTACACGAATGGTGAGCCTGACCGAATCGGGTCATACCTATTATCAGCAGTGTAGAGATTTGGTCATTGGGCTTCAGCAAGCGAACGAGCAAGTGACTTCTCAGCAGGCTCAGCTTAGCGGTACTTTGCGTGTGAGTGCCGCAGGCGCGTTTGCAGAAAACCATGTCGCGGCGGCGCTGATGGCATTTGCTAAAGATCATCCTGAGCTCACCATAGAAATGAATTTCAATACCAAGATGGTTAACTTCATCGAAGATGGCATCGATTTCGCGATTCGTTATGGCCGATTGGATGATTCAGGATTGGTGGCAAGAAAGCTCGTCGATCGCCCGATGGCGGCAGCAGCCAGTAAAGACTACATAGAGCAATTTGGTACGCCGACTCATCCAGAGCAGTTAAAAATGCACAGCTGTATTATCGCCAACAGTGATCAGTGGCTATTTGAGAAAGAGGGCAAGCCGTTGAATGCAGTGCGAGTGCATGGGCGCTGGCGCAGCAACAATTCGAGTGCAGTACTGAAAGCATGTGAAGAGGGGCTTGGTGTTGTCTACCTACCTAAGAGCAGCTTCAATGGTGGCCTTAGTAATGGAAAGCTTGTCCCGGTGCTAGAAGAGTATTGGGGAGCGGGAACCAGCAGTTGGGTCGTATATCAAAACCGCCGTTTTTTACCCCAGAGAGCAAGATTAGCGATCGACTTCTTAGTCGCTTACTTTTCGGATTGGAATGAATAACCGACAAGGTTTCAAGCTAACAGCCAACAAGATAGAAGTGAATAATAAAAGGATTTCAAAAGAGTCGTGATTAGCTCTAGCTATCGATTTTAGAGCGGAAAACAGAAAAGCTAATGCTTACATAGATATACGTTATCTTTTTTTGTTTTTTGACGCGAGTAATAGGATTGAGATACTTGTCTACTTTTAGTGACTCGTGTTAGCGATAGAATTGTAGAGAAGCCCGTAGCAGTACGATATACTAGATACCATATTAATGCCCCTAACGCGTGAAAGATTGTGTGGAAGCGTTGGCAGGATGTGTTGTTATGCTCCAGTTTGTGGAGTATAGCGAGAGTGCGGAGTTGGCAATGTCTTCAATAAATTTCGAATCCACGTACGGTGTAATAACTATTCAAGATATGAATGTAGTTAGTGTTGACGCTAATTATGCTCGCATCTATGGATACCCATCACCCGAAGAACTACTTACTAATATAGATAGCTTCCTAGATCTAATCTCAGAAGAATACCATGTTTTAGCCTATCAAAATTACCTTGAAACGATCAGTGGTCAACGCGATCCGCAGGTCCACACCTATGTTAATGTTGATCGCAATGGTCGAGAGTTCACAGTGTTCTCTATTGACCATGTGACAGAGTGGCAAGGTCGGCCAGCACTGCAAGTCACGGTGATCGACCTTTCCCCTGCGATCCAGCTACAAAATGCGGTGCGTGAACAAGATAAGATGTATCACGATATGATCATGCAATCAGGGCAGGGCATCTTGGTTCACCGAGAGTTCAAACCGCTGATGGTCAATCAATCGTGGGTTAAAATGCAGGGTGGTTCTTCCATAGAAGAAGTTTTAAAGCTGGACTCTATCCTTACATTGGTGCCAAAGCAGAATACGGATGGCATCAGTAAGCACTATCAAGCGATCGTGTCGGGTGAATTGTCGGGAACCAGCACTGTGGTTGAAAACATTGGGTTCGATGGCATTCATCGATTCTTCAATATTTACGATAATGCGATTACTTGGCAAGGTCAGCCGGCCGTTCAGGTTGTGCTCGAAGATGTGACTCAAAAGGTGATGTTGGAAAAGCAATTGGTTCATCAAGCGAATTACGATGAAATGACTGACTTACTCAATCGCAGAGCGATTTATGAGTGGTTAAGGGAACATATTGCCTCTGATACTCATGTCGTTAGTATGCTGCTTGATATCGATGACTTTAAATCGATCAATGATACTTACGGCCATATGGTGGGCGATGAGGTTATTTGCGCATTGGCCAACATTACTAAACGTAATGTTGAGAGAGTGGGTGGTGTGGCAGGCCGCTGGGGTGGAGAAGAGTTTATTCTCTTTATTCCCAATGCGTCACCTAACGTTTCGCGAGAAGTTTCTGATCAGATCCGACAGCAATTTAATCAGGTCGAGTTCAAAGTGGGCGAACAGATTCGTTTTAATGTGAGTGTGAGTATCGGAGTGAGTGATAGTCGCTCTTGCGAAGAGAAAGTGTCCATCGATGCACTCGTCAACCTCACAGACCAATCTTTGTATCGAGCCAAAGCGAATGGAAAGAACTGCGTGTGCGGAGAAGTGTTTGCCAGCGATATAAGCCAAGCATTACCGCACTAAACGACTTCAATCTATTGAGTAAACTCGATCAATTTAGAAGCATAAGTAATAAATCTAGAAGCACAAGCAATCAATTTAGAAGTATAAGCAATAAATCTAGCAACATAAGTAATAAATCTAGAAGCTTAAGCTATAAATCTAGAAGCATAAAAATAAAGCTAACTAGGGTGTCACCCCGTTATAATGTTTGGTCATGATACAAAAATGCCCTCAAGCAATTGCTGAGGGCATTTTAGTTTTAGCTCATCAAAGCCGTTTAGCTTTCACCGATCAAAACCGTTTAGCTTTGGTTTATCAAAATAGCGAACATCTCAAAACCGTTGGCTTACTAAGCAGAAACTTCTACTTCGTAAGAGCCAAATTTACGGATGTTAATCACACCAGTATCCAAGATAAGGTATTGGCCTTTAATACCTTGCAGCACGCCAGATACTTCAGGGTTCTTATCAAAGTTATGAGAAACAATCTTCACTGGGTGTTGCTCAACTGGGTAGCTCAGTGAAGTGATGTTTTCGCTCAGAATCTCGATTGCATCGTCGCCAAACTTCGCTCTGATCTCTTGAATCTTATCTTCTACTAGTGGCAATAGTTCTTTGGCTTTTTCTACCAACTCCATATCGTCACCGTCGCCTTTTAGCAACGTGCGCCAGTTGGTTTTGTCGGCAATGTGTTTGGCTAACTCAACTTCAATCAGGCCAGAAATCTGACGAGTTTTCACTTTCAAGATTGGTAGGCCTTGAGTAGCACCTTGGTCAATCCAGCGAGTCGGGATTTGAGTATGACGAGTGATACCCACTTTAAGGCTTGATGTGTTCGATAGGTAAACGAAGTGATCAACCATGCAGTTCGCTTCGCCCCATTCAGGCTCACGACAAGTACCTTCATCGTAGTGGCAAGTTTCTGGCTTCATGATGCACATGTCGCAGCTTGCTAGCTTTCTCATGCACACAAAGCAGTGGCCTTGAGAGTAGCTTTTCTTGGTTTTCTTGCCACACGAGCAGCAAAAAATATTACCGGTGTGAGTGAGGTTGATGGTTTTACCAATCAGAGGGTTTAGCTCTACAAACTCTTCACCGATAGGTAAACGGTAGGTAACCGCACCATCGAGCGAAGCACTCATTTTCTTGAGTGTTCCTTTTGCTAATAAAGACATGACATTACTCGTTGTATTTTGATTATTATTTCGTCGACTCGGACGCTCTGTAAGCAGGCGCTACGGTTAACGATGATTATGCGATGAGTATAACAAATAGAGTCCGTTTTAATACGCAATATTACTTGATTATTGCGATGGATAATTGATGAGTAAACGCTCGCTCAAAATTATGGTATGACATTTTGTTCAGGCGTGATATAACGTTTTTTAGTAAATTATTGGTATTAAGATCACTAATTTACCTAACTTATTTTTTATCGTGAAATCCCAACTATAGGGACCTTAAGCCGGAAGCTTAGACGTGAAGTGGATCCATAAAATAGTCATCTTTTTAGTTATCACGACGCTGGCGATTGTCCAGTATTACCGTGTGAGCGGAAATCGTGTGATAACGGCAATTACGCCGGATAAATATGAGTTTATCGCGACCAGCGATCAAGTGGATAGAGGCGTCAGTACGTCCCAATTATCTTATCAAAATGGCCAGTATATTCTCGACTGTGAGCTTAAAAAGTCTGAGTATCCGTGGCCTTATTGCGGCCTATCGATTCGTATCAACCCAGACATTACCACTGGCCTTGACCTTTCTCAGTACCACACCTTTAGAGTCAATATTGATTACCATGCGGAGGCCGATTCTAGCGGTCGTTTGCGAACTTACCTGCGTAATTACAATCCTGCTTATTCGGTTCCTGATGACGAGTACACGCATAAGTACAACGGAATGGAGTTTTCTCCTGGCGTGGATGGTGGTGTGATTGAGATTCCGATCAAAAACCTGCAAGTAATGACATGGTGGTTAGCGGATAACGAGATTGCGCTAGAGCATTCAGCGCCTGAGTATTCGAATGTGAATATGGTCGAGTTTGCTACCGCGTCTGGTGCGAAACTGGGTCACCACAGAATAGTCATCCGCAGTATTGAGTTCGAGGGATCTTATATTTCAGGCGAAAGCTTGTTCCTTATCTTACTGTTTGTTTGGGTTGGCACGGGCACCGTATTCTTATTGTCTGAGTTAAACCGTTCAAGAAAACGTATGGTGCTTGCAGAGAAAAGACATCATCACTTAAAGAACGTCAATCGAGCACTGAGAGAGCAAAACTTTGAGTTTTCAGAAAAGGCTCATCGTGATGAACTGACTGGGATTCTCAACCGACACGCGATTCGTGATTGGCTAAAAATGCAGTCTCAGCAGGTAAAGCAGGGGCATGGAAAGCTGAGTATGTTGTATCTCGACATTGACTACTTCAAGAGCGTCAACGATAAATACGGACACCAAATGGGTGATCATATTTTACGAGAATTCAGCATGGTGGTCGGCAGTTCGATCAGCGCGACAGATAAATTGGTGCGCTGGGGTGGTGAAGAGTTCATTGTTTTTTGCCCGGAGACTGATCTTGGCGAAGCACAAAGAAAGGCCGAGAAAATCCGACTTTTAGTCAGCCAGCACCTTTGGGTTCATGGCGATCCACTCACTTGCAGTATCGGTATTGCTGAGATGAAACAAGAGCGGGTGACAGAGACCATTGCTCGCGCTGATGAAGCTCTATATCAAGCGAAGCATTCAGGCCGAAATCAGGTGATCTTGAGTCACTAATCTGAAAATTGTTCTGGTTAGTTTATAAGCCACACGTGCATATGCGACGTGTGGCATTTTTATGGGCGCTATATGAGTTTACCCTCTAGAGCCTTTGTTGATTTGCTTGGACAACGTATAAAAAATGATTTCACTGTTCTTTAAATGTTTGCTTGGTGCGGCGGCTGTTCTGTTGATTGCGCTGCTGTCGAAAAGTAAGAGCTTTTACATCGCAGGCTTAGTGCCGTTGTTTCCAACCTTTGCTCTGATTGCTCACTACATTGTTGGCACGGAACAAACCATGGTGGAGTTACGTACCACGGCACTCTTTGGCTTGTTCTCGCTTGTGCCATACGCGGCTTATCTTGGCGCGGTTTATGTGTTCAGTTATCGCTACAATTTGGTATCGACGCTTTCTTTAGCCACTGTCGTTTGGGTTATGTGTGCTTCTATGCTGCTGTTAGGTTGGACGCGTTTGGTGCCAAGTGTGGCGTGAGAGCCAGATTTTAGAACGGTAATGAGTGCTTGGTAGTTGATACAGAAAAGGTGACAAGCTGACACAAAAAAGGTGGCGCGGGGCCACAAAAAGGGAAAAGCGTTTCTTGTTTTTAGATGCCCGTTTAGCTGGTTTTGTTAGTTAAACTGGTCTTGTTAGTTAAACTGATCTTGCTAGCTGAGCGGGCATTTTTGTACTGGTTGAGCCGGGGGAAGCTGCAACCAGATGTTTTTGAGTGTGGGGGGGGGGCATTCCTATAAGCTCTTGTCTATAAACATAAGTCTATAGGGCGTTAGTGCTTACCAGAAGATCCACGCGAACAGTGTTAGTACTAGGATACAAACTAGGTTCAGCACCATACCGACTCGCATCATTTCTTTTTGTTTGATGTGACCAGAGCCAAATACAATCGCATTAGGTGGTGTCGCGACTGGTAGCATGAAGGCACAAGATGCGGCAATCGCAATCAGTGCAGATAAGATAACAGGTGACATACCCAGCGCTTCAGCAATGGTTGCAAATACAGGGACAAGCAATGCCGCACTCGCTGTGTTACTCGCAAACTCCGTTAGGAATACCACGAACGCTACTACGGCTAGAATCGTAAGAAGTACACCTGCTGTTTCTAAAAATCCGCTTAGTGAGTGTGCTAGGAATACGCTGGTTCCAGTCGCTTTAAGAATGTTACTTAAACAGATACCGCCACCGAACAGGATAAGCACACCCCAATCCGTTGTCTTCTCAACGTCTTTCCATTCAACCGCTCTAGAAGCGCCAAGCAGTACAATGGCACCAATCGCTACCAAGCTATCAAACTTAGAGAATCCGCCAATCATTGCGTTGATTGGTTTTCCGAATATCCAAAGCGTTACGGTTAAAAGGAAGATAGACAGTGTGATTTTTTTGCTGTTTGTCCACTCTACAGGAGCGTGGTCTAGCTCAAATTTATGGTCGAGCTTTGGCTTAGTCATCACGTACAGGACAACCATTGTGATTGGCAATAAGATCATTGAGATAGGCAGACCTAGCGCCATCCATTCTGTGAAACTTAAACCAACTTCTGCGGCAGCAATTGCGTTTGGTGGGCTACCCACTAAGGTTGCGATACCACCGATTGAAGCACAGTAAGCGATACCCAATAGTACGAACACGTAGGTGTTACGGTCTTCACTTTGGTCAACTTTGTTCATGATGCCTAGAACAAGAGGAAGCATCATTGCTGTGGTGGCTGTGTTTGAGATCCACATTGATAGACCCGCACTCACACCGAACAGCATGAACACGGCGACTGACATTCTGCCTTTTGCAATCAACAGTACTTTGTCAGCAATCGCTTTATCTAACTCTTGCTTGTTCAGCGCGGCTGCCAATGCGAAGCCACCCATGAACAAGAAGATGATTGGGTTCGAAAAGTTAGCCAGCGCAGCGGGCGTGTTGAATACACCAAACAAGACAGCCAATAGGGGAACGAGCAAAGCGGTGATACTGACGTGAATCGCTTCTGTTAACCATAAAATGGCAACGAACACGAGAATACTCAAACCCGTATTCACTTGTGATTCGAAAGGAAGATTATTGAGCAAAAGTGCAAATAACGTGAAATTACCAATTAATATCATGCTGTTGCGGGTAAACAACCAGTGTTTCAGTGTAGTAACAAGTGCCGTCATAAGACGCTCCTTTTGTTATCCTCGTTTTATTGGTGCACGACTTCATTGAGTCGTGCTTATTATTTTCGAGGTATATAGCTTGATGTAGGGTCAGACTTTGTTGGAAGAATGTTACTCAAGTTAATAAAGGAGTGTTGGTGTGTTTTTGCTTAACAATGGGGAAGTGTGAGGCAACAAATTCAAAATGTGTAGTTTTCTACACATCGGTCTCTGCTGGTTCTAAAATAGGGCTTGCTGTAGGGTCTACAACAGGGTTTACAGTGGGGTCAGTAATAGGGTTTGGAATCGGAAATGATTCCGGTTTTGGACTCGGTTGAATCGGCTCTTTAGGTCCAAGGAACTTTGGCGTTGTCCCCATAATATACAGATCAAGGAATGCTTTGGTGCGCGCAAACACTTCACGTAAACGTATTGAGGTTCCCGAATGGTGGGTTGGCCCTGAAACTGCCAAACACTGCGCATGAATATCGTAAGAATTAGCGATGAATAGCGCTCTTTCACAGTGGAATTTCTGAGTGATGATCAGAAAATTATCAGTATCGAATATCTTTTTAGCGCGAACAATCGAGTCCAAGGTTCTAAACCCCGCGTAATCTAGATTGATGCGTTCATCGGGGACACCCGCTTTCAACAAGTCGCGTTTCATCGTCCACGGCTCATTGTAAGAGCGATGAGCGTTATCGCCACTCAGTAGAAATTGGTCAACTTTTTCACGATCGAACAGCTCAATCGCGGCTTCGATTCGGTGTTTATAATAGTCGTTGAGTGTTCTACCCAAATATTTGCTCGTGCCAAGCACAACCGCGACCTCAAGCTCGGGCACGTCATCAATATCGTAGATGATGCGATCTTCCGCTTGCCATGAAACCCAATAATCGATCGCAATAACCGCAGCGCTGCCAACTAAGAACACGAGGAAAGCGCCAAACAGAAAACCTTGCAGTTTTTTGTAAGCTTTTAATAAGTAGCTACGGAAAATGTGAGAATCAAATTTCACTCTCGGTATGGTCCTTTGACTGAGCATTAATTTTTGAGTGCTCGATAATACCAAATAAAAATGAGAAAAATCAGTTAAAAAGACAAGACAGTGTAAAGAAAAAAGCCCCTGCAGTTGCAGAGGCTCTTGTAAGAGTAGTTAACGCTCTCTATTCCAAGCGCAGCACGCTTTATTAGAATGCAGTACGCTTGTAGCGACGGTAAACCGGCTGCCAGAAGTGCTGGTCAATCGCTTGTTGAAGAGCTTCTTCAGTGATCTCTAGTGCAACACCTTGCTCAATCGCTTTCTTACCAACGGCAAGAGCAATCTTCTTAGATACGGTGTGGATCTCTTCCAATGGTGGAAGTAGCGCACCTGAACCATTGATAGCAAGTGGAGAGCACGTAGCAAGCGCACGGCTTGATTCCATCAACATTTCATCAGTGATACGTGAAGCATTCACAGCCAATACACCAAGGCCAATGCCTGGGAAGATGTAGCTGTTGTTACACTGAGCGATTGGGTAAGTGGTGCCGTTATGAGTTACTGGCTCAAATGGGCTACCTGTCGCAACCAGTGCTTGGCCATCAGTCCAACGAATAATGTCGTTTGGAGTTGCTTCAACACGGCTTGTTGGGTTCGACAGTGGAAACACGATAGGGCGTTCACAGTGTAGGTTCATCTCTTTGATGACTTCTTTGCTGAACAGACCTGGAGCACCAGATACACCAACTAATACTGTTGGTTTCGCGTGGCGAACAACGTCTAGTAGAGAGAAGCCAGTGCCGTCGCTTTCCCAGTCTTTGGTGTTTTCGTTGGTTTGAACGAGACGCTGTTGGAAATCAAGCAGGTTTTGCATGCCTTCCTGTAGCAGACCCCAACGGTCGACCATGTAAACTTGAGAGCGTGCTTGTGCATCGCTGATACCTTCAGACACCATTTGAGCAATGATAGCTTCAGCAATACCACAACCTGCAGAACCCGCACCTAAGAAGGTGATGCGTTGATCTGAAAGTTTGCTGTTTGCTGCTTTACATGCTGCAAGTAGAGAACCAACCGTTACGGCTGCTGTGCCTTGGATGTCATCGTTGAAACAACAGAGGCGATCTTTGTAACGCTCAAGCAGTGGCATTGCGTTCTTTTGTGCGAAATCTTCGAACTGAACTAATGCATCAGGCCAACGGCGTTGAACAGCTTGGATGAACTCTTCAACGAATGCATCGTAGTCAGCACCTGTGATACGAGGGTGACGCCAGCCCATGTACATTGGGTCTGCAAGACGTTGAGGGTTGTTTGTACCCACATCGAGCACTATAGGTAGCATGTAAGCTGGGCTGATACCGCCACAAGCTGTGTACAGTGCTAGCTTACCAATTGGAATACCCATGCCACCGATACCTTGGTCTCCCAAACCAAGAATACGCTCACCATCCGTAACCACGATAACTTTAACGTTGTGGTTTGTCGCATTGTTCAGTAGGTCATCGATACGATCGCGGTTCGGGTATGAGATAAACAGACCACGGCCACGACGGTAAATATTTGAGAAGTTCTCACATGCTGCGCCAACCGTTGGCGTGTAAATGATAGGCATCATTTCAGAAATGTGGTTTTGAACTAAACGATAAAAAAGCGTTTCATTAGTGTCTTGGATGTTACGAAGGTAGATATGCTTATCCATATCACTTTCGAAGTTACAATATTGCTTGTATGCACGTCCTACTTGCTCTTGGATTGTTTCGGTCGTTTCCGGTAACAAGCCTTCAAGGTTGAAAGAACTGCGCTCTTCAGCAGAGAATGCGCTGCCTTTGTTTAGAAGAGGGGTACTTAGTAGAGCAGGACCAGCATAAGGGATATATAGAGGGCGTTTATCGTTGTTCATTGGATGCCTAATATGGGAGAAAGGGTAACCGAAAAATGATAACGGTTTAGTTATTCAATTGTAAATAGTTTCCCTCCGATCTTTGCAAACAAAATGATATTCTTACCTATGTCCCACACTTATCGAATTCTAGCGCCATAATTCGTTATACTTCGCTCACACTTTTTCGCGACTCCTCCTTTTTATGTCATTACTTCCTATCGATTCTTATCAAAACGTATTCCACGAAAAAATCGCCAATTCTCACCTTGTAGTCGAAGCTGAAACCGGATCGGGTAAATCAACGCGCTTGCCACTTTGGGCTTCTCAGCATGGACGAGTGCTGGTGGTGGAACCAAGACGTATCGCGTGTACGTCATTGGCTAAATACCTCGCACAGCAATCGGGTGAGAAGCTTGGTAGCAAGGTTGGCTATGCGATTAAGCTTGAGTCTGAATATAACGAGCAGACTAACGTTGTTTTTGTGACGCCCGGTATCGCGCTGCGTTGGTTATCAGAAGACGGATTAGCCAGTTTTGATGTGATTGTGGTGGATGAGTTTCACGAGAGGC
Organism: Vibrio sp. NC2; assembly: GCF_025195005.1. Taxonomy (NCBI): domain Bacteria; kingdom Pseudomonadati; phylum Pseudomonadota; class Gammaproteobacteria; order Vibrionales; family Vibrionaceae; genus Vibrio; species Vibrio sp. NC2. The sequence continues at coordinate 85,405 of NZ_JANVFC010000013.1, forward strand.
GCTGGGACATTGATCTGCTGATGGCGATTCTGAAGCAAAAAGAGAGCCATCGCTTGGTGATCACTTCAGCAACTATTGAAGGGGAGCGTCTTGCTCATTACTTGGATGCGAATCGAATTAGCTGTGAAGGCCGAACTTATCAAGTTGCTATTGAACACAAGGCGAATGAATCCAGAGCATTGCCCGATATTCGACATCTAGAGCAACGCATTGCTGAAGAAGTGAATCATCAACTGATCGCTTCACATGGCGATATCTTGGTTTTCCTACCGGGTAAAAAAGAGATCGTGCAATGTGAACAAGCCTTGGCAAAGAATCCAGACATCCAAGTAGTGAAATTGCATGCGTCAGTCAGTGAAAAAGAACGAGATCTAGCGTTATCGGGTCGTAATATCAATACTGAAGGTAATAGCCTGAGAAAGGTCATTTTGGCGACCAACGTTGCTGAAACCTCCCTCACCATACCTGATATTGGTGTGGTGTTAGATTCAGGATTAGAAAGACGCACCGTTCAACGAAACGGAAGAACCACACCGATGCTTAAATCCATATCACGAGCGAGTGCCAAACAACGAGCTGGCCGCGCGGGTAGGGTGATGGATGGCATTTGTGTGCGTCTATATGGCGAGCATGCGGCGTTAGAGTTAGTCACACCACCTGAATTGCAGCGTGAAGAGCTGACAGAGCCTATGTTGGCCGCGGCATGTTGTGGTGCTCCGTTTGAGAGCTTGTCCTTCCTTGATCCTATTCCTGAGAAGTCATTAAACAGCGCGACTCAAACCTTGCTGACGATGGAGGCGATTAATAGCGACCATCAAATTACCGAGCATGGCAAAAAGCTGTATCCGCTGCCGATTGATGCTTTGTATGCCGATATTGTTACTCGAATCAAAACCAAAGCCTTAAAAGAAGCGATGGTCGATCTCACAGCGGCGTTGTCCGTTCCTGCTCGCTTGTACCAATTACCAAACAATGCAGAACATTTGGAAGCGCTGGCTCAGCAAGAGAAAGAAGGGTGTGACTTAAGCCTGTTAATTCAGATTGTTCGTGGTTGCGATTATCCGCATTTAGAAATCGACCAACAGGCACTGAATGAAGCGCAAGGGCTGGCAAAGCAAATGCGTGAGGTGTTTGAACTTCCTCAGTTAGAAGTCGCGTCACGTTTCCAGCGTATTGAACTGCTTAAGACTATTGTGAATTTGCATCCTGAGCTGGTGTTTGTGCGCCGACTGAAGAGGAAAGAAGCCTTTGCCAATGGAGTGTTAGAGGTAGTACTTGGCCGTCAGAATCGTTTCCCGGACAATGCACAAGCGATGTTGGTGCTTGATACCCATAGTTTGCCGGGAAGAGGTGTTAAGCAAACACTGACCTTAGCGACGGTCACGGCACCTATTCCTCTTGAGCTTATCATTGAAGCTGAACTCGGAGAGTGGGAGCAAGGTGAAACAAGAGTAAATGACGATGGTGTTTTTACCGAGATGGCTTTGGTGTACGCAGGCCGTACAATTACGACTAAGCTCGTCGCGGCTGAAGGGCAACTATCATTAAAGCCTATTGTCGATCTTGTGTTAAAAGGCGTCCAACTTCCCGGTTTTGCAAAGGTTCGCACTCAAGAAATCAAACACTGGCAGCTGTATGTGAAACTCGGTCTCGATGAACAAACTCAATACACACCAGAAATTGAGAACATTAACTTTGAGCTATGGTTGATAGAGCAGCTTGAGGTGCTAGGTGTCACAGATGTGAGCGAATTGGAAATGTTCGACCATGCAGACATACCTTTCGATGGGATTCCAAGTTGGTTCTATTCAGAGTTCTCTGAAAAATACCCGTTTGCACTGAGCCTTGCCGACTTGCAACTCGATGTAGAATACTTGCCCGCACGAAAGCTGATTTACGTTCACTATCAATCGGGTAGCCGAAAGTTATCACCAAAACGCTGGGAGCTGCCAACATGGTCTGGCTGGCGTATTCAATACAAAAAAGCGAGCCGGATAATTGATATAAAATAGATAGATAAGTTTTATCTCTAAAATATTAATCAAATAGGTGCATATATGATTATTCAGTGCTTATTTTGTTACAAAATTGATTTTTATATGCCTTTTTAACCAATCAAAAGGTCATAAAAGACTATTCTTCTATATCCTATTGCTATAAAGAAAGAGTTGATAGATATTGAGTATATTGTGTTGTCAAAGTGTCGGGGGACATCATGGAAAAACAGATAGAGACGCGTGTAGAGTTCGATTACACAACCTTTCTTGGCGCCTCATGCAGTAAAAAATGGACTTTTCTGGAAGCACTAACCACAATTGCGCCAGTATTCAGTACCGTCTGGCGAGATAGCATTAAAGAGCTAGCAAGCCCTGAAGATCGTTTATGGCAGATGGCATTAAAATCAATGTCGACGCGTAAAAGTGATGAGTCGAACATTGTTACCTTACTTAAGCTAGCTAGGCTAGAAGGGATCAATGAGCTCAAAGTTGTTATGCCATATTCTCTTGAAGAAGAGCAGATAGAGTACATCGAGACGCGCAGTCATTTGGTGATCGCCGAGAATACTGGAGAAGAGTTTACTATCAAGCTGTAATCTCTCAGTATTGCTTAGAGCTTAGAGCTTAGAGCTTAGAGCTTAGAGCTTAGAGCTTAGAGCTTAGAGCTTAGAGCTTAGAGCTTAGAGCTTAGAGCTTAGAGCTTAGAGCTTAGAGCTTATTACTTAGAGCCTAGAGCCTAGAGCCTAGAGCATACAGCTTAGAAGCTAGCTCAAAGAATATTAAAAATCGCACACGTAAAAAGGGCCTCAATAATGATGAGGCCCTTTTAGTATCAGGAACTTGTGTTTACGAGCTTACTCGCTTTCTAGAATGCAATCAGTCAACTAGACCATAGTGAGCACGCAGTACATCGATGATTTCTTGCTTAGGATTCTCGCTCAGTACGATCTCTGCACCTGTGATTTTCGCTGCGATATCAAGATAAGTACGAGACAGAGACATCAGTGAATCAAGAGGCAGTTCATTGTCACGAGCTAATGCTTCACGCTCTGGCATGCGTTCTTTGTTCAAAAGGATGTCTGCATCAGGGAAGTAGTTAAGCAAGAACTGACGGAAACCCTCTTTAGAGTTTTCAACGATGTTGCCTTTGTTGTATTCCTGAGTATCCCAAATGCGAGATGAATCTGGAGTACCCACTTCGTCCATGTAGATCAGCTTTTCTTTACCTTGAGCATCGTTGACGTAGCCAAACTCAAACTTGGTATCGACAAAGGTTTGGTCGACGTTTGCGAGTGCTTGGCTGATAACGTTGAAGCCTTCTTTTAGCAACTTCTCGTAGTGCGCGATATCGCTTGCTTGAGTAAAGTTGAACGCTGCGAAGTTATCTTCGATGTTGTTACGCGAGATGTTCACATCGTCAGCTTCTGGTACACCAGGGATACCTTTCAAAATCCCTTTTGTTGAAGGCGTGATCAGTAGCTCAGGTAGCTTCTTGTCTTTCTCGAGGCCTTCAGGCATCTCGATACCACAGAATTCACGTTCGCCGTTTGCGTATGCACGCCACATTGAACCAGTAATGTATTGACGACAAATTGCTTCGATCATGACTGGGCGAGCTTTTTGTACAATCCATACAAACGGGTGAGGGATATCAAGAATATGACTGTCAGCAAGTCCGTTGTCTTTAAACAATTTGAACCAGTGGTTAGAGATAGCATTCAGAGCCGCTCCCTTACCTGGAACACCTTTAAGATTCCCTTCACCACGCCAGATACAATCAAATGCAGAGATACGGTCACTGATCACCATGATGGCTAAAGGCGCATCTGGTGCTACATCGTAGCCTTTCTCTTTGATTAGTCGTTGACTATCTTCTTCAGTTAACCAGTAGACTGAGCGAACTTTGCCACTGTGGACAGGTTTGTCAGTACGGATTGGCAGGTCATCATTTACGGCAAGAACTTGATCAGCAAGGCTCATTTAGACATTCCTATCTTTTATCAAACGTCATACAGAGAAGTGCGGTGTGCACATGATTAGACGGGCATTATACTCAATCTACTATTTCCTTCCAGATAAAAAGCAAACGATTGCTAAATCTATTGTTTAAATAAAAACCCCCGCCTAACAATTCGCCAAAAAATAGGCGAATCGTAGGGCAGGGGAAGGCAGTATATTTGGACTGTGTTTTGGAGCTATGCTGTTAAGTTAACTTAAGTTTGTTAGCTAAAAGAATAAGCTATGTTTGTGGGCTATGTTTTTGAGCCAACAATGTTATTAAGCCAACATGATATTAAGCAAGGTGGCTTAGTGAATACGCTCTGAATTCGCATCCATAAAGAAGACTTCACACTGAAAGCGCATTCCTAATGTTCTTAGGCATTGCTGACTGAATTGATCAATCGATGCACTTGCCACAATCGCACTCGCATTCTTAGAGCGAATGGCTTTCTCGACGGTTTCTACCTCAGTCATTTGATGAGAGGCTTTCATATGAATAACTCGGTCGCAGCAAACATTATGTTGCTTTAGCTGCTTAGCGGATGGTCTCGGTGTTTGAGCGGTAAACAGTAGCCACTGATGTTGGTTGGACAGCAACGCCATTCTTGCGAATAACGCTTCCTCGTTTGAATTTTTGCTTTTACGAGAAACTGATGTAAATGCGCAGTGAACTAGCGGGCTAGAGTGTTGGGCTTTAACGTGTGCTTGAATCATTTTGCTGTCCTTATATACATGCTGTATGTGTATACAGTAGTTTTAGTTGCTTATAAGATCAAGCGTTTTTTGCGGGATTATTGGACGATTTTGTCTGAAGTGACAGGTGTAATGCTGTTAAGTTATTGAAATTATTTGATAAATTAAATTTGAATGAATTTGCTGTTTTGTCTCATAATTTGAAAAAATGTGAGCCTTATACAGGTGCATACAGTGGTTTTGACAGAAAAGTACTGTATACACCTGTATAGAAGAGAGAAGAGAGAAGAGAGAAGAGAGAAGAGAGAAGAGAGAGGAGAGAGGAGAGAGGAGAGAGGAGAGAAGATCTAAAACCACAGACACAAAAAAAGCGCCTTAGGCGCTTTCTTATATTTCAACGGTGTTGCTTATCTCAATGTCGCTTGGGAGAGTTTTGCTCTCATTTCCATTTCACCAATATTGAACTGGCGAACATCAATGGTTGCAATATCATTGCACTCTTTACATGCATGATGACACTTACCATCTAGGTAGTCGTGCTTTTTAACTAGGCTTGGCTTTTTGCACCAATCACAAACGCCTTCTATTGTGAACATATTCTCTCCTCACCTGTTTAAGTCAGGTGTATTTTCGGCGCAAATTATGACACAAGTAAGACCCATTAGTTAATAGTTTGTTACCCGTTTTTGAGAGGGGGATCGATTGCAACACTAATAAAATCGATATCTTTGCGACCTTGCAAATTTAATATGTGTAGTTGTTTACGGTTTTGTAACATTTTGTAAAATGGTTTTTAGCGCATTGTTCAAACGTTTCATTTCTTCGTCACATCCGTGACCATCTGGATGGTAGATCTTTGATAATTGTTTGTATCGTATTTTGATGCTTTTCTGGTCCGGAATTGAGCTAGGCGTGTAGCCAAATAGCGCACAAGCTACCTGAAAATTGTTCAAGCTCTTGTTGTTTTTCTGCTTCTTCAGTTCGTTATAGATAGTCTGAAGTTGGCGCTTTTGCTGCTTAATGGTGAAGTCTTTCGCGCTAAGTTGCGCTTCAAGTGTCTGCTGTTGCTGATTTAACTCACCAGACTTCAGAATCTGTCGCTTTCGCGATACAACCAGAGTCGCGCTGATACTCACTATTGCAATTAAAACGGCCAGTACTGCGCCGATCATATAGTCAGAGTTTGTTAGGTTAGAACGTGTTGCTTGGTCTCTAGCAGTTAGTGCCAAAGGGGAGGTACTTGGTTGATTCGTATTGGCTTCTGCACTGACGTTGTCATTGAGCTGCTCTATCGAAGAGATCTGCTTGGCGCGTTGTTGGTTAAATTGTGCTTCCAGAACGCGATTGTAACCATCTTCTGCATCAGGGTTGTCTTTTAGGGCCGCTTCATACCATAGCTGTGCTGCATCTAATGGTTGGAGTAGATCTTTCTCAAGCGAGGACTCATAGATCTTTGCGACCTCAACTGAGGCGCGTTTGTTACCTTGCAATGCTGATTTGATAAACCATTCTAAAGCTAGCTTGTTGCTTTGCTCTACACCTGTCCCAGATAAATACAATTCAGCCAGCCTAAATTGCGCATTTGCATTGCCGTTATCCGCTGATTGCGAGTACCAATAAAATGCATCGCTGGTGCTCAAAGGGACGTCGACACCCGATTCATAAGCTTGAGCGAGTTGATATTGAGAAATTGGGTCTTGAGGTTGTGATTCTTGAGATTGTGGATCTAATGAAAATTCATCATTGCTTGCTGCGTGCACGAAATGTGTGGTGGACAACGGTATCGTGGAAAATATGAGGGCTAGAAATAGAGGCCTAAGAAATGACGATGACAGAAAGTTGGATAGGATAAGCAAAAGATAAGTCTCGTAAAAAAGCCCAGTGCCGATGTATCAGGATGAATACGCTATGTGGCTGAGTGTTAAGTCGTAGCGCTTAAAATAAGCCATACGAATGACAAGCAACTATATAGTGGTTATTTCAATAGATAAAGGTAACTGGGCTTTAACCGTGCTACTTAAGCGGCAAAATTTGAATTTCTACGCGACGGTTACAAGCACGACCTTGAGAGGTGTTGTTGTCACATAGAGGGTAACGCTCACCGTTACCACGAGCAATGGCACGACCTGCAGCAACGTCTTGAGAGATCAAGAATGCACGAACAGATTCAGCACGACGCTCAGAAAGGATTTGGTTAGACGACTCGCTACCAGTGCTGTCAGTGTGACCGTCGATCACTAGGCTAGTGTCTGGGTATTCTACTAAGATACGAGCAACGCCACGTAGTGTGTTGTGAATACTAGACTCTAAAGCGTAAGAGCCAGAACCAAAACCAATGCCGTTTTCTAGGCGAAGTAGAAGCTGGTTCTCACCAACGCGTTCAACTTGAACACCAGAGTTCATGAGTTCTTCACGAAGTGCAGCTTCTTGTTGGTCGAAGTAGTAACCGATACCACCACCAACGGCGGCGCCACCAGCAGCACCGATGAGTGCACGTTTACGGCGATCTTTAGAATCGTCACCAGTAGCAGCACCAGCAACGGCACCAGCGATTGCACCAATTAGAGCGCCTTGAGTTGCAGAGTTAGTCTCAGATTCGCCTGTTGTAGCATTTTGGCGTTGAGTTGCCTGACAACCCGTTAGAGCGACAGTAAGCGCTAGGGCTAGTGTGATTTTTTTCAACGTATTCTCCATCATGTACTTCTGTCAAACGCATGGATTGCGAATGACAAACATATAGTCCTATAAGTATTATTGATGGTTTTAACAATGTGCTGAGGAAATGTAAAGAGCAAGCATTATGATTTAGCTAAATGGCATGCTCTACGATTTGGTGATTTTTTTAGCCGCTTGAGTTCCGCCAACAGGGCGGTTTACCGAAAGCTTACGACCTTTCTTCAAACCAACTTCATAGTCAGCGGTGAGGTTTTTCATCGCTTCTCTGAGTTGTTGTTTGAAGGTTTCACGGTCAATATTTTCAAATTCTTTATCAATGTAGTTATTGATTTTGTTGTTTGACTCGTCGTCCGGGGTAATGATTGGCAACTTTTCAAGCGCACCTTCTACCCAACCAGAGACGTAAGAATTCACACGACGAGTGACTTCGAGAGTTCCTGTACCAGATCCTGCAAAGCTGTTTCTGAATTGACCCGTATGCTCGTTCAATTCGCGATAAATAATATCGAAAGCAAAGGCAGCAAAGATCGCTCGATCAGCTTCACCAATGAACTCCACACGCTTAAGGCCTTTGTGGTTCAGTAACACGGCTTCTACGCCAAACTTAGTGTTGATACCACGAATAACGCGCAGCAGTGTAGAGCTGATATTTGCAGGTAACAGATGACTGGACTGAGTTTTCCCCATCTTGATAAATTCAATATCGTCTTTCTCGAGACCATATTTCAGCATCAAGTTATGCGCCATTTTTATCGCATTGGCCGCTTCATTGACGTTCGCAGAATTTCCAAGCTCAAGGCACTTGGCAATTTTCTTTAGGGCTTTTTTCTTATCCATCGACTACTTAATCATTACCGCAAATTTTGAAAAGTCCGACATTTTACATGTTTTGGCAGGTAACAGCAAAGTCAAAAGTCATTTGTTATTACGCGGTGAGCCATTATGAAGGATGGAAAAGGCGGCTTCTGGGTAATACAAAAACGCCATCAAGCGTATTGATGGCGTTAGTGACACGATTTTCCGGATTAACTAGAGTATTAGCAAACTAGATACCAAGTTCATCGAGTAGATCGGCTGCAGAATCATTACCTGAACTTTGAGCGGGCTTATTCGCTTCCTGCATTTTTTTCTGAGTAGCCTCAAGAATACTGTCTGGACATTCGTCTTCAGCGATCTCAAATTCTTCCAATTGGATGAATTCTGTCTTATCCATTGCAAGCTCTAGGTAGAAGATGTTGTTGTTTGCAGTCGAGAAGGTCACTCGGCGAGCTTGTGGACGATCTAGGTTAGTATCAACAGAAAGGTTTACTTGCTTGTTCAATGCCAGCATTTTCGGTTGGTTCTGTGTGATGTTGGTTTGCAGTTCTTTACGGATCTTATTGGTGAAATCACCAACTAACTGGTTCATTAACTCGCCCAAAACATCGCCCACTTCGTCTGAAGTGTGCAGTACCGCCAGCTCATCTTCTGGCATGCCCATGTTACGCATGTAATTGGTATAGATCTCTAGCGCGGCTTTAGACGTAAAATTGATGACAACAAGACCAGAAAAGCCACCGTCAAATAAGACGAAACAACCAAAGTCTGGCTTCAGACTTGTCTTGTTGATCTTTTGAACCATAGCTGAATAGGACACCTGAGAAGCCGTCGCTGAAGTGAGTACGCTTGAGACTGATTGGCATAGCTTAAGAAGAATATCTTCAGTTGTGACTGTTTTGTTTTTTTTCATTGTGATGTGCTCATGGAGATGTCTTAAACAAAATGTTATTCAGTATATTGGACTGAATTAAGACGAAAGTGACTATTTCTCCATTCTTGCACTGAGATTCTGATTTGATCACCTTTTTATATGATCTTAATAGTAGTAAAGTGACGAAATTCAAAGAAAATTATTAAAAATCTCAGATAACCCAATGCTGATTGGATCAGCGAAGTAGGGGCAGGAAGCAAATGTTACCAAGACTTCAACTCAATGCTGATGTCGATCCAGTTGTCGTACGCTTTTTAGATGAACTAAAAAGCGCGGGCTTTACTGGCGACATTGAGTCTCAATATTCGAGCCGTTTGGCTGTGGCGACTGATAACAGTGTGTATCAGCAATTGCCGCAGGCGGTCATTCTTCCTAAGACAACGCACGATGTTGTTTTGATCGGTAAAGTGGGTGCTCAGTCCGCTTACGAACGAGTGACTTTTTCACCTCGTGGTGGCGGTACCGGAACCAACGGTCAATCGTTGACGAAAGGTGTCGTGGTTGACATGTCGCGACACATGAATAAGGTTCTTGAGATTAACGAGAAAGAGGGCTGGGTAAGAGTTCAGTCTGGTGTCGTTAAAGACCAATTGAATGATGCGGTACGTCCCTACGGTTATTTTTTCTCTCCAGACCTTTCTACCAGTAACCGAGCAACCTTAGGTGGCATGATCAATACCGATGCTTCGGGCCAAGGGTCGTTGAAGTACGGAAAAACGTCCGACCATGTGTTGTCGCTACAAGCGGTGTTCGCGGATGGTTCGTGTCTAGAGTCTGATTTATCACACGGCTTGCCAGTTGAGGGTGAATTTGCTCACCATGCCCTTGCGGTTACTGAGGCAGTTTGTCGAGACAAGCGCGCTCAAATTCTTAATAAATTCCCACCATTGAACCGCTTCTTAACAGGTTACGACCTAAAGAACGCAATCAACGAACAAGACGACAGCTTTGATCTGACTCGCGTCCTATGTGGTGCTGAAGGTTCTTTAGCATTCATCACGGAAGCAAAGTTAAACCTAACGCCGATTCCGAAAGCGCGAACGCTGGTCAACGTGAAATACAACACGTTCGATTCTGCGCTGCGTAATGCGCCGTTCATGGTAGAAGCGAAAGCACTGTCTGTTGAGACGGTTGATTCAAGAGTATTGAACCTAGCGAAGCAAGACATCGTTTGGCACACCGTGAGCGACCTGCTTATGGATGTTCCCAATAAAGAGATGCTTGGCATCAACATGGTTGAGTTTGCAGGTCAAGACGAAGCAGAAGTTGAACAACAAGTTCAAGCGCTGACTGCACAGCTTGAAAGCATGCTTGAAACCGAAGAAGCCGGTGTGATTGGCTTCCAAGTGTGCAGTGATTTGGCGAGCATTGGCCGAATCTACAACATGCGTAAGAAAGCGGTGGGTCTGTTAGGTGCGGCGAAAGGCCGAGCTAAGCCAGTTGCTTTTGCTGAAGATACCTGTGTACCACCGGAAAACTTGGCGGACTTCATCTCTGAATTTAGAGTGCTGCTCGATTCAAAAGAGCTGAACTACGGCATGTTTGGTCACGTTGATGCGGGCGTATTACACGTTCGTCCGGCACTTGATCTGTGTGACCCGATGCAAGAAGCACTGATGCACGAAGTCTCTGATGAAGTGGTTAAGCTGGTGGCTAAATACGGCGGCTTGATGTGGGGTGAGCACGGTAAAGGTTTCCGTTCTGAGTATGGCCCTGACTTCTTTGGTGAAGAGCTGTTTACTGAGTTAAGACGTGTTAAAGCAGCCTTTGACCCGCACAACAAGATGAACCCAGGCAAGATCTGTACGCCGTTAGAAAGCGACGCTGAATTGGTGAAAGTCACCGATACCAAGCGCGGCTTCTACGACCGCCAGATCGACGTACAAGTTCGTGATAGCTTCAAACAAGCCATGGAATGTAACGGTAACGGCTTGTGCTTCAACTATGATACGAGCTCGCCAATGTGTCCTTCGATGAAAGTCACGGCAGACCGTCGTCATTCACCAAAAGGCCGCGCAGGCTTGGTAAGAGAGTGGCTTCGTCAGTTAACGGAACAAGGCGTGGATATTCTCGATTTAGAGCAAGAAGCGCTGAAGGACAATACTCCGATTAAAACCATGGTTGAGCGTGTTCGTAACACGATGAACAAACGCCATGAATACGATTTCTCGCATGAAGTTCACGAAGCGATGAATGGTTGTCTTGCATGTAAAGCGTGTGCGAGCCAGTGTCCTATTAAAGTCGATGTGCCGAGCTTCCGTTCTCGATTCTTAAACATCTATTACTCGCGCTATCAGCGCCCAGCAAAAGACTATTTAGTTGCCAACATTGAAACCATGCTGCCGCTAATGGCGAAAGCACCAAAGGTTGTTAACGCAGCCTTGGGTCAAAGGTGGATACAAACCGCAACGGCTAAAACGGTTGGTTATGTTGATGCACCACTGATGTCGGTGCCTACGCTAAAAAATCGTCTGGCGAGTAAAGAATTGCAACTCTTCGACTTACAGTACTTAGAAGGCTTGTCTTCTGAGCAGAAGAAACAGCACGTACTTATCGTTCAAGACCCGTTTACTAGCTTTTATGATGCAGAAGTAGTTGAAGACTTCGTTACTCTGGCTCAAAAGCTGGGCAAAACACCGGTACTGCTGCCGTTTAAGCCAAATGGAAAAGCGCTGCACATTAAAGGCTTCTTAAGTCGCTTTGCGCGTGAAGCGAAATCCACATCGGATTTCTTGTCGATGGTGGCGGATATCGGCATTCCTTTGGTCGGTGTTGATCCTGCACTGGTGCTTTGTTACCGCGATGAATACGTCGAGATCTTAGGTGACAAGCGTGGCGACTTTGATGTGCTCACCGTGCATGAATGGTTAATGCCATCGTTAGGTGAGTTCGAAGCGCGCTCATCAAGTGAAGAGATGTGGTACTTGTTTGCTCACTGTACTGAGAAGACCAAAATGCCGAACGCTGAAAAAGAGTGGGGCGCTATCTTCAAACACTTTGGTGCTGCGTTAACCAGCGTTCCTGTCGGCTGTTGTGGTATGGCGGGCACCTTCGGCCATGAAGTGGATAAACTGCAAATGTCGAAAGACATATATGGTTTAAGCTGGAAACCTCAAATGCAAGACTTACCAAAAGATCGTTGTTTGGTGACGGGTTATTCTTGCCGTAGCCAAGTGAAGCGTTTTGAAGGTGAGAAGCTTGCTCACCCATTACAGGCGCTAGCAAAAATTCTTTAATACATTTAGCCCAGCAATTGCTGGGCTTTTTTCTAAACTAACAAAGGAATGTTAATAAGGAAAAGTATGAAATTTCTAGAATTAAAAGTACCACCCGTTGCACTGTTTATTATTGTATTCGCAGCATCATACTTCTGCGCTCTGCAGTTGAGCCAAGGGGCACTGGCATTACCTTATGGAATGGTTGTGCTAGGCATCGGGATCATATTGAGTGGTGTGATTGGAATATCAGGCATATGGGAATTCCGAAAACAGAAAACCACCGTTAACCCGATCAAAGTCGAAACCGCGTCTGCAGTCGTGGACAGTGGAATCTTTGACTACACCCGAAATCCAATGTACCTAGGGCTATTCATCCTACTGTTTTGCTTTGGCTACTTCTTCCAAAACCTATTCAGTGTTTTGCTCAGTTTTGTATTCGTAATCTACATGAACCAGTTCCAAATTAAGCCAGAAGAACGCGCTCTAGAGCAATTATTCGGTGCGGAATATGTTGATTACAAACAAAAGGTTAGGCGCTGGATTTAGTTTTGACTTGAGTGTCTTCATATAGCCGGGTATCGTACTAAAAAAGCCCAGCTTGAGGGTATCAAGTTGGGCTTTATTGATCTTATTCTAGAGCTTATTTACATCGAGATGTGTAAATAAGGATGCTGATTAAGCAGCCGCGGCGAACTGAGCTAGAAACATCTCTTTACGCTCGTTGAAGCGGTTTACTAGGTCGTCGACAGAAGCTTGGTCGTATGGCTTAAGGCCACTTGCTACCATGCGTTTCACGCCTTTACCGACTACTTCGCCGTCTTCTTTGAAATCGAAGTTCAGAGTCACGATGCCACGTTTGCCTTCAACATCAAAAGTCGCGCCAGAGAATTCAACTTCTGGGTGAGACAGGTCTAGGCGAGTAAATTCAACTTCCATGCTCTCGTAAATCACTAGAGGACGCTGGCAGTTGATCATCATTTGTTGTTCTTCCATAAGAGGAACCATGATGTGTGGGAAGTTCATGCCAGAGAACTTAACGTAGTTTGTTACTACGTGCTCGATGAATGCTTGGTCGTGGCTCTTTTCACCTTCACAAGACATGTGTAGGTACTCTTTGCCTTTCTCGTCAATCAGTGAGCTTTCTTTCTCACATTTGTTGTCAACGCTCAGTGCAATACCGTTACCCACCATACCTGAAAAATCAAAACGCATTTTTTGGCTGATGCCTTCTTTTTGCAGAAGTACTGCAAACAAAAGATCGCCAGGCACGCAGAAGCGCTTGTTGTCTTCATCGTGAATTGGGTTGAAGTCAGCGGCTACTTTTTTAGCAAAGTGGCTAGCCTGTTCACGAGTGAATTGAAATTGATTGTCTTCAGTAGAAAAGTAAGGTGTCAGAAACATAGTATCGCTATTAGTCATCAAATCTGGGGTGGATTATAGCTAACTAACTTCGTTCTAATGGTCTATCCAGTTAACTTTGCTTATATATCAGTCTATTAGATAAATACGTTGGATGGTATGTGACGATTTTAAGGGAGATATGGCCTTTGGCTCAATGCAACAAGGGCTAATCGATAGCCCTTGTTTATATGACACTCTAATGGTGTTGTTCAGTATGTTTTTGCTTTAAAAGCTACATAAAGTACCTTCTGGCATTAGGTGATTATGAACGGACAATTTGAGCAATAAGTTCGCTTGTTCAATATCCGGAGCAAAATATCTGTCTTTGTCGTAAAAGCTGACTTTTTCACGCAGAATCTGTTTCGCTTCTTCCACACGAGGAGAAGATAGATTCGGAGCGCGGAAGTCTAGCCCTTGTGCTGCTGCTAAATATTCTACTGCCAATATCCCACGGGTGTTTTCAGCCATGTATCTAAGCCTACGAGCGGCAAAGGTGGCCATTGATACGTGGTCTTCTTGGTTTGCAGAAGTCGGTAGGCTGTCTATTGACGCAGGATGAGCCAATGTTTTGTTCTCACTAGCGAGTGCTGCAGACGTTACTTGAGCAATCATAAAGCCCGAGTTCACGCCGCCGTTATCGACCAAGAAAGGTGGAAGTTTGCTTAGCGCGCTATCAATCAATAACGCCATTCTTCGCTCTGACAAGCTACCGATTTCAGCTATCGCTAGTGCAAGGTTATCGGCTGCCATTGCGACAGGTTCCGCGTGGAAGTTACCGCCCGAAATGATGTCGCCATCGTCAGCGAAAACTAGCGGGTTGTCGGATACGGCATTTGCTTCAATGTTTAAGGTTTCTGCTGAATTACGAATCTGCTGTAAACACGCCCCCATCACTTGAGGCTGGCAACGCAGCGAGTAAGGGTCTTGAACCTTTTCACAACAAGTGTGTGATTCACCAATCTCACTCTTTTGATCAAGCATATGGCGGTAAGCAAGTGCTGCATCCATTTGACCACGATGACCACGAACGCGGTGTATGCGAGGATCAAACGGACGACGACTACCCAGCGCTGCTTCAACAGACATCGCGCCACACACGGTTGCAGACGCAAACAAGTCTTCAGCTGCGAACAGACCTTCTAATGCAAAGGCTGTCGATGCTTGTGTGCCGTTTAACAGAGCTAAGCCTTCTTTCGGAGCAAGTGTGATTGGCTCCAAGCCTGCGATCTGCATTGCTTCTAAGCCCGTGATGATTTTGCCGTTGTGACGTGCTTGGCCTTCACCAAGCAGTACCGTACTCATGTGGGCGAGGGGAGCAAGATCTCCTGAAGCACCCACAGATCCTTTTTGTGGAACACATGGGTAAACCTGTGCGTTCACAAGATCGATAAGAGCATTAATCACTTTGAGGCGGATACCCGAGTAACCGCGAGACAAGCTGTTAATCTTTAACACCATCATCAAGCGCACAGTTTCATCAGACATGAATTTACCAATGCCCGCCGCGTGAGAAAGCACGATACTTTTCTGTAGTACTTCTAAATCTTCAGGGGCTATTTTGGTATTCGCTAATAAGCCAAAACCTGTATTGATGCCATACACGGTGCGATCTTCAGCAATCACTTGCTCGACAACGTGCATGCTCGCTTCAATATCAGGAATGGCTGCAGGATCGAGTGATAAGTTCACAGGGCTACGACTAATTTTGCGAAGTTCAGGCAGGCCTAGAAGTCCTGGTTTAAGTAATAAATTCAACATGTTCTCTCCAGAAATTAAAGGCGACGAAGTTCTTCGTTTAGCATAGGTAAATCAAGCTTCTGCTCTTTAGCACACTGCTTGGCAATATCGTAACCCGCATCAGCATGACGCATAACGCCTGTTGCTGGGTCGTTGTGAAGTACACGAGCAATGCGCTGTGATGCATCTTCACTGCCGTCACAACAAATCACCATTCCGGAGTGTTGTGAGAAGCCCATGCCAACGCCGCCACCGTGGTGCAGAGAAACCCATGTTGCGCCACCTGCCGTATTTAGAAGGGCGTTCAATAGAGGCCAATCTGATACGGCATCTGATCCATCCATCATGCCTTCTGTTTCGCGGTTCGGGCTCGCTACTGAGCCTGAATCTAGGTGGTCACGACCGATAACAACTGGTGCTTTTAGTTCGCCATTTTTAACCATTTCATTGAATGCTTGGCCTAAACGTTCACGATCTTTCAAACCAACCCAACAGATACGAGCGGGTAAGCCTTGGAACTGTATGCGTTCACGCGCCATATCTAGCCAGTTGTGTAGATGTGGGTTATCTGGAATCAGTTCTTTTACTTTTTGGTCTGTTTTGTAGATGTCTTCTGGGTCGCCAGATAGGGCAGCCCAACGGAACGGACCGACGCCCTCGCAAAATAAAGGTCGTATATAGGCTGGAACGAAACCTGGGAAATCAAATGCGTTTTCCACGCCTTCTTCCAGTGCCATTTGGCGAATGTTATTACCGTAATCTACGGTCGCAGCACCACGGTATTGCAGGTCTAGCATAGCTTGAACTTGAATCGCCATGGACTGCTTAGCGGCTTTCACTACTTTAGCTTCATCAATGGTTCGTTCTTGCGCTGCTTTCTCCATCGTCCAACCTTGTGGCAAGTAGCCGTTCAGTGGATCGTGGGCAGAGGTTTGGTCAGTCACTACGTCTGGCGTGATATTGCGTTCAACAAGCTCTGGGAATACGTCTGCTGCGTTACCAAGTAAGCCAACAGAGATAGGTGTGTCTGATTCTTTAATCATTGCCATCGCTTCATCGATGCTGGTGGCTTTTTTGTCGACATAGCCAGTACGCAAGCGGTAGTCGATTCGTGATTCATCACATTCAACCGCGATCATTGAAAAGCCAGCCATAGTCGCTGCGAGAGGTTGAGCACCGCCCATACCGCCAAGACCACCCGTTAGAACCCACTTGCCGTTTGCTTCGCCTTGAAAGTGCTTCTTCGCGATAGCGACAAACGTTTCATAAGTGCCTTGAACGATGCCTTGTGAGCCAATGTAAATCCAGCTACCTGCGGTCATCTGGCCGTACATCATCAAGCCTTCTTTATCGAGCTCGTTGAAGTGTTCCCAGTTCGCCCAGTGTGGAACAAGGTTAGAATTCGCGATCAGTACGCGAGGTGCGTTTTTATGTGTCGGGAACACGCCCACAGGTTTACCTGATTGAACAAGCAACGTTTGGTCGTCTTCTAAACGCTCTAATACTTCAACAATCTTGTCATAACATTTCCAATCACGTGCCGCGCGACCGATACCGCCATACACAACCAGTGCATGTGGATGTTCTGCCACATCAGGGTCTAGGTTATTCATCAGCATACGCAGTGGTGCTTCTGTTAACCAAGATTTAGCGCGCAATGTGGTGCCATGAGGTGCGCGAATTTCGCGAGTCGTGTCGAGACGAGGGTCACTGTTGTGGTGTTCCGTCATTTTGGAATTCCTTCTGTTTCACGTTATATCGTTGTAGTTGTAGTTGTAGTTGTAGTTATCGGTATAGCTGGATTAGGCGCTGGCCATTGCACTGGCTATATCCCAACACAAACGTGCCGCCAATCGAGCCGTTTGGCTATCGATGTCGTAGTCTGGGTTGTATTCCGCAATGTCCGCGATAATGAGTTTTTCACTGTGTTTGAAAATCTGTTCTAGAAAAGGAGCGAGTGCTTCATAGCTCACGCCTCTTGCCGCTGGTGCACTGACGCCCGGCGCTGTCGCTGCTGGAAATACGTCTAGATCGATAGTGAGATAGAGGTAATCACACTCAGCGATGAATTTTTGTAACTTAACCAGTTGAGCGACTTGGTTCACTTGGGTCATGTTGCGGTCGTGTTCATACCAAACGCCCAGTTGGTCAGCTTTATTAAACAGCGCTTTGGTATTACTAGCCGCACTCACACCAAGACAAGCGTAATGAAAAGACCACTGATGTGTATGGCAGTAATCGCTAATCTGGTTGAAAGGCGTACCTGAACTGGGTTTAACATCAGTAATGTCGCTTTCGAATTCACGAAGATCAAAGTGAGCATCAAAGTTGACGATACCAATCTTAGGTTTGCGTTCTGATTGAATTTTATTTAGATGTTCCGCAAGACCTTGAAACGATGCCCAAGCAACCTCGTGACCACCGCCAAGGGTAATCACTTTGTTGGTTGATAACGCATTGGCAATCACAGAAGCACACTGTTTTTGGCTGACTTCTAGTTGGCCATCATTGCATTCGATATCACCAAGGTCCGCGATGTGAGCATCACTGTGCCAAGCCATATTAGCCAACGCTTGGCGAATCAGGTTGGGTGCTTGTTTCGCGCCCACGCGTCCTTTATTCCTTGCAACACCTGCATCGCTGGCAAAGCCAACTAAGGCGATAGCGCTGCTAGTCAGCTCGTCACTTAACTCACTATTTTGCACTTGCTTGGTAATGTGATGAACGCGAGTACCGAGTGCGCCATCTTCAAGATCATTACGCCCTGTCCACACAAAGTTATGCACGGTTGTTGCGTTCTTTTGAATGCCGTTGGAATTAGATTGAGTCATGACACACCTCGCCATTAACAATGCGTTTATGTAGATGAGGAACACCAACTTGATAGCTCAGATCTGCTGGATGCTCGATATTCCAGATAGCCAAATCAGCGGCATAACCAATTTCAATTTTGCCTTTGGTTTGTGAGTCGCCAATGGCAGAAGCTGCGTTACAAGTTACACCGCGCAGCGCTTCTTCAGGCGTTGTACCAAACAGGGTGCAGCTCATGTTCATCATCAGCGTTAAATCAGCAAAGGGAGAAGTGCCGGGGTTTAAGTCGGTCGCTATTGCCATTGGAATGTTGTGTTCACGAAGTAGGGCGATAGGCGGCTGTTGAGTCTCTTTCAGGAAGTAGAAAGCACCGGGTAGCAAGGTGGCAATTGTGCCTGATTCTGCCAGTGCTTTTACTCCGGTTTCATCTAAGTACTCAACATGGTCAACAGAGAGTGCGCCGTATTTTGCTGCAAGTGCGCTACCACCCATATTCGAAAGTTGTTCAGTGTGGCCTTTAATCGCGAGCCCATGTTCTTTGGCTGCTGCAAAGACACGTTCGGTTTGTTCTAGGTTGAAGCCGATAGATTCGCAGAACACGTCAACGGCATCGGCGAGCCCTTGCTCTGCGGCTTTAGGAATGATCTCTTGGCAAACCAGATCGATATAGCTGTCCGGTTGTTCTTTATATTCAGGTGGCACAGCATGCGCTGCAAGGAGAGTGGTGGTGATCTTAATTCGGCGATGATTCTCTAACGCTTTAGCTGCGCGTAACATCTTGAGTTCATCATCAAGTGTTAAACCATAGCCAGATTTTACTTCGATGCTGGTTACGCCACTTCTTAGTAGGCCATCAAGTCTAGGCAGCGCCATTTCAACCAGTTCAGATTCTTGGGCTGCGCGGGTTGCTGTGACTGTCGCGAGAATCCCGCCGCCTTGCTTGGCGATGTCGGTGTAAGAGACACCATTCAAACGCTGCTCAAACTCGTTGGCGCGATTACCCGCAAATACGAGGTGAGTGTGGCAATCAATCAGCCCAGGGGTGACGAGTTTGTTCTTGCAATCATAGGTGATGTAATCCAAAGAACCATCAATACTTACTTGTTCTAACTCAGAAGCAAGTACGCCTTGGTTTGAACAAGAGATGGACACGATTTTACCGCTTTCGATAACGATATCTTGAGGGGAGGAGGGCTGATAACCGTCGACTCCCGAACTCATGGAGACCACTCGTGCGTTTTTGAGGATCAAATTCATAATCACCTAGATCTTTGCTAAACATTAAATGTATATACAAATAAATAGGCTAAACGCTGACCCGAATCAAGTCGATGTTGCAAAAATGTGATCGGCGATCAGGATGATGTTCTTTAATTTAGAAGTATCTTGGAGCTTAATTTGTACTTAGAACCAGGATGGTAGAGCAATGCAAAGCTGATGAGGCGCTCTTTACTCCATGTTCTTCTATTCAAAAGTAGGCAAGGTTCTGATTCAGATAGCTTTAGTGACGTTCTGATTTGAGAGTCAGGAATAATGGCTTCAACCGTGTGCTCGATTGCACTCAACGGGCAGCTTTTTGAAAGGTATTCATTGGGTGTAGAGGTTGAAAAGTCTTGCTCTAGGTATTTTGGTGCGGCTTGCGAGTTCACCCAGCGCGCTTCCAATTGAATCGGTGTGTTGTCAGCAAAGTGGATGATTTCACTATAGAATACTTCGGCATTGATCATCACACCTAACCGTGTCGCGGTGCTTTCATCTGCCTTGATGCTCTTGTGCTTGATAACCTGGCTAGCATACGTTTGACCTCGGTCTTTGATCTCTTGTGCGATGTTGTTGATATCAAGCAGCGGAGATTGCGCTTTTTCGTCTGGTTCACAAACAAAAGTACCTAGCCTTGGCTTCCTGATGAGTTTGCCTTCAGACACCAGATCTCGAATGGCTTTATTGACTGTCATTCTGCTCACTTTGAACTGCTCAGTGAGTTCTAGCTCTGTGGTTATCTGGTAACCCACTGGCCAGTGACCACTGGTGATATTCTCGTCTATGAACTGTTTTATCTGAAGGTAGAGCGGCGCTTTCGACATAATGAAACCTTATTTGACTATACAAATAGAGTAACGGAATTTTTCACGATTTCAACATTTCCTCGGGCAATGTGACCTTATTCAACATAGATGGGGCAAATTGCTTGATTCTGTGAGGCAAGTGTCGCAAATTGTCACGCAATAACTATTCGTAAATCAGATAATTAGAAAGGGAAATAATATGTTTAAGAAATTAAAGGCCTCGTTGGGCATCGGTGCAGCAAAGGTTGATACTGTCTTAGATAATATTGAAGTTTTCCAAGGTGGAGAGTTGTCTGGCAATGTTCACATTGTTGGTGGCGACGTTGAGCAACAAATCGACTTGATTAACTTGGTTCTCAACACAGAAGTAAAAGTAGAAACGGAAGACAGTACCAGCTACGAAACCTTTTCACTGGGTCGTATTCAAGCCGTAGAGCCTTTCGTTATCCAACCGGGTGAAACCAAACTGGTTCCATTCCGTCTTAAGTTAAATGATGAAACGCCAGTCACCGCGTTGAACGCACAAATGAACCAATGCCATGTGTGGGTTGAAACCAACCTAGATATAGGCTTCGCGATTGACCCTAAAGACCGTGACTTTATCTCCGTACACCCACTGCCAACAGTGGCTAAAATCATCCAAGGCGTGGAAGCATCGGGTATGGCAATGGTGAAAGCAGACGTAGAGAAGGGCTTCTTAAAAGGCAACAGCTTTGCTTCTCGTTCGGGCTGTTACCAAGAGATTGAATTTCGCAGCGGCGGCTTCATGAATAATAAAGAGATCGAGCTGTCATTCTTCGTAGAAGGTTCAATGGTTCACTGCCTAGCCGAAATCGACCGCTCAATGAGTTTTCGTGGCGACCAATACATCTCATTCAGCTTACCTGCGAACGCGGCTGACTCAGACATTCGCAACGCTGTATCAAGAATCATGAGTGCGTAGTTGCTATCTCTGTTAGTAGATGCTCTTTCTATTAATAGAGACAAGATAGTACGATTTCTATAGCCGAACTTAACCGTTCGGCTTTTTTAATTCTACTATCTCGACCCTAAATGGACTTACCACTGATGACGATAGGCCAACTGGAAGGTAACATCGGTGGAGTTGTCCATGTTGAAGATGTTTTCGATAATGGATATCTCGATCGCTGAACGTTGCATTAGGTAGCGATATCCAAGCATTATTTCATTTGCGGCTTCTGAAAACTCAGTATCACCGTCTTCGGCGCCTTCATACCAACGATACTCAAGGTGCAACTCATGGTTTTCAAATAGCGTGAGTTGATATCCTCCCATCCATGACCATGTTGTTTTCTTATGTATAAAACTATTTTCCACCTCTCGATTAGACTGATTGGCCAACCCTAAGCTTGTATAGAAGGTATTGATGTCGAGTTGGTATGCATAGTTGAGTTGAGCGCTTTGTTCGGTGCTGTTTCCCTTAAATGCACCGTGGTTGACGTTGTTGTGATAAAGGGAGACACCAAAAGATAGTCCATGGTTTTCAAGATTTATGATTTGGTATTGAGTGTAGAGTGTGAAAGCACTTGTCAGCGTGTCGCCGGAGAAGTCACTGATATTGATGCCATGGCTTGGCGCGTAAACATCAAATTGGTGTCTGTCTTTACGTTCCCGCCCTGCTTGGTCGATGCCAAATAGATCGTGGTAATTGATGATGACCTTATCAAGGTGATTATTGGCGGCGTATAACCAGCGATAGTTGAACTCTATTTGCCATGCTGTTGTTAGTTGCCATTTCAGCCCTGTTTGAAGTTGATTCTGATAATAGTCTAAATGATAGTCGTGAGAGTTAGCCCATATACTCGCGGCGGTTAAAGAAGCAAATACTTCAAGCTTGTTTTCTTCGAGCGGAAAGCCAGAGCGGAGCGTTGGAGTAAGACGAACTGACTGCAATGGTGCTTGGGTATAACTGATTAGCGGGCCGTAATCTTTGTTGGCCCATGCGGTTGGAGTAAAAACAACAGTTGCTATTAGTAATGATAAAGGTGGTATGAACGATATAAAGACAGCCTGTTTTCCCATATGCACCTCATTCGCATTCCGTTGCCTCTATATAGCTTAGTTCTAAATAACTCGTTTGTAAGAGATAAGTTGGAAGGGCGTACTCACAAGAGATAGGACAAATAGTTGAGTTGATACAGCTTGACTGGAAAGAGGAGGGGCAGGGAAGTTACCGGTATTATGATAAAACCTTATGAAACGAAGCGGTTGGAGAGCGGGCTGATTTTCTCTGTCATTGTCATTTCATATAATTTCGTTACAATGTTCGGCTACTCACAAATGGGGCATCTGTATTTGCTTCTATGTGGGTATCTTTATTATGCATATATCTCCGATCAACATACTTGTTGGTTGAAAAACATATATTAAACATTTTCATGTGTTGCTTGGTGTGCAACACCACTGTAAAGGACAAATAATGCCAATTATTACTCTTCCTGACGGTAGTCAGCGTCAATTTGACAACCCTGTATCAACTCTAGATGTTGCCCTATCAATCGGTCCTGGTCTTGCGAAAGCAACCATTGCTGGTCGTGTAGACGGCGAGCGTGTTGATGCTTGTGATCTTATCGAAAACGATGCAAGCCTAGAAATCATCACAGCTAAAGATGAAGTTGATGGCCTTGAGATCGTTCGTCACTCTTGTGCTCACCTTTTAGGTCACGCGATTAAGCAGCTTTTTCCAGAAGCGAAAATGGCGATCGGTCCTACCATCGATAACGGTTTCTACTACGATATCGACCTTGAGCACTCTCTAACGCAAGAAGATCTAGAAAAGATTGAAAAGCGTATGAAAGAGCTAGCGAAGACCAAGTACCAGGTTGTTAAGAAGAAAGTTAGCTGGCAGGAAGCGCGTGACGCATTCGAAGCTCGCGGCGAAACTTACAAAATCGAAATCTTGGATGAGAACGTTTCTAAAGACGATCGTCCAGGCCTGTACCATCATGAAGAATACATCGATATGTGTCGTGGTCCACACGTTCCACATATGGGCTTCTGCCAACACTTCACGCTACTTAACGTAGCGGGTGCTTACTGGCGTGGTAACAGTGACAACAAGATGCTTCAACGTATCTACGGCACTGCATTCCACGACAAGAAAGCGCTTAAGGCTCACCTAGTGCGCCTAGAAGAAGCGGCTAAGCGTGATCACCGTAAAATCGGTAAGCACTTAGATCTATTCCACATGCAGCAAGAAGCACCAGGCATGGTGTTCTGGCATCACAATGGTTGGACTATCTTCCGTGAGCTAGAAGTATTTATTCGTCAGAAGCTGACTGAGTACGATTACCAAGAAGTTAAAGGCCCATTAATGATGGACCGTGTTCTTTGGGAACGTTCTGGTCACTGGGATAAGTACGCTGAAGCGATGTTCACTACTTCTTCAGAGAACCGTGAATACGCGATTAAGCCAATGAACTGTCCTGGTCACGTTCAAATCTTCAACCAAGGTTTGAAATCTTACCGTGATCTACCGCTACGTATGGCTGAGTTCGGCTCATGTCACCGTAACGAGCCGTCTGGCGCACTTCACGGCATTATGCGTGTTCGTGGCTTCACTCAAGATGATGCTCACGTATTCTGTACTGAAGACCAAGTTCAGCAAGAAGTTAAAGCTTGTATTGAAATGGTTTACGATACTTACACAACTTTCGGTTTCGAAAACATTGTTGTTAAGCTATCTACTCGTCCAGAACAGCGCGTAGGTTCAGACGAAATGTGGGACCGTGCAGAGGCCGATCTTAAGCAAGCGCTTGAGGCGATGGAGATTGCATACGAGATTCAAGAAGGCGAGGGTGCGTTCTACGGACCTAAGATTGAATTTACTTTGCATGATTGTTTGGACCGCGCATGGCAATGTGGTACAGTGCAGCTCGATTTTGCATTACCAGAACGTTTAGGTGCAACTTACGTAGGTGAAGATAACGAGCGTCACACGCCAGTTATGATCCACCGCGCGATTTTAGGTTCACTAGAACGCTTCATTGGTATTCTTATTGAAGAATACGCTGGCTTCTTCCCAACGTGGTTGGCGCCAGAACAAGCAATTGTTATGGGCATTACGGACAAACAGTCTGAATATGTACAAGAAATTGCGAAAAAACTGCAAAAAAGTGGATTTAGAGTCAAAGCAGACTTGAGAAATGAGAAGATTGGCTTTAAAATCCGCGAACATACTTTGAAACGTGTACCGTTCATGCTTGTGTGTGGTGACCAAGAAATGGAAGCCGGCGAAATTGCAGTACGTACACGTAAAGGTAAGGACCTTGGTAAATTTAAAGTGGATGACTTTATTTCATACATCCAAGCCGAGGTTTCAAACCGTAAGCTCAATCTGGAGGAATAGCTATTAAAGGCGGAAGACGTGGCCAACAACCGGCCAAACAAAACCAGCACCGTTTAAACGGTGACATTCGTGGCGTTCGTGAAGTGCGTCTAACTGGCGCAGACGGCGAAGCTGTTGGTGTAGTAACAATCGCTGAAGCGATGGAAGCTGCAAATGAAGCTGGTATGGATCTCGTAGAGATCAGCCCTAACGCCGAGCCGCCAGTTTGTCGTGTGATGGACTACGGTAAGTTCCTCTTCGAGAAGAGCAAAGCTGCGAAAGAGCAGAAGAAAAAGCAAAAGCAGGTTCAGATCAAGGAAATTAAATTCCGACCTGGAACTGATATTGGAGACTATCAGGTAAAACTACGCAACCTGACTGGTTTCCTTGAAGACGGCAACAAAGTGAAGGTAACAATTCGCTTCCGTGGCCGCGAAATGGCTCACCAAGAAATCGGTGTTGACGTTCTTAATCGTTTGAAAATCGATACTGAAGAATTTGCAGTTGTCGAATCTTTCCCAACGAGAATTGAAGGTCGCCAGATGATCATGGTGTTGGCCCCTAAAAAGAAGTAATTAACGGCTTTACAAGTAATTAAACCTTGCAGCCATAGGCTGTAGGGTTTTATTCGCCCTAATTACTATGTTATTAACAACTCAACAATGCGGAGTTATTCATCATGCCTAAGATGAAAACCAACAAAGGTGCTGCTAAGCGTTTCCAGAAAACTGCTGGTGGTATTAAGTTTAAGCACGCTGGTAAACGTCACATCCTGACTAAGCGTACTACTAAGAACAAGCGTCAGCTTCGTCCGAACTCAATCCTTCCAAAATGTGAAGTGGCTGCAGTTCTACGTATGATGCCATACGCTTAATTCTTTTTAGTTTATAAATTCGTTTAGTTTAGGAGAAGCATAATGCCTCGCGTAAAACGTGGTGTACAAGCTCGTGCACGTCATAAGAAAGTTCTAAAACAAGCTAAAGGTTACTACGGAGCACGTTCACGTGTTTACCGCGTAGCTTTCCAAGCAGTTACCAAAGCTGGTCAATACGCTTACCGTGACCGTCGCAACAAGAAACGTCAATTCCGTCAACTTTGGATTGCACGTATCAATGCGGCATCTCGTCAAAATGGTCTATCTTACAGCCGTTTCATCAATGGCCTTAAGAAAGCATCTATCGAGATCGACCGTAAGATTCTTGCTGACATCGCAGTATTCGACAAAGCAGCATTTGCTGTTCTAGTTGAAAAAGCGAAAGCATCTCTATAATTTAGAGTTAGCTTAAAGGTTTAAGAAAAGGAGAACTTCGGTTCTCCTTTTTTATTGCCTGTAATTTGGCTCTTTAGAGATTCCCTCCTTCCCTCCATCCATCCTTCCTTCCTTCCTTCGTCAGTCTAGGGAATGACGAGATGAAATTCCGCATCTAATTTTTATTCGCTTGAACAGGCATTCTGGTATATAAACATCTACCTAACCTCTAATGTTAAGCGACCGAGATAAATGACCGCACCTACCACTATGACGTTCTTCGAACGTTTTGAAACTGACATCCTTTCTGGCAAAAAGACCATTACTATTCGCGATGAATCTGAACGCGACTACCAGCCAGGTAGCGTTGTGGAAGTATCTACGCTAGAGCAAGGCCGTGTGTTCTGTAACCTTAAGATCATCAGCGTTGAACCAATCCTGTTTGATGACTTAGGTGAGTTCCATGCGGAGCAAGAGAACATGACGCTGCAAGTACTCAAAGACGTGATTCAAGATATCTATCCGGGTATCTCTCAGCTGTATGTGGTTTCTTACGAGCTTGTGTAACCCGCTTTAAATGAAATTTGTTGATCACTACAGTGTTTAACTGCTGAGCAATAAGAAAGGGAAGTCACAATGAGTGAATTACAGAACGAAACAGTTCAGCAAATTTTGCTTCAACTTTATTGTCGTGAGCAAACTGAGCTACCGTTAATTTCTCGAATTGATCTCGACATTGGTCTTTATGATAATGAAGGCTTTCTAGCGTGGCGTGATACAAAGCGTGACTTTACTGTCAGTGATATCGAGAGTCGAGTGTGGGTGAAGAGTTGCCCCGGCGGCTATATCACTGAAGTGCACTTCAATGCTGACGGTTCTCTAACTGAATACCGTTTGTTCGATCGATTTGAAACAACAGGACAGTGGCAGTTAGCAGACGGTTTGTTACACGTCGAGATTCTGAAGGGTGACAACCGCTACCAGTTTGCTGTTGTGGCTCGTGCTGACCTTAATATTCATTCTGCGGTGGAATATAAAAATGGTGAGCTGCATTCGTATCTGAAATTGGTGCAGGCTGAGCGTTAATCCCTTTTAGCCGACCTTGCTTGTCCATTAGAATAAGTGATATTCCAAGAATAACAAAGCCAACAGTGATGTTGGCTTTGTTGTTTTCAATTCGACCGATTACTTCCAATCAACGCGCTATTAAGCTATTAAGCTATTAAGTTAAGCCATTAAGCTTCGAAGTTCGCCAATCGAGTATAAAGCTCGCTGTCTTGATCTTGCCTTGCACAAACCGTCAGTAGGTCTTCAATAAAGTACTTCAATGCACGTGCTTCAATTCGTCGAATGCCTTGTTGTTGCTCTTCAGTTAGGTAACCGTAGATAGTTGCGGCGCCAAAGTCACCAAAGATCATCTGACCTTGCTCGTTAACCAAAGTGTTGTGTGCATATAGATCACCATGACAAACTTTGTTGGCATGAAGGTGTTCAAACACATCAATCATCTGAGCTGTAATGCTATTGATTTGAGCAATTGAAAGCTCAAAGCCTTCATTGAACGTATCGCGAGTACAGCTTTCAAGAGTAGGGGGCAAACCTAGGTTGTAATAGTTGCTTGGGATAAGCTCCATGACCAACGCTAGGTAGTCTGACTCGTCGACTTGAGCGATAGACTTCACTAGGTTGCTATGTTGGCCGGCTTGAAGACACGCTTCAAGTTCATCGTGTGGGTAACCGTCACTGGTCACTTCGCCTTTGAATACTTTAACCGCCACTTCTTGTGGGAAATCAAAGTCACCGTTTAACCAGTTAGCATGTGAAATTACGCCAGACGCACCCTGACCAAGTACTTGATTCAGTGAGTAGCATTGCGAACTCACGGCAGGCACGCTATCTAAGTTGCTTGGGTGTTTACAAAACGGGTTACCCGCAAACGCTAACCACGCCAGTTTTGGTAGCTTGATTAGGAACTCAGGGAACTCAGTCAGTTGGTTTGCAGACAGACGAACTAGCTCAAGGTTTGATAGGTTTTCCATGCTTTCTGGTAGAACACGAATCTTGTTACCCGCCAATGCGAGCTTTTGTAGTCGTGCTCTTTCACCTAAAGAGTGAGGGAGAACCTCGATCGCATTGTCTGTCAGGATCAACCAACGTAGTTGAGTAGGCAGAGATTGCTCGCAAACGGTATTGATTTGGTTGGTTTTGAAGCCAACCATTTCGAGCTTAGGAAGAGTACCTAGAACATCAGGCAGGTGCGTAAACAGGTTATTCGACGCGAAGATAATTCGCAGGTTAGTCAGCTGCGATAACTCTTCTGGTAAATCTGACAGTTGATTGCCTGAAAGGTCTAGAATCTCAAGAGAATCAGCGAGTTCTAAGATCTCTAATGGAAATTCGGTGAGACCTTCTGACAGTTTTAAGCGCTTAATACCTTTGAGTTGCCCTGATTTTAATTGTTCTAGAGTATGCAAACCTTAGCCTTATGAATAGATGTTCGAGGCGCGTAGTTTACTTGTCTCAATCAAGAAAGGCGAGCACCGGAACGATGCTCGCTTAACTAATCTAAGTGAACGAATCTACGAAGGTTAAAGTCGTATATGGTTTTGGCTAACGCCGACCTCCTCAACAAAATCGCTGTCATGACTCACCAAGATGAACGCACCCTGGTATTCACGTAAAGCGGACGCCAATATTTGCTTTGAGTCGATGTCTAGGTGGTTGTCCGGTTCATCGAGTAATAGAAGCGGGGTGTCTTGCTTATGGCTAACGATCAACATCGCCAGCTTCATTTTTTCACCACCACTTAAATGAGCCACTTTTCGGTATACGGAGTCTCGCCTGAACCCAATTCCAGCGAGCAAGGTTCGTGCGTCACTTTCTGTTAACCCAAAGCTGTGTGTCATCAAGCTATCGAACATCGTATCGTTGGTGTCTAACAGGCCAAAGTGTTGATCCAAGTATACGGTCGCCCCTAAGCGCTTAATGGATCTGATATAGTTCGAGTGTTGGCCATGAATGGCTTTTAACAGTGTCGATTTTCCACACCCGTTAGCCCCGGTTAGATAGCATCGTTCCCCTTGTGATAGAGAGAAGCTAATAGGAGCACCAGAACCAAAATTTAGGCGACACTCTTCAACGGTTAATAGTGAGTGTTTTTTAGTAGCATTCGCTTGTTGTAGGTATAACGCTTGTGGTTTCATCCGCTCTTTCTGTTCTTTAAGCGACTGAAGTTTATGTTGGTTTTGTTCAATGAGGTTCCTTTGACTTGTCGCCGACGCGGCTTGGCTTTGACCTGCTTTATCTTTCATCGCATCCAATAAGATCTTGGGTTGGCTACCTGACTTTCTGAGTCGGTTTCCCTGAGACTCTCGCTGCTGCGCCTTTTCCTTGTTGGTTTGAGCTTGACGCTCGAGTCGTTTCTTTTCGGACTGATGATGCGCAATCTGTTTGTCTAGCGCTTCGCTTTGGCTAGACACTTGTTTGAAGTAATCATCATAATTTCCTTTATAGAAATGTACGCCCAAGCTGTTTAGATGGTAGATCCCGTCCATTTGTCTCAATAAGCTTCGATCATGGCTGACGACAAGTACCTTGCCTTCAAACAACTGGCATTGTTCTAGTAACCAATTGCGTCCATCGTTATCCAAATGGTTCGAAGGCTCATCGAGGATCAGTATGTCGTTATTTGATACGAATAGCCGATGAAGCTGTAACAGGGCAAGTTGCCCACCACTCAAAGAGCAACAAAGCGTGTTTAAATCACTAGTGATCTTTAGTGTACCTAGCAACTGCTGGGTACGTGTCTCTAAATCCCAATCATCTCCAACGATATTGAAGTGCTGCAGTTCGCAGCTACCTTGCTCTATCGCTTTTAATGCATCTAACTTTTCGGTGAGCCCTAAGAAGTCAGCGATGGTGGTGGCGGAATCCAGTAGCGTTGATGGTAACTGAGAGTAAAAGCCGATCGAACCTTGGCGCGAAATACTGCCTGTTGTGGGCTGTTTTTGCCCGATCAGTAACGAAAGAAGTAGTGACTTTCCAGCCCCATTTCTTCCGACTAGGCCGGTGAGGCGAGTGCTCAAATTAAAGGTGATGTCTTTGAATAACCACTCACCAGTATCGAGTTGGAATGAGAGATTGTTGGCTAATATAGTAGGCATAAAAATACCTCCCTTTACGTGTAAACGAGTAAAAGGGGTGAGGCGCTTTTTCTATATAGAACCCTGCACAGAATTCTATGTATAGATCGCCAAAGACGTTACTTAGGTAGCGTACCAATCAAAGATAGGAAATAGAGTGCTGATCTGATTTCTGTCTTTAAGGTGCTGATCTTAAAGATGTAGCTTGTCAAAAAACGGATCTTTAAGAGCTTGATTTGTCGCGAAAATAGATGACGAAGTAACGCCCACTAACCCCGAGTGTCCAAATGATTTTTATAAAAATAAATCGGATGTCAGGATGTTAGTACTTCATTATGGCGTTATTCTCTTTTGAAATGATGGTGGGATGGTACTGAAAGAGGGTGCTTAAAGTCAATATGGTGATGTGATTAAAATGTATCCAAATAATTAAAGCGCCTCATTCCTATATATAGATATAACTATGAGGCGCTTTAGAGTGTTCTTTGAAAGCAAGAGCTTCAAATAATGTGCAAATTACAGGTTTTGTCCGCCGACAGCTCGCCAACACATATCAAAGCTATCATTGATGTACTTCGATGTTTGCTCTGGTGGAGATTCGTTTTGCTCAATAAGCCAGTTTGCACAAATCAGAAAGTGGCTATGGATAAAGTGCCTTACAAGGTTAATGTCTAACACCATCAATTCACCGTCCTCTTGTCCTTGCAAAATGATCTCGTCTAATGACGCGAACATCTGCGAGACGATCACTTCTCGAGTTTGAGTTGTTGGGTCGAAATGAACATTGGTGAAGAACTTCATCGCAATCGGATTTTCTAGTGCCCATTCAATCCCAGTGATCCACATGAACTTAAAGGCTTGGTAGCGATCATCTACTGCCACATCAGTGTGCGGTTGAAGGGTCGAGAATAGCTCTAGCTTCAGCTCGCGAAACAGTTCATCAATCAATAGAGATTTGTTCTCGAAGTGGTGAAACAACGTCGCTTTTGCCACGCCGGCTGTTTTCGCTATTTGTCCGGTAGATGTGCCCTCTAGCCCTTGTTGAGAGAAGAGCAGGAGTGCAGCATCTAGGATTTTTTGTCTTTTGGTGATCATCTATTGAGTACTTTGAACATCAGTTTCTTGATTGGGTTGTTGTAAGGAGGATGCATTAACTTGGTGAAGTTGATTTTTCCTCTGCTTAGAACGGTTTTGGCATGGCTAAAGGTCTTGAAGCCTTCAATGCCGTGATAGTGTCCCATGCCTGAAGGGCCTATGCCACCGAACGGCGCGTCTTCTGCTGCCACATGCACCAAAGAATCATTAATACACACGCCGCCAGAGTGCGTGCTCGATAAGATTAGATCTTGAGTCTGCTTATCATGACTCATCAGGTACAAAGCAAGCGGACGTTCTCTTGTTGTGATGTAGCTGATCGCTTCTTCAATAGAATCATAAGGAACTATAGGCAGTACGGGGCCAAACAACTCTTCTTGCATTGCGACCATGTCGTCGTTCACTTCGGTGAGAAGGTGCGGCGTCATTCTGTGGTTTACGTCGTCTTGCGCTTGTTCGGTGACGGTGTGAACAACTGCGCCTTTAGATTGAGCATCTGCAATCACCCCCTTCAAACGATTGTATTGACGCATATCGATCACTGAAGTTAAGTCTTTACTCTCAATGCCTGCTTTATACAGCTTTTTGAAGTATTGCTTATAAGCTGTGATGAACGCATCGATTTTTTCTCGTGGCAATAAGATGTAATCGGGCGCCACACAAATCTGGCCAGCGTTTAAGCTTTTTGCAAACAGGATGCGTTCAACGGCGTCAGCCACATCAAAGTCGGGAGCAATAATCGTTGGAGACTTGCCGCCTAACTCCAAAGTTACTGGCGTTAAGTTGTCGGCTGCTGCTCTCATGACGTGCTTACCAACAGAGGTCGACCCAGTAAATAGAATATGGTCAAACGGGAGCTGGCTAAATTTAGCGGAAACATCCGCTTCACCTTCGATAATCGCGACTTGATCTTCACTAAAGCCTTCGGCCAGCATGGCTTTTAAAACTTGGTTGGTCGCAGGAGTAAACTCGGACATCTTGAGCATTGCAGTGTTGCCCGCCGCTAACGCAGTGATGAGAGGACCTAAAGAGAGCATTATAGGAAAGTTCCAAGGAACGATAATGCCTACAACGCCCACAGGCTGATAATGAACCGTGATCTTTGCTGGCGTCAGCATCAAACCGGCTTTGCGGCGTGATGGCTTCAACCACTTCTTAAGGTTCTTATCACTGTAATTAATTTGGTGAAGAGAAGGGGTGATATCAGCAATCAAGCTGTCGTGTTTTGCGCGATGACCATAATCTTCAGACACTGCGTCAATCAATTGCTCTTGGTAGCGTATTAGCAACGCTTTTAATTCCGAGAGGTTTTTTCTTCTCTGCTCAAGCGTTGGATTAACATTACTGCGGTAGTGATCTTTTTGTCGGTTGAATATTTTATCCATGTCGTTGAGGTTCGACGTGGTTGGTTCAAGGTCTAGATTATGGCTCATAGTATCCCCTAAATTCGAAAGCTGACCGATTGGTTGGTCAGCTGAAATTACAAGAAGATCGAACCGAATACAAGATATGCGCGAGAAAAGTTCAAAAATTGAGCGGTTACAACATTGAAGTGAGCGAGTTTTAGTAGGAAGAATGAAGTGTTTATAGGCCTCGAATCGTGGGATACAAGTTGTGTTTGTGATAGCGAGAGTTCAGATTGGGAAGTGGTCATATTTGTCACACCCCTGACTTACTTGACCAGATTAGCCAAGAATTTTATGTGCCTTTGGTATTTTATGCATCTGATTTTTTGTTAGAAAGTGCTTTAAATCTAATGCGCTTCAGCCTGTTTTTTGGCCTAAAACCTTGTAATACCTTACCTGTCACTTTAAGTCGGATCGACGATAAAAAAACGTAATCGTAACCACAAATATCAATGGTTGGACTCACTCTTAATAATATCGGTTAATGCAGCCAACAAATCGTTTTCGAACGTTTTTTGTTGGGTTATACCTCGCTATTCCAATGAGGTATCTTCTGTCGATGGCCCTATAGTGTGAGGTCTCTAGAATTGGAAAATTCGGTTAATTTGGAACGCATCCGTGCTGAGTATAATGTAAAGCACTGGAGCCAAGGTTTTTATGGAATTGATGATAACGGTGAGGTGTATGTTTCACCGAGCGAAACCGATCATCAAGTTCCTCTTAGTCAGATCGTAAAACAGTTAGAGCAGCGAAATATTGGTTTGCCTGCTCTTGTGCGTTTTCCTCAAATCGTGCATCAACGTGTGCACAATATCTGTAACGCATTCAACCAAGCGATCGACGAATATCAGTACGATAACCGTTACCTACTTGTTTACCCGATTAAAGTTAACCAACAGAAAGAAGTGGTTGACGAGATCTTAGCGAGCCAAGCTCAATTAGAGCAGAAGCAGCTTGGTTTAGAGGCGGGCAGCAAGCCTGAACTATTAGCGGTATTGGCACTGGCTCAAAAAGCGAGCTCGGTGATCGTGTGTAACGGTTACAAAGACAGAGAATACATCCGTCTTGCGCTTATTGGCGAAAAGCTGGGTCATAAAGTCTTTATCGTTCTAGAGAAGCTCTCTGAGCTTGATCTTGTTCTTTCTGAAGCGAAAGCGCTTGGCGTGAAACCTCGTTTAGGTTTACGTATTCGTCTTGCTTCTCAAGGCGCAGGTAAATGGCAAGCAAGTGGTGGGGAGAAGTCGAAGTTTGGTTTGTCTGCATCACAAGTGCTTACCGTTATTGAACGCTTGAAAGCAGAAGATCAGCTTGATGTTCTAGAGTTAGTGCATTTCCATCTTGGTTCACAAATGGCCAATATTCGTGATGTAAGAAATGGTGTGAGCGAAGCGGCTCGCTTCTACTGTGAACTGCGCGATATCGGTGCTCAATTGAAGTACTTAGATGTTGGTGGTGGTTTGGCGGTTGATTACGACGGCACACGCAGCCAATCTTCAAACTCAATGAATTACGGCTTGCTTGAGTACGCTCGCAACATCGTGATGACAGTCGGGGATATTTGTAAGCTCTACAATCAACCACAGCCTGTGATTATTTCGGAATCTGGTCGCTCACTGACTGCGCACCATGCTGTATTGATCACCAACGTGATTGGTACTGAAAGCTACTCGCCAGAAGATATGGCTGCGCCTGAAGCTGATGCACCAATGTTGCTAAACAACATGTGGAGGAACTTCTTAGAGCTAGATGCAGGTAACGATGATCGAGCGTTGATCGAGATCTATAACGACACGCAGAGTGATATCGCAGAAGCACACAACCAATTTGCAACAGGCATGCTGAACCTTCAGCATCGTGCTTGGGCAGAACAGATGTCTTTGCGAATTAACTACGAACTTAGCTCTCGCATGAGTACTAAAAACCGCTACCACCGTCCAATCTTGGATGAGTTGAGCGAGCGTTTGGCTGATAAGTTTTTCGTGAACTTCTCGTTGTTCCAATCGCTGCCAGATGCTTGGGGTATCGATCAGGTGTTCCCTGTATTGCCTCTAAGTGGTTTGGATAATGCGGATGAGCGACGCGCTGTGGTACTGGATATCACATGTGATTCTGACGGTACGATTGATCAGTACGTTGATGGTCAAGGTATTGAAACAACGTTGCCAGTTCCTGCATGGAACCCAGATGAACCTTATCTGATGGGCTTTTTCTTAGTAGGCGCATACCAAGAGATCTTGGGCGATATGCACAACCTATTTGGTGATACGCACAGCGTAGTGGTCAACGTTGACGAAAGCGGTGAAGCGAACATCGATTACATCAACGAAGGCGACACGGTTGAAGACATGATGCGTTATGTTCACATCGATATGGACCTGATTCGTCAGAACTACAAAGAACTGGTAACAGCAAAAGTACCAGCACAAGAGCAGCAAAGCGTACTTGAAGAGTTAGAGCAAGGCCTGATGGGTTACACCTATCTTGAGGATTTTTAATGAACGATCTATTTACGAAACCAGATTACTCGCTGTATTCCAACGCCATGACGTTTATGCGTCGTCCATTGGTACAGAACCCAATCGATTGCGATGCCGATGTGGTTGTGTTAGGTGCGCCGTTAGATATGGCGACGTCGGGTCGTCCGGGCGCTCGTATGGGACCAGATTCGATTCGTCGTGCGTCGGTAAACTTGGCGTGGGAAGGCAAAAAATTCCCTTGGGACTTCAATGTATTTGAACATACCTCGGTGATTGATGCTGGCGATCTTGTGTTTGATTGTGGTGATGCAGAAGACCTAACTCAGCGTTTAGAAGCGGCTGCTGATGCGATTCTAAACAATGGTAAAACTCTGTTAGGTTTAGGTGGCGATCACTTCATTACACTGCCTTTGTTAAGAGCATACGGCAAGAAGTACGGTGAGATGGCTCTGATTCACTTCGACGCGCACACTGACACTTACAGTCAGGGCAGTCGTTACGATCACGGTACTATGTTCTACCATGCGCCAAATGAAGGTTTAATTTCGCCTGAACATTCAGTGCAAATTGGTATTCGTACAGAGTACAAGCAGGAAGGTCACGGCTTCAATGTCATTAATGCGATGCAAGCCAATGACATGAGCGTTGACGAGATCATTGCTCAAGTGAAAGGTATTGTTGGTAATAAGCCAGTGTACTTAACGTTTGATATCGATTGTCTGGATCCTGCTTTTGCTCCGGGTACAGGTACGCCAGTATGCGGCGGTTTGAATTCAGACAAAGTTCTGAAAATTATCCGTGGCCTGCAAGGTATCAACATGGTCGGTATGGATGTTGTTGAGGTTTCACCTGCGTATGACCAAAGCGAGATTACAGCATTGGCTGGTGCAACTATCGCACTTGAGCTGCTTTATGTTTGGACGGCAAATCGCCTCGCTAAATCATAGTGTTTGATTGTTAAAAGCGTAACGCTACATACTGATTTTAAAGCCCACTAAGTTTCAACTTAGTGGGCTTTTTTGTTTTGTCGAGCAACAAAAATTCTATTCTCGCATCTCAGTAAGTAGTCTTTTCTTGGCTGTGAACTAATAGGCTAAAAGGCTCGTATTCTACGGTTTATCTCATGGTTTGTGAGCGAAAAATCATCACATTGATTCTGAGAGGTGTCTCAAAGATGGGACTTGCCTCTGCTTTACTAAGGATGCAGAGCTTACCGCTATTAATGCCCTGTATTCGCTAATGATTTATCAACTTTGTTACTGTATATATTTATAAAACGAAGATGTGTATTTATATTGCGTGCTCATTTGCATATTAATCAGCATCCTACTAACTTTTGACTAGGGTTTTTAAGCCTTGAAAGAATACTTGGATTTGCGAAAAGATGTCTCTTCGCACAGACATGGCATTTTTTATGGGGAAGACTAGGCTTAAGGGTAAGTAAACTATAAAAAAACAGGTGAAATACTTCTCTCTTTTCAAGCCGATTGGGCATAACAATGGATTGCCATTGATGAGAGCTAAGTATGTGTTCAATTAAAACCTGAAATTGCTATTACAAATAATTTTCACAGCGCTTAAAAATAGTGCTTTGTGACAACGGGGGATGTATGGATATTGAAGTTTCGCGACAGGTTGCGGTAGTTGAAGCAACGAGTGGAGATGTCGTCGTAGTTAAGCCAGACGGCAGCGCAAGAAAAGTTTCAGTTGGCGATACCATCCGTGAAAATGAGATCGTGATTACGGCCAACAAGTCAGAGCTTGTATTAGGCGTTCAGAATGATTCGATTCCGGTTGCAGAGAATTGCGTCGGTTGTGTTGATGACAACGCTGCATGGGTAGATGCCCCAATAGCTGGTGAGGTTAATTTTGACTTACAGCAAGCAGACGCAGAAACCTTCACTGAAGACGACCTTGCTGCAATTCAAGAAGCCATTTTAGGTGGTGCCGATCCGACTCAAATCTTAGAAGCAACGGCTGCTGGTGGCGGACTAGGTTCTGCAAATGCTGGCTTTGTGACGATTGACTATAACTACACTGAAACTCATCCATCGACTTTCTTTGAGACCGCTGGTCTAGCAGAACAAACTGTTGATGAAGACAGAGAAGAATTCAGATCGATCACTCGTTCATCAGGTGGCCAATCAATCAGTGAAACACTGACTGAAGGCTCCATATCTGGCAATACCTATCCCCAATCTGTAACAACGACAGAAACGATTATTGCTGGTAGTTTAGCTCTCGCCCCTGACTCTTTCATTCCAGAAACTTTATCCCTCGCTTCACTACTTAGTGAATTAAACAGCGACATTACTTCAAGTGGTCAGTCCGTTATCTTCACCTATGACGCGACGACTAATTCTATCGTTGGTGTTCAAGGTACCGACGAAGTATTACGTATCGACATTGATGCCGTCAGTGTTGGCAATAACATTGAGCTTTCTCTAACCACAACGATTTCCCAGCCGATTGATCATGTACCGTCGGTTGGCGGTGGTCAGGTTTCTTACACTGGCGATCAAATAGATATTGCCTTTGATATTCAAGGTGAAGACACCGCTGGGAACCCGCTAGCAACACCCGTTAACGCACAAGTTTCAGTGTTTGACGGGATAGATCCGTCTGTTGAAAGTGTCAATATCACTAACGTTGAAACTAGCAGCGCGGCAATCGAAGGGACGTTCTCAAATATTGGTAGTGATAACCTTCAATCAGCCGTATTTGATGCAAGTGCACTGGACCAGTTTGATGGGTTGCTCAGTGATAATCAAAACACGCTTGCGAGACTTTCTGATGATGGAACAACGATTACTCTGTCCATCCAAGGTCGAGGTGAGGTTGTTCTCACTATCTCTCTAGATACCGATGGCACCTATAAATTCGAGCAGTCTAATCCAATAGAACAAGTGGGTACCGATTCACTGACGTTCGCTTTGCCAATCACGATTACCGATTTTGACCAAGATGTTGTAACCAATACGATCAACATTGCCATTACTGATGGCGATAGCCCGGTTATCATTAATGTTGACAGTATTGACGTTGATGAAGCGGGTATTGTTGGCGGCTCACAAGAGGGCACGGCGCCAGTGTCTGGCACTGGCAGTATCACCGCGGACATTTTTGAAAGTGACATCATTGACCATTATGAACTTGAACCTACAGAATTTAATACTGGTGGCAGCTTGGTTTCAAATGGCGAGGCTGTGCTACTTGAGTTGATTGATGAAACCAACGGTGTAAGAACTTACGAAGGTTATGTTGAGGTCAATGGTTCGAGAATTACGGTCTTTGACGTTAAAATTGATAGCCCTTCATTGGGCAACTATGATTTTAATCTTTATGAAGAACTTTCTCATCAAGGCGCTGAAGATGCGCTGCTAACTTTTGCATTGCCAATTTATGCTGTTGATGCAGATGGCGACCGTTCTGCACTGTCTGGAGGTTCGAACACACCAGAAGCTGCTGAGATCCTCGTCAATGTTAAAGACGATGTCGTTGAGTTAGTTGATAAGGTTGAATCAGTCACCGAGCCGACCTTAGCGGGCGATACTATTGTTTCGTATAACCTGTTCAATTTTGAAGGCGCAGATGGTTCTACAATTCAATCGTTTAACTACGACGGTGTTGATTACTCACTCGATCAAAGCCTGCTCCCCGATGCTACCCAGATTTTCAGTTTTACTGAAGGTGTCGTCACTATCTCATTAAACGGTGACTTCAGTTTTGAAGTCGCTCGTGATATCGACCACTCAAGCAGTGAAACTATCGTCAAACAGTTCTCATTTTTAGCCGAAGATGGTGATGGGGATACTGATAGTTCGACGCTTGAGTTAAGTATTACCGATGGCCAAGATCTGATCATTGATTTGATCCCGCCTGTGACTCTCTCTGAAACCAACCTTAATGACGGCTCTGCTCCCAGCGGAAGTACAGTTAGCGCAACCGAGACGATTACCTCTACCGCAGGCAGCGACGATGTAGCAAGTTTCCGTATTGAACCAACAGAGTTTAATGTGGGCGGTGCACTTAAATCGAATGGATTTTCGGTTGAGATAAAAGAAGATTCGGCTAATCCGGGTACTTACATTGGCTTTATTACCAACGGTTCGGGCGCTGAAATCCCAGTGTTTACGATTGCTTTCTCTACGAGCACATTGGGTGAATACACCTTTACTCTGCTTGAAGCGTTAGACCATGTAGATGGTTTAGATAAGAACGATCTGAGCTTTGATCTGCCTATTTATGCGGTTGATACGGACGGCGACGATTCATTGGTGTCTCAGCTTAATGTGACTATCGGTGATGATGTTCAAATCATGCAAGACGGTACGTTAGATATCACCGAGCCAAATCTTGCTGACGGTACAATCACAACCAACACCATTGATGTAATGCCAAATCAAAGTGCTGATGGCGCGACGATCACTCAGTTCACTTATGACGGTGTCGTAAACACACTGGATCAAAGTATTTCAGGAGAACAGCAGTTCAGCTTCACAGAAGGCGAACTGTTTATCACCCTTGAAGGTGAAGTGCGCTTTGAGCCTAATCGCGATCTAGACCACTCAGTGAGTGAAGATATCGTGAAGTCGATTGTCGTGACTTCAAGCGACTTCGATAACGATCCGGTGACTTCAACCATTACGCTGACGATCACTGATGGTGATAACCCGACGATTGATGTTATTCCAAGTGTTACGCTTTCTGAAATTAACCTGAGCGATGGCTCTGCTCCAAGTGGCAGCGCGGTAAGCTCGACTCAAACTATTACTTTTACCAATCAAAGTGATGATGTGGTTCGTTTCCGTATTGAGCCAACGGAGTTCAATACTAACGATGATCTTAAATCGAACGGTTTAGCTGTTGAGTTACGTGAAGACCCGGCAGGGTCGGGTGACTACATTGGTTTTACGACCAGTGCGACGAACGTAGAAACTCCAGTATTCACATTAAGCTTTAATTCTGGATCATTAGGTGAATACACGTTCACACTCATCGAAGCGTTGGACCACCAAGATGCCCGTGGCAACAACGACCTCAGTTTTGATTTACCTGTTTACGCGGTAGATAGTGATGGCGATGATTCACTGGTGTCTCCGTTAAACGTCACTATCGGTGATGATGTTCAAATCATGCAAGATAGTACGTTAGATATCGTCGAGCCAAATCTTGCCGATGGCACTGTGACAACCAGCACCATTGATGTGATGCCAAATCAAAGTGCCGATGGCGCGACGATCACTCAATTCACTTATGATGGCCAGTTTCGAACACTTGACCAAAATGATAATGGCGAGCAGCAGTTTAGCTTCACAGAAGGTGAACTGTTCATCACGCTTCAAGGTGATGTGCGCTTTGAGCCTAATCGTAATCTAGACCACACACTGAACGAAGACATCGTGAAATCGATTGTGGTGACGTCTAGTGACTCGGATAACGATGTGCTGACTTCAACCGTCACGTTGACCATTACCGATGGTGATATCCCAACCATTGATAATGTTCCAACTGTGAACTTGTCTGAAACTAATCTGAGTGATGGCTCTGCACCTAGCGGCAGCGCGGTGAGTTCAACTCAAACTATTACTTACACCACTCAAAGTGATGATGTGACAAGCTTCCGTATTGAACCGACTGAATTTAATGTTGGTGGCGCTCTCACATCAAACGGATTGGCGGTTGAGCTGAAGGCCGATCCAACCACTCCGGGCGGCTACATCGGCTTTGTTACTGATGGCTCGAACGTTGAAACTAACGTGTTCACGATTAGCTTCTCGGATACCAATTTAGGTCAATACACCTTCACTTTACTTGAAGCATTAGACCATGCGGATGGCCTTGCAAATAACGATCTGAGCTTTGATCTGCCAGTCTACGCCGTTGACAGTGATGGCGATGATTCATTGGTTTCTCAATTGAGTGTAACCATTGGTGATGATGTTCAAATCATGCAGAGCAGTACGTTAGATATTGTCGAACCAAATTTGGCTGATGGCACTGTTTCAACTAACACCATCGATGTGATGCCAGAGCAAAGCGCCGATGGCGCGACGATCACTCAGTTTACTTATGACGGGCAAGTTCGCACTCTGGATCAAACTGACAATGGTGAGCAGCAATTTAGCTTCACGGAAGGTGAGTTGTTCATCACTCTTGAAGGTGAAGTACGCTTCGAGCCAAATCGTAACTTAGACCACACGGCTAGCGAAGACATCGTGAAGTCGATAGTGGTGACCTCAAGCGATTCAGACAATGACGTACTGACCTCCACAGTGACGCTGACCATTACCGATGGTGATATCCCAACCATTGATGTAATGCCAAACGTTAGTCTGTCTGAAATAAATCTTGCTGATGGCTCTGCGCCAAGCGGCAGTGCAGTCAGTCAAACTGAGACGATTACCTTCACCAATCAAAGCGATGATGTGGCGAGTTTCCGTATTGAGCCAACCGAGTTTAATGTGGGCGGTGCACTGAAATCGAATGGTTTTGCGGTTGAGATAAAAGAAGACTCTGCTAATCCAGGTACTTACATTGGCTTTATTACCAATGGTTCGGGCGCTGAAATCCCAGTGTTTACGATTGCTTTCTCTACGAGCACATTGGGTGAATACACCTTTACTCTGCTTGAAGCGTTAGACCATGTAGATGGTTTAGATAAGAACGATCTGAGCTTCGATCTGCCTGTTTATGCGGTCGATACGGACGGCGACGATTCACTGGTGTCTCAGCTTAATGTGACCATTGGTGATGATGTCCAAATCATGCAAGACGGTACGTTAGATATCACTGAGCCAAATCTAGCTGATGGTAAGGTGACGACCAACACCATTGATGTGATGCCAAATCAGAGTGCCGATGGCGCGACGATCACCCAGTTTACTTATGATGGTCAGTTACGAACACTTGATCAGAATGACACTGGTGAGCAGCAATTCAGTTTCACGGAAGGTGAATTGTTTATCACCCTTGAAGGTGAAGTGCGCTTTGAGCCAAATCGCGATCTAGACCATTCCGTTAGTGAAGATATCGTGAAGTCGATTGTCGTGACCTCAAGCGACTTCGATAACGACTCGCTGACTTCTTCCGTAACACTAACCATTACTGATGGTGATAACCCTACGATTGAGGTTATTCCGAGCGTTACTCTTTCTGAAACGAATCTGAGTGATGGCTCTGCCCCGAGTGGCAGCGCGGTAAGC
The DNA here is from genome assembly GCF_025195005.1 of Vibrio sp. NC2. Classification (NCBI taxonomy): domain Bacteria; kingdom Pseudomonadati; phylum Pseudomonadota; class Gammaproteobacteria; order Vibrionales; family Vibrionaceae; genus Vibrio; species Vibrio sp. NC2. The sequence continues at coordinate 127,677 of NZ_JANVFC010000013.1, forward strand.
TCGACTCAAACCATCACGTTTACCAATCAAAGTGATGATGTGGTTCGTTTCCGTATTGAGCCAACGGAGTTCAATACTAACGACGATCTTAAATCGAACGGTTTAGCCGTTGAGTTACGTGAAGATCCGGTAGGGTCGGGTGACTACATTGGTTTTACGACCAGTGCCACAAACGTAGAAACTACAGTATTCACATTAAGCTTTAATTCTGGGTCATTAGGTGAATACACGTTCACGCTCATCGAAGCGTTGGACCACCAAGATGCCCGCGGCAACAACGACCTCAGTTTTGAACTGCCTGTTTATGCGGTAGACAGTGATGGCGATGATTCACTGGTGTCTCAGCTAAATGTAACCATCGGTGATGATGTCCAAATCATGCAGGATGGTACCTTAGATATCACTGAGCCAAATCTTGCAGACGGCACAATCACAACGAATACTATCGATGTGATGCCAGAGCAAAGTGCCGATGGCGCGACGATCACTCAGTTTACTTATGACGGGCAAGTTCGAACTCTGGATCAAACTGACAATAGTGAGCAGCAATTTAGCTTCACAGAAGGTGAGTTGTTCATCACTCTTGAAGGTGAAGTTCGCTTCGAACCAAACCGCAATTTAGACCACACGGTTAGCGAAGACATCGTTAGGTCGATTGTGGTGACTTCAAGCGATTCAGATAACGATGCACTGACCTCCACAGTGACGCTGACCATTACGGATGGTGATAACCCAACCATTGATGCAGTGCCAAGCGTTACTCTGTCTGAAATCAATCTTAGTGACGGCTCTGCGCCAAGTGGCACTGCAGTTAGTCAAACTGAGACGATTACCTTCACCAATCAAAGTGATGATGTGACCAGTTTCCGTATTGAGCCAACCGAATTCAATGTGGGTGGTGCATTAAAATCGAATGGATTTGCGGTCGAGATAAAAGAAGATTCTGCTAATCCGGGTACTTACATCGGCTTTATCACTGATGGCTCGAACACTGAAGTTCCTGTATTCACGCTTGCCTTCTCTACGAGTACGTTGGGTGAATACACCTTTACCTTACTTGAAGCGCTAGACCATGTGGATGGTCTTGCGAATAACGACCTGAGCTTTGATCTACCCGTTTATGCGGTTGATACGGATGGCGACGATTCACTGGTGTCTCAGCTTAATGTGACCATCGGTGATGATGTTCAAATCATGCAAGATGGTACGTTAGATATTATCGAGCCAAATCTGGCTGATGGAACAATCACAACTAGCACCATTGATGTGATGCCAAATCAGAGTGCCGATGGCGCGACTATCACCCAGTTTACGTATGACGGTCAAGTTCGCACTCTGGATCAAACTGACAATGGTGAGCAGCAATTTAGCTTCACTGAAGGCGAGTTGTTCATCACTCTTGAAGGTGAAGTACGCTTCGAACCAAACCGAAATCTAGACCACACAGCTAGCGA
>NZ_JANVFC010000014.1:0-113092 GCF_025195005.1 Vibrio sp. NC2
AAATAAGATGCATGAAAAAAGCCAGCAACTTGCGTTACTGGCTTACTAAAATCGTCAACGTATTTTAGGACGAGACACCGCTTAGCAGCGATACACGTTAGTCAATTAAGCTAGAGAAGCTTTAACCTGTGCGTGCAGTTCTTGAACTGAAGTTACTGACGTTTTCGCGTCTGCAGTGTGCGCCATACAAGTCGCAAATGCAGCATTTAGCGTAGTCGTGTAGTTCACTTTCTCAGCCAATGCGCCACGACGAAGAACTTTCGAATCTTCAATCGCTTGACGGCCAGCAGCAGTGTTCACGATGTACGTGTACTCGTTGTTCTTGATACGGTCAAGAATGTGAGGACGACCTTCGTGTACCTTGTTTACTAGACGTGGGTTGATACCCGCTTCACCAAGGATAACCGCAGTACCGTGTGTTGCGTCTAGCTGGTAACCAAGCTTAGATAGCTTAGATGCTAGGTCAACAACGCGCTCTTTGTCGCCTTCGCGAACAGAAAGAAGTGCACGGCCGCCTTCTGGGTAGATGTTGCCACAACCCAATTCAGCTTTAGAGTATGCTTCAGCAAACGTTGCACCAACACCCATAACCTCACCAGTAGAGCGCATTTCTGGGCCTAATAGTGGGTCAACACCAGGGAATTTGTTGAACGGAAGAACAACTTCTTTCACTGAGTAGTATGGTGGAATGATTTCTTTCGTAAAGCCTTGAGACTCTAGCGATTGACCTGTCATAACACGAGCTGCAATCTTAGCGACTGCTGCGCCTGTTGCCTTCGATACGAACGGTACTGTACGTGCTGCACGAGGGTTAACTTCGATTAGGTACACTTCGTTGTTCTTAACAGCAAACTGCGTATTCATTAGACCACGAACACCCAACTCGAACGCTAGCTTTTCAACTTGCTCACGCATTACGTCTTGGATTTCTTGGCTTAGCGTGTAAGCAGGAAGAGAACATGCTGAGTCACCAGAGTGAACACCCGCTTGTTCGATATGCTCCATGATACCCGCAATAACAACGCGCTCACCGTCACAAATCGCATCAACGTCGACTTCAATTGCATCATCTAGGAAGCTATCAAGTAGTACTGGAGATTCGTTTGAAACACTTACTGCTTCGTTGAAGTAGCGACGTAAGTCTTGCTCGTCGTATACGATTTCCATCGCACGACCACCAAGAACATAAGAAGGACGAACAACTAATGGGAAGCCGATTTCGCGAGATTTCTCTACCGCTTGCTCCATTGTTGTAACTGTCGCGTTTTCTGGTTGTAGAAGACCAAGACGGTCAACAGCAACTTGGAAACGCTCACGGTCTTCTGCACGGTCGATTGCGTCTGGGCTAGTACCAATGATTGGTACGCCAGCAGCTTCAAGCTCACGAGCCAGTTTCAGTGGTGTTTGACCACCGTACTGAACGATAACGCCTTTTGGCTTCTCAACACGAACGATTGCGAGTACGTCTTCCAGAGTTACTGGTTCAAAGTACAGACGGTCAGATGTATCGTAGTCTGTCGAAACTGTCTCAGGGTTACAGTTAACCATGATTGTTTCGTAGCCATCTTCACGTAGTGCTAGAGATGCATGTACACAACAGTAATCGAATTCAATACCTTGGCCGATACGGTTTGGACCGCCGCCTAAGATCATGATTTTCTCTTTGTCTGTTGGGTTCGATTCACATTCGTCATCGTAAGATGAGTACATGTAAGCCGTATCAGAAGAGAACTCAGCCGCACACGTATCTACGCGCTTGTAGACTGGGTGAATATCGTATTGGTCACGTAGACGACGAATTTCACTTTCAGCCACACCTAGAATCTTAGACAGGCGAGCATCAGCAAAACCTTTACGCTTAAGCTTCATTAGCTCGTCTTTATTCAGACCAGCAAAGCCTTTCGCTTTAAGTTCTTGCTCTAGTTTTACGATGTCTTCGATTTGAACTAGGAACCAGCGGTCAATTTGCGTTAGGTTGAATACACCATCAACTGACATACCAGCACGGAAAGCGTCTGCGATGTACCAAATACGGTCAGAACCAGCTTCTTTAAGCTCATGGCGAATCGTCGTTAGAGCGTCAGGTGCATCTAGGTCAACCATTTCGTCAAAACCAGTTGCGCCAACTTCTAGACCGCGAAGTGCTTTCTGTAGAGATTCTTGTTGGTTACGGCCGATAGCCATAACTTCACCAACCGACTTCATTTGCGTCGTTAGACGGTCGTTAGCACCTGCAAATTTCTCGAAGTTAAAACGAGGAATCTTAGTTACTACGTAGTCGATTGTTGGTTCGAATGATGCTGGTGTTGCGCCGCCAGTGATGTCATTCATTAGCTCGTCTAGCGTAAAGCCAACAGCCAGTTTCGCTGCAATCTTAGCGATTGGGAAACCTGTTGCTTTAGAAGCAAGTGCAGAAGAACGAGATACACGTGGGTTCATCTCGATGATAACCATACGGCCATCTTTCGGGTTGATACCAAACTGTACGTTTGAACCACCTGTTTCAACACCAATCTCACGCAGTACCGCTAGAGAAGCGTTACGCATTAGTTGGTATTCTTTGTCTGTCAGCGTTTGAGCCGGAGCCACTGTGATCGAGTCACCAGTGTGAATGCCCATTGGGTCAAAGTTTTCAATCGCACATACGATGATGCAGTTGTCGTTCTTGTCGCGAACCACTTCCATCTCGTACTCTTTCCAACCGATAAGTGATTCATCGATAAGAAGTTCGTTGGTTGGAGATAGGTCCAAACCACGACGACAGATTTCTTCAAATTCTTCTTTGTTATAAGCGATACCACCGCCTGTACCACCCATCGTAAACGATGGACGAATGATACAAGGGAAACCAACCATTTCTTGAACTTTGTAAGCTTCTTCCATCGTTTTCGCTGTATCAGCCGTTGGACACTCAAGACCAATCGATTTCATTGCTTTATCAAAACGAGAGCGGTCTTCAGCTTTATCGATAGCGTCAGCAGTTGCGCCAATCATCTCTACGCCGAATTCTTCAAGTACGCCGTATTTTTCTAAATCTAACGCACAGTTAAGTGCAGTTTGGCCGCCCATTGTCGGTAGAACTGCATCTGGCTTCTCTTTAGCGATGATGTTACGAACCACTTCCCATTGGATAGGTTCGATGTAAGTCGCATCAGCCATGTCTGGGTCAGTCATGATTGTCGCTGGGTTCGAGTTTACAAGAATAACTCGGTAACCTTCTTCGCGAAGTGCTTTACAAGCTTGAGCACCAGAGTAATCAAACTCACATGCTTGACCGATAACAATCGGACCAGCACCTAGAATTAGAACACTTTTAATGTCAGTACGTTTTGGCATTATCTACTACTCCGGATTACGCTTTGTCTTGTTTGTTTGCAACAGACTGGTTAATTAATTCAATGAAGTGGTCGAATAGCGGTGCCGCATCTTCTGGACCTGGGCTTGCTTCTGGGTGACCTTGGAAGCTAAATGCTGGCTTATCTGTACGGTGGATACCTTGTAGAGAACCATCAAATAGAGACTTATGAGTCGCTCGTAATGTCTCTGGAAGCGTATCTTCGTCAGCAGCAAAGCCGTGGTTTTGTGAAGTAATCATCACAACATCACGATCTAAATCTTTAACCGGGTGGTTTGCACCGTGGTGACCAAACTTCATTTTCACTGTCTTAGCGCCTGACGCAAGAGCAAGAATCTGGTGACCTAGACAGATACCAAAGATTGGTAAACCTTTTTCTAGGAACACTTTTGTTGCTTCAATTGCGTAAGTACATGGTTCTGGGTCACCAGGGCCATTTGAAAGGAAAACACCATCAGGGTTCAGAGCGAGTACTTCTTCTGCTGAAGTTTCAGCAGGAACAACCGTTAGGCGGCAGCCGCGGTCAACAAGCATTCGTAAGATGTTTCGTTTTGCGCCGAAGTCATAAGCAACAACGTGGTATGGCAATTCAGAGTCTGCTTTCGCTTCAGGAAGTCCACCCGTAAGCGTCCACGAACCTTGTTTCCATTGATACGCTTCTTTTGTTGTAACTTCTTTCGCAAGGTCCATACCTTTCAGGCCAGGGAATTCTTTTGCTTTAGCTAGAGCCAAAGCTTCGTCTAAATTTCCGTCGTTTACTGAAGAGCCCGCTACGATACAACCGTTTTGAGCACCTTTTTCACGAAGAATACGCGTCAGCTTACGAGTATCGATATCAGCGATACCAACAACGTTTTGCGACTTAAGGTAATCAGAAAGGGATTGTTCATTACGGAAATTAGAAGCGATTAGAGGGAGATCGCGAATCACAAGGCCTTGAGCATGGATTGAAGAAGATTCTTCATCTTCGGAATTGGTTCCGGTATTGCCAATGTGAGGGTAAGTAAGGGTAACGATTTGCTGAGAATAGGAAGGATCAGTGAGGATTTCTTGGTACCCCGTCATCGAGGTATTAAAAACGACTTCACCAACTGCAGAACCTACAGCGCCAATGGCTTCACCGTGAAATACTGTCCCATCTTCTAGGACGAGTAGTGCTGACTTCTTCAAGACAACCTCCAGAAATAAAAATGCATTAAAATTGATTTAATTTGCAAATCTACCTTCCTGCAACACCAAAAACTGCGTGTTTATGGAAATTAGACAAATTGGCGGTATTCTAGTGATCTGCGTGATACGTGTCAACATTTAACGCAAAAGAAATTAAACATTTGTAAGAACTAATTCAATTTCCTTTACCAAAGCTTCAAAAGTTCAACTTTCATACTCAATTAATAGGAATATTACGATTTTCTAATTTTCACCCGTCATTTTAGCTAACCATAGAGTGCCAAAAATATCAGCAACAAAACGCAATCGATAAATACCAAGAGAAAACATGATAATTTAAAGATCTAAAACAAAAAACACACTAAAGCCTGCATAAATAGCATAAAAATAGAGGGCAAATGGCGATAAGAAGAAAGTAGAAGGAAGATCATAGAAGAGGGATTATTAAGGAAAAGCCACCAAATAAAAAAAGCGCCGGCAATTGCCAGCGCATAAATATCTATTTACAGGTCATTCAAACCAAGGACATCCGTCATGGTATAAAAGCCTGCTGGCTTGTCATTTAGCCAAACAGCTGCCTTTATCGCACCATTAGCAAAGGTCATTCTATCCGTTGCTTTATGGGTAATTTCAACGCGCTCACCAATATCAGCAAACATTGCGGTATGCTCGCCAATGATGTCACCGGCACGAATCGTCGCAAAGCCGATCTCATCTTTGGTACGCTCGCCAGTAATACCTTCACGTGACCATACAGCGACATCGTTTAGATCATTGCCCATCGCACCAGCAATAGCTTCGCCCATACCAATCGCAGTGCCTGACGGCGCATCGACTTTATGGCGATGGTGAGCCTCAACGATCTCAACATCACAATAATCGCCCATCACTTTAGCGGCCTTTTCTAGCAGCTTGAACACTAGGTTTACACCAACGCTGTAGTTAGGAGCCATTACGATAGGCATCTCTTTTGACGCCGCATCAATCACCTGTTTCTCTTCTTCAGAGAAACCTGTCGTACCGATAATTAGCTTCTTTCCGTGACGTTTACAAAGTTCAATATTCGCTAATGTGCTCACAGGTGCGGTAAAGTCGACGATCACGTCAAACTCTTCAATCGCTTTCGAAAGGTCATCGACTAGAGCTACATCAAAACGGCCTTCACCGCATAACTCGCCAACATCAACACCGACCAAAGATGACTCTGGGCGCTCTGAACCAGCGCCAACGCTTGCTTCTGAATTTTGGTGAGCGGCTTTCACCAAGTTACGACCCATACGGCCAGCTGCTCCTGCAATTGCAATTCTTACCACTGCGAATATCTCCATTGTTTTGGTTACCGTCACTGCTCATCTGTCGCAGCAACGTTCATTCGATTAATCTCTTTAAACTAACAACAATCTCAAACTCAGGCTAGCAATTACGAAAACTCTTTTATTACTCGCTCTAAAATGGGCACATTCGCTTCAGGGAATGCGTATTGGTTCAATGATTCAAGATCGACCCATTCACCTTGTTGCCCTTCTTTACCATAAGGCTGTTGCTCGAAATCAGTCACAAGAATGAAATCAAACTTAAGCGACTTGTCGCTGTAATCAAATTCAAGGTGCTCAAACAGAGACTGATCTGTCACCTTAATGCCAATCTCTTCATCAAGTTCACGAGCCATCGCCTGCTCAATGGTTTCGCCCGCTTCTACTTTACCACCAGGGAATTCCCAGAAACCGCCTTTGTGCTTGTCGTCTGGGCGTTTAGTGATAAAGACCTGTGACTTATCTTGGTTGAAGATAATACCTGCGACAATATGGATTCTTTTCATATGATGATGTTCCTTAATAAAACGCTTCGCTCAAGCAGCCCCTGAATACGCCATCCTCAAGAAGGAGCAACGACTGAGTTGGGAAGCTAATACAACAACCTTAAGCCAAACTATCAAACAAGATTCCCTACTGCGCTCGTTCCTCGCTATAGGGAATGACGACTTTCCTTTCGACAAAAAGATAAGTCATGAAATTTACATACAAAAAGAGCCGCCTAAGCGACTCTTTTTAATAGCAGTAAGTTTTTATGAAGCTAAGTTGTAACGTGTTAAGTGCAAGGAGGAGACACGGAGCTTACGTTAGTAAGTGAGTACCTCCGACACTGCAATTATCCGTTACAGCGAAGATTCACCAAACTTAGTCAATTTTACCGTGACACTGTTTGTATTTTTTACCACTTCCACATGGACATGGTTCGTTACGACCCACTTTACGCTCATCACGTACTACCGTTTGTGGAGATGCTGCATCCGCTTCATCGTCAGCTAGCTGGTTTTCAGCCGTTGCGTGTTGTGCTTGTGCACGACGCGCCGCTTGTTCAGCTTGAGCTTGACGTTGAGCTTCCATCTTTTCAACTTCTTCTTGTTGCTGAACGCGAACTTTAGAAAGGATGGTTACAACATCTGTTTTCAGTACATCGAGTAGGCCTTCAAACAGTTCAAACGACTCGCGCTTGTACTCTTGTTTCGGGTTCTTCTGAGCATAACCACGTAAGTGGATACCTTGGCGAAGGTGATCCATCGCAGCCAAGTGCTCTTTCCAAAGACCGTCTAGCGTTTGTAGCATCACAGACTTCTCGAAGTTACGCAGTACTTGAGCACCAACCACTTCTTCTTTCTGTTTGTACGAATCTACCGCCATACCAAGAATACGCTCACGCAATGCTTCTTCATAAAGCTTGTCGTCTTCGTCTAACCAACCTTGAATATCAAAGTCTAGGTCGAAGTCATTCTTCAGACGATCTTGCAGACCCGCGATATCCCACATGTCTTCAAGAGATTGAGGAGCGATGTATTCATCAATGACTGACGCAAGTACATCTTCGCGGTTGTGTTCGATCATCTCGCTGATGTCATCAGAACTCATCAGTTCATCACGTAGCTCATAAACAACCTTACGTTGGTCATTGGCTACGTCATCGTACTCAAGAAGCTGCTTACGGATGTCGAAGTTGCGACCTTCCACTTTACGTTGAGCTTTTTCAATTGAGCGAGATAACATCTTAGATTCAATCGCTTCGCCTTCGTCCATACCACTTTGGATAAGACCAGCCATACGATCAGATGTAAAGATACGTAGTAGAGAGTCTTCCATTGATAGGTAGAAACGAGAAGAACCTGCATCACCTTGACGACCAGAACGACCACGTAGCTGGTTATCGATACGGCGAGATTCATGACGCTCAGTACCAATGATGTGCAGACCACCTGACTCAAGAACTGTATCGTGGACAACTCTCCAGTCAGCTTTGATCTTGTCGATCTGCTCTTTCGTTGGATTATCTAGCTTCTCAATTTGTGCCTGCCAGCTACCACCTAACACGATATCGGTACCACGACCTGCCATGTTAGTTGCGATAGTTACCGCACTCGGCATACCAGCTTGCGCAACGATCTCAGCTTCCATCTCGTGGAACTTAGCATTTAGTACGTTGTGCTTAATTTTTGCTTTTTTCAGTGCGTTAGACAGCAGTTCAGATTTCTCGATAGAAACCGTACCAACCAGTGATGGCTGACCAGCCGCAACACGGTCTTTGATGTCTTCAATGATCGCATTGAACTTGTCTTCTTCAGTACGATAAACCACATCTGGCATATCGTTACGAACCATAGGCTTGTTGGTTGGGATAACCACCGTTTCTAGGCCGTAGATAGACTGGAATTCGAAAGCTTCAGTATCAGCAGTACCTGTCATGCCTGACAGTTTTTCGTACAATCGGAAGAAGTTCTGGAATGTAATCGATGCTAGCGTTTGGTTTTCATTTTGAATCTTCACACCTTCTTTAGCTTCAACAGCTTGGTGTAAACCTTCAGACCAACGACGACCTGGCATAGTACGACCAGTATGTTCATCAACGATAACCACTTCGCCTTCTTCAGTAACGATGTAGTCGACGTTTTTCTCAAACAATACGTGTGCACGAAGCGCAGCATTCACATGGTGCAATAGGCTGATATTGGTTGGAGAATAAAGTGTGTCACCCTCTTCCATCAAGCCGTTTTTGACCATTAGTTCTTCTACAAATTCTTGACCGTTTTCAGTCAGGTGAACCTGTTTTGATTTTTCGTCCATGGTGTAGTGACCTTCACCACGGTACTCTTCTGAATCTTCTTTATCTTGACGCTCTAGAGAAGGAATTAGAGTGTTAATGCGCGTATAAAGGTCAGAACTATCTTCAGCTGGGCCAGAGATAATTAACGGAGTACGAGCTTCATCAATTAAGATTGAGTCAACCTCATCGACTACAGCAAAGAAGCGCTCACGTTGAACTCGGTCTTCAGCACGGAAAGCCATGTTGTCACGCAGGTAATCAAAACCAAACTCGTTGTTTGTTCCGTATAGGATGTCAGCTTGGTACGCTTCTTTTTTCTCTGGCGGAGCCATGTTTGCCACATTCACGCCAACAGTCATGCCAAGGAATTCAAATAATGGACGGTTTGTTTCCGCATCACGCTTCGCTAGGTAATCGTTCACCGTTATTACGTGAACACCTTTGCTTGGTAACGCGTTTAGATAAGCTGGTAGGGTTGCGGTAAGTGTCTTACCTTCACCAGTACGCATCTCTGCAATTTGGCCAGCATTTAGAACCATGCCACCAATCATTTGCACGTCAAAGTGACGCATGCCGTAAACACGCTTCGACGCTTCACGTACCGTAGCGAATGCTTCAGGTAGAAGTTGATCTAACGATTCACCTTTATCTAAGCGCTCACGAAACTCAACCGTTTTTGCTTTTAGCTCTTCATCAGAAAGTGCTTCAAACGTTGGTTCGTAGTTATTAATTTCTTTTACAATTTTTCTAAGGCGGCGCAGTGTTCTGTCATTGCGACTGCCAATTACCTTTGTCAGCAGCTTAGTAATCATGTGCTTGGAATCTCTTCGTTCTCAGATCGTCCGCGATCTATTTTAAATGCCGTCAGTCTCTACTAGCTATGAACTAGTCTTCAGTTACTAACCAAGGATACTGAGATAAATCTAGTATCTTTGATATTGTACTTGAGAGTAGAGTTTTCAAGGCTTGAGTTAAAATTAATGCCCTTTAGTGTAAGTAATTTTCACACTAACGACCATTTAGAACACCATTTGTTTGATGTGCTTGGAACTTTTCTTTCTAATTGCTGATGGATTAAGCAGACTGTAGCCCATTGGCCAGCAATTTCCGGAGGTTAACGACACTGTATCTGGAAAATAGATACAAAAAAACCAGGCCGATGGCCTGGTTTTTGAAATCTTATATTGTTGTAAACAACAATTACGCTAGAACCATACCCGGTTCTGCGAAAGCAACTGGAGAGCCAGCTTCTTCTTCGAATGTTGCCCACTCCCAAGCTTCTGCGTCAGCAAGAACTGCGCGTAAAAGTTGGTTATTTAGGCCGTGACCTGATTTGTATGCACGGAACTCACCAATAATAGCGTGTCCACACATGTAAAGGTCACCAATCGCATCCAATACTTTATGAGTGACAAACTCATTGTCGAAACGAAGGCCTTCTTCATTAAGAATTCGGTATTCGTCCAGTACGATAGCATTATCAAAGCTACCGCCAAGTACTAGGTTTTGAGACTGAAGGTACTCAATATCGCGCATGAAACCGAAAGTACGAGCGCGAGAAATCTGCTTCACAAAACCTTGTGATGAGAAATCAAACAACAAACGTTGCTCATCGGATTCAATTGCAGGGTGGTTAAAGTCGATCTCAAAGTCCATACGGAAGCCGTTAAATGGAACAAACTCTGCCCACTTATCGCCATCTTCAAAACGGATAGGCTTTTTGATTCGAATAAAACGTTTCGCTGCATTCAGTGTTTCTACACCCGCTTGCTGTAGCAAGTATACGAATGGGCTTGCGCTACCATCCATAATTGGAATTTCTGGAGCATCGACTTCAACAATAATGTTGTCGATACCCATTCCAGCTAGAGCTGCGTTAAGGTGTTCCACTGTAGAGATACGTATGCCTTCGTCATTAACAAGAGCAGTACATAACATAGTGTCACGAACTGATGCTGGATCAGCTGGGAAATCTACAGGTGGATTGACATCTGTACGACGATAAACAATACCTGTATTTGCAGCTGCCGGACGAAGAGTAAGTGTGACTTTACGACCAGAGTGGAGACCCACACCAGTTGTTTTCACAATTTCTTTCAGAGTACGTTGTCTGATCATCTGCTTGCCTCGTTATCAGTGCTACAAATCACGGTCAGTATTTACCAACCGCGAATTTTACCATTAATTCGACGATAGTCAAATTTTGGGTATTTGTTAATCAGCCTGACGTCGTAAAAATGCTGGAATATCTAAATATCCGCTCTCTTTCTCAGCTTTAGGTGCTGCACTTTGGCTAGCGCCTGTACCCGAAGAAACAGGTGACGTTGTTGGCTGTGGTTTAACTTGAGGTTTTACCTCAGTTTTTTCCTGCAATGGCTGTGCCACTTTCTCTTCCACTTTTGCTGCCGTTTGAACAGCAACTTGAGGTTGAGGCGTTGGCGCTACTTTTGCTTTACCACCAGCAACTAAAGTAATGTCTGGTTTTTTCTCTGTGCCGATACCTGTTGCAACAACAGTTACACGGATTTCATCCGTCATATCAGGGTCTAGAGAGGTACCAATAACAACCGTTGCGTTATCAGAAGCGAATGCCTTAACTGTATTACCCACAGTTTCGAATTCATCTAAACGCATATCTAGGCCTGCAGTGATGTTCACAAGAACGCCACGCGCGCCAGCTAGGTCGATGTCTTCTAGTAATGGGCTAGAAATTGCCGTTTCAGCAGCTTCTTCAGCACGGTCTTCACCTTTTGCGATACCGCTACCCATCATTGCATGACCCATTTCCGACATCACAGTGCGAACATCCGCGAAATCGACGTTAATCATACCAGGGCGAGTAATTAGCTCAGCGATACCTTGTACAGCGTTTTTAAGTACATCATTTGCACTTGCGAAAGCTTCTAGCAGTGTTACGCCACGGCCAAGTACTTTAAGTAGCTTTTCATTTGGAATCGTAATTAAAGAATCCACATGTTTAGAAAGCTCTTCGATACCTTGCTCAGCAAACGCTAAACGCTTTTTGCCTTCAAAGCTAAATGGCTTAGTTACAACAGCAACCGTTAGCACACCCAGCTCTTTCGCAACTTCAGCAATAACTGGAGCAGCACCTGTACCTGTACCACCGCCCATACCAGCTGCGATAAATACCATATCGGCGCCAGTTAGAACTTCTTTAATTCTTTCTCGATCTTCGAGAGCTGCATCACGGCCTACTTGTGGATTTGCACCAGCGCCCAAACCTTTAGTGATATCACCACCAATTTGGATCACGCTGCTCACGCTCGTTTTACGAAGGGCTTGTGCATCAGTATTAACACTGATGAACTCTACGCCTTCGATCGATTCACGTACCATGTGCTCAACAGCATTACCGCCACCGCCACCAACTCCAACGACTTTAATTACTGCATCGTCAGACATTTCCATCATCGGTTCAAACATGTGTTATCTCCGTTTTTTCCTGCAACTCAGGTTAAAACTCTTTTTGTATCCAATTACGCAATTTACCAAACAAGCCTGACATAGAAGGTGCTGAACGCTTAGGTTCGCTGTAATCACCCTCATCACTTATCTGACAATCTCTTGCGTAATGAAGTAAACCAACCGCCGTAGAATGATACGGCTCTTTAACATAGTCAGTTAAGCCACTAACTTCTAACGGCTTACCAACTCGAACTTGATTGCGGAAAACACGTTCCGCACACTCTACCAATCCGTCAATTTGTGCCGCTCCACCAGTGAGAACGACGCCAGCTGCAAGGTGGTGTTTAATACCTTCATCTCGTAGCTGTAATTGAACCGTATCAATAGTTTGGTTAACGAGACCCATAAGTTCAGTGTAACGTGGTTCAATCACTTCCGACAAAGTTTGTCTTTGCAAACTTCTCGATGGACGGCCACCTACACTAGGGACGTTAACAGAATCATCCTTGCTTACGAGTTCACTCAGAGCGCAACCGTGGTTTACTTTTATCTCTTCAGCATCGCTCACTGGCGTGCCGAAAGCGAAGGCAATATCACTGGTTACTGCATTTCCTGCGTAGGAAAAGACTTCTGTGTGTCGCAATGCGCCGCCAGTCCAAATGGAAATATCCATCGTACCAGCACCAATATCAACAACACATACTCCAAGCTCTCTCTCGTCGTCAGTAATTACCGCATTGCTTGAGGCAAGTCCTGAAAACACGATTTGTTCTACAGTGAGACCACATCGTTCAACAGCTTTAATAATGTTTCTCGCCATGTCGCTGTGGCAAGAAATTAGATGAACACTGACTTCCATTCGAACACCAGATAAACCAAGTGGATTCTTGATCCCCTCTTGATAATCGATGGTAAATTCTTGTGGAATCACGTGCAGAATTCTCTGCTCATCACCTATTTTAATTGATTTCGCGGTATGGATCGCTCGATCCATATCGTCTTGAGACACCTCTTCATCAGAAATAGTGCCCATGCCTTTTTCAATTCGGCTTGCGATATGTTTGCCCGATAGCGAGATAAACACATTGCTGATTTGGCATTCCGCCATCAACTCTGCTTGATCAATGGCTCGCTGAACTGACTTCACTACCGACTCTAGGTCGTTTACACCACCTTTATCCATACCTCTGGATGGGCTTTGCCCTGAACCAATGATATTGATTTGACCATCAGGCAATATTTCACCAACTAGAGCTGATATGGTCGCAGTGCCTATATCAAGACCAACGATTATGTTGTCATCTGCGGTCTTAGTCATCTGTGCTCTCTTCTAACTCTTGCTCTGGAAACCAGCCTACAGCGGCTCCCGTATCATACCTGAGGTCGATGTAGCTCACTTGATTCGCTTTACTACCAAGTTCGTTGTAAAGCGAAATGAAGCGTTCAACACGCTCATCTAAAGAATCTTTACCTAGTTCTAAACGGATACCGTTATCTAGGATTATTTGCCAAGCGCGACGCTCATTGAGAACGAGCGAGGTAACGGTTAACCCTAGATTGTTAATCAAAGGAGTTATTTGTCGCCACTTTTCTATCACTTTTTGGCTGGTGCCGTCTGGGCCGTAAAGCTTGACTCGATCGCCCTTCAAAAGACCGATATCACCATTAAACACCTGACCATTATCATTCAACAGCATGTTACCGTTCCAGATTGCTGCTGCATGATACTCAGTCAAAAATACTTTTATTGTGTCTGGCCACTGCTTACGAATGGACACCACTGAAACCCAAGGTAACGCTTCTAAACTGTCTTGCAACACACCGATGTCTTGCGACATGAACGTTCCAATATGCTCTAGCTCGCCAAAGGCATGTTGAACATCACCAGCAGTTACGTAAGTTAAGTCGCCTTGAAGTACTATTTTGGAGAGAGGCAATCGCTGATCGTCCCACATCCAAGTCAGTGTGGTATAGAAAAGAAATCCAATGAATAGCAGTACCATGACAAAAAAAGACCCGCCTACAGCGTGTTTCTTTAGCGATGGTAAACTGAATAGGTGGCGGTTTTCGCTAAAAGTACTTTCTACCAAAGCCCGCATTCCCTGTCGTTGGTTCGCAATTCTATTCCCTATCTTCGTAATAGAGGTAAAAGCACTTACTTTAACCTATGAATTATACTGAGCAAAATCAAACTATCAAACGTTGATAATAAGATTTTTGGTCAATTTTAGGTCAATCGCAAGAAGTGAGCGATCAACCACAGTCTGTATACAGTATTCTGTTACGCGTTTTGCATCTTATTAATGTCTAATTGTAGCGATTCAAGTTGCTTCGCTACACGACCAACATCACCAGCACCCTGTGTTAAAACAAGGTCTCCGCCTTGAATAACGTTGGCTAAAACCGACGGCAGCGTGTTGATATCAGCAACAAAGATGGGATCAATCTTACCACGCCCACGAATAGTTCGACTTAACGAGCGTCCGTCAGCCCCTGCAATAGGTTTCTCACCGGCAGAATAAACATCTAACAGAATAAGCACATCAACCTGCTCAAGAACGTTCGCGAAGTCATCATACAGATCGCGAGTGCGGCTATAACGGTGCGGTTGGAAGATCATCACAAGACGTTTATCAGTCCAACCACTTCGTGCAGCTTGAATGGTGACATCAACTTCGGTTGGGTGATGGCCGTAATCATCGACCAGCATTGCAACACCCTTACCCGTTTCATATTCACCAAGGTGATCGAAACGACGGCCAGTGCCTTCCGTTCCAGCCATCGCTTTTAGAATCGCTTCATCGCTGATGTCATCTTCTGTCGCAACGGCGATCGCTGCAGAAGCATTCAGGGCGTTATGGCGACCGGGAATGTTCAACGTAATATCGAGATTGGCTTTACCTTTGCGAACAACCGTAAACTTGCCTTGCTGACCCTGTTGTACATAGTTTTCAATGCGGATATCAGCGTCTTCTGAGAAGCCGTAGGTAATCACTTGACGACTAACTTGAGGGATAAGCTCACGCACTACCGGATCATCAACACACATTACAGCCTGACCATAGAATGGCAGGTTGTGTAAGAAATCAATAAACGTCTGCTTTAGCGTTTCGAAATCGCCACCGTAGGTATCCATATGATCCGCTTCAATGTTAGTCACAATACTAACCATTGGTTGCAGGTGTAAGAATGACGCGTCACTTTCATCGGCTTCAGCGATAAGAATACGACTCGAACCTAGGCGAGCATTGGTACCAACACTTTTTACCAAACCACCGTTTACGAAAGTTGGATCTAAACCCGCTTCCGAATATATTTGTGTCACTAGCGCGGTCGTAGTGGTTTTACCGTGCGTACCTGCCACAGCAATGCCATGACGAAAACGCATCAGCTCAGCCAGCATTTCTGCACGACGAACGATAGGTGTACGCGCTTCACGAGCAGCAATAATCTCTGGGTTTTCTTCGTTGATAGCGGTTGAAACCACCACCACACTTGCATCAGCAACGTTACTTGCTTGGTGGCCGATGTAAACGGTAGCACCCTTGCTAACTAAACGATCGGTCACTGGGTTTTGAGCAATATCAGAACCCGTGATCTGGTAGCCTTCATTAAGCAAGACTTCAGCAATCCCGCTCATTCCTGCGCCACCAATACCGATGAAGTGGATAGATTTAACACGGCGCATCTCTGGCACCATTGCACGGATTTGCGCTAAGTCTTGGGTATGTTCAATCGTCATCAATTCAATCTCATTATTTTGCTAAAGCTTTAATCGCTTCAGCGACGGTCACATCAGCATCAAGCTTGGCTGCTTGACGAGCTTTTGTTGCCATCATTTTTAATTCATTTCTATCAAGCTGAGCAATCGTGTTCGCTAGCTTATCAGCCGTCAATTGAGGCTGTTCAATCATTAACGCTGCGCCACATTCAACTAGGTGATCGGCATTCAACGCTTGCTGTCTGTCTTTATGCATAAACGGAACGAAGATAGAACCCACACCGGCTGCAGACACTTCTGATACGGTTAATGCACCTGAGCGACACACTAATAGATCTGCCCACTCATAAGCTTGCGCCACATCATCAATAAATTCAGTCACTTGAACATTATCAACAGAATGTGATTTGTATTGTTCAATCACTTGCTGTTGATTGTTTTTACCGGCTTGGTGCATCACAGTAAAACCAACGCCTAACTGAGCCAATGTTACAGGCAGAGTATCGTTAAGAATTTTAGCACCTTGGCTGCCACCCATAACTAGGATTCGAATATCGCCGTCACGCTCTGCCATGCGTTGCTCGGGTTCTGCTAAGGCAACAACATCTTCACGTACTGGGTTCCCCACAACTTCTGCGGCAGGGAAAGCACCAGGAAAGGCTTGGAATACCTTTTTCGCAATTTTAGATAGCCATTGGTTGGTTAAACCCGCCACGGCATTTTGTTCATGAAGAACCACGGGAATACCGGATAGCCATGCCGCAATGCCACCGGGGCCACTCACGTAACCACCCATTCCAAGCACCACATCTGGTTGCCATGCTTTGATGTGCTGTCTTGCTTGAAGTATGGCATTAATAATCTGGAATGGCGCTTTAATTAGCTTGCTAATGCCTTGACCACGCAGGCCTTTCACCTTAATGAAGTCGATCTCAATACCATGCTTTGGCACTAAATCCGCTTCCATTCTGTCTGCGGTTCCTAACCAGCGAATTTCCCAACCTTGTTGCTGAAGCTTTTTCGCCACCGCTAACCCTGGGAAAACGTGACCACCAGTTCCACCAGCCATCACTAAAAGTTTTTTGTTTTGTTTCATCACGTTAGATTCTTATTCTACTAATTCGTTTTGATTGTCGGCTTGTTCTTTTTGTTGCATTCGGCATTCGTGATCGATACGCAGCAGCATAGAAACCGCTACTGACATCACGATAAGGCTTGAACCACCGTAACTGATAAGCGGCAGGGTTAGACCTTTGGTCGGAACAATACCCGATGCAGCACCTACGTTAACAAGCGTCTGAAAAGCAAACCAAATACCAATACCAAAGGCAAGATAACCACTGAATAACTGGTCGTTCTCGAAGGCTTTTTTGCCAATTAAAATGGCTTTAAGCACCAAACTAAAAATAAGGACCAGCACTAAGGTCACGCCAACAAAACCCAACTCTTCAGCCAATACCGCAAACACAAAATCGGTATGTGCTTCTGGTAAATATTCTAACTTCTGAACCGAGTTTCCAAGGCCTTGCCCCATCCAATCACCACGACCAAATGCCATTAGCGATTGAGTTAACTGGTAGCCACTGCCAAACGGGTCATTCCACGGTTCCCAAAATGAGGTAACACGTCGAACACGATAGGGCTCAATAACAATCAAGCCGACGACTGCGGCAATACCCGCCACCATCAAGGCAATAAACTGTGAAAGCTTGGCTCCTGCGATAAATAACATTCCGAACAAGGTCACCAGCATTACAACTACTGTACCTAAATCGGGCTGTCCAAGTAGTAACACAGCAAAAGCACCGAATACCATGATCGGTTTACCAAAGCCACCGAAGAAGGTTTTTCTCACTTCGTCTTGTTTACGAACTAAATAACCCGCCATAAAGATAAACAGCGACAACTTAGCGACTTCAGCGGGTTGTAAGTTAAATAATCCAAGAGGGATCCAGCGCGATGCACCGTTAACCGACTTACCGACAGCCAATACCACGACCAGCAAAAAGAAGGATAAACCCAATAAGTACATACTGTATTGAAACCAACGTTTCATTGGAATTTGCAATATGACGCTGGATACGATTAACGCCAACACAAGGAAAATGGCATGGCGGAACATAAAGTGAAACGGCTGATCAGTTAAACGAGCACTGATTGGGAACGAAGCCGACGTTACCATTACCAAGCCCGTCAGCATCAGTCCAAGAGCAATCCATACCAACTGACGATCGTAGAGCGCCTCTGGTGTGGCACGGTTTAGCCATTGCCAAATGGATTGATTAATCTCTTTCACTCTTTGCACTGAATGTTAGTCCTTCAACACGTTAGGCATACTCATGGGCAAGGTCAGTGAACGCATCACCTCTCGCCATGAAGTTATTAAATTGATCGAAGCTCGCACACGCTGGAGACAACATCACCATATCACCGGCAACTAACTGCTTCGAAACACTCTCGATAATGTCACGCATGGTATCAAACGTCTTAGCCGATGGATGCAATGGCATAAATTGCGCGGCATCTTCACCGAAGCAACACAGTTGAACACGCTCTAACTGTGACAACACAGGTTCAAGCTCACTAAAATCCGCGCCCTTACCTACACCACCCACCAGAAGATACAAGGTGCCTTGATATTCTAAGCCCGACAGAGCCGCTAATGTACTGGCTACGTTGGTTGCTTTCGAGTCGTTAACCCACTTAATAGAACGCTTATCAGCCACCACTTGGCAACGATGCGTTAAACCGTTGTAGGCCTTCAGAGCTTCAAGGCTTTTGCTGTAATCAATACCGACTTGTTTAAGCAGTGCTAGCGAGACTAGCGCATTTGCCACATTGTGACGTCCAACCAATGTTAAATCTTGAGTAGGAAGTACTGGCTTGCTGTTATCCACTAGCCATTCAGTACCATCAATCGTCGCCACACCAAACTCTTGGTCGTCGAGTCCGAATGTCACTAATGGCATGCTGTGGTCAGGATAAGTCTCTTTGTCTTCGCGGTTTACAATCGCGTACTGAGCGTTGTTAAAAATTCTTAATTTGGCGTCACGGTAATCGGCCATGCCTTGATAGCGATCCATATGATCTTCTGACAAGTTCAAAAAGGCCGCCGCTGCAAGGTTTAGACTGGATGTTGTCTCTAGCTGAAAGCTTGAAAGCTCAAGGACATATAAATCAGCATCAAGCTCAAGAAGGTCTAAGGCAGGAATACCGATGTTGCCACCAACACCAACGTTAAGACCAGCAGCCTTTGCAAGTACACCCGTTAGATCGGTCACTGTGCTCTTGCCATTGGAACCTGTGATAGCCACAACAGGTTTGTCTACCGCCCAGCCAAACAGTTCAATATCGCCAACAACCGGAGTTCCCGCTTGAATAACATCTTGTATTTCAGGCGTCGCTAAGGCGATACCTGGGTTAGCAATCACCAAATCAGCTTCCGCTAACCATTGGCTATTCCAACTTCCAGAATGCAGTTCTACCGATTCAGGTAAAGATTCCTTTCCTGGTGGTAGCTCTCGAGTATCAATGACCTTCACATGAGTATGAGGCTGATATTTTACGAGATGTTTAACGACAGAGAGCCCGGTAATACCGAGCCCCACAACCACTACATTTTGAATATTTTGCCAACGTTCCATTTAAACAAGATGCTCTTAATAGTTTTAAAGAGCCCCTACTCAGAGGCTCACATAGGATTAACGAACTTTCAGTGTCGCTAGACCAACCAGTACTAATACCATAGAGATGATCCAAAAGCGCACGATTACACGCGGCTCTGGCCAACCTTTAAGTTCATAGTGGTGGTGAATCGGTGCCATGCGGAAAATACGCTGACCACGTAATTTGTAAGAGCCCACCTGCAGAATCACTGACAGAGTCTCCATTACAAACACACCGCCCATGATAACCAGTACCAACTCTTGGCGAACTAACACCGCGATCACACCCAGTGCACCACCAAGCGCTAGTGAGCCAACATCGCCCATGAATACTTGCGCTGGGTAAGTGTTGAACCATAGGAAGCCAAGTCCGGCACCGACGATAGCAGTACATACCACAACCAGTTCAGATGTGTATGGAATGTATGGAATGTGTAGATATGCTGCAAAGTTAACGTTACCTGTTGCCCAAGCAATCACAGCAAAACCAGCAGCAACCATAACCGTTGGCATAATGGCCAAGCCGTCTAGGCCGTCTGTTAAGTTCACAGCGTTACTGGTACCCACAATAACAAAATAAGTCAGTACGATGTACAATAAACCTAATTGTGGCATCACATCTTTAAAGAAAGGAACCACCAATTGAGTTGCTGCAGTATCGTGCCCGTGAGCATACAGAGCAAATGCCACAACCAATGCAATAGCCGATTGCCAGAAGTACTTCCAGCGAGCAATCAAGCCATCGGTGTTCTTACGAACCACTTTACGGTAGTCATCAACAAAACCGACCGCGCCATAACCAGCAAGTACAACTAATACAGCCCATACATAAGGATTGGAAAGATCAGCCCACATCAATACCGTAATAATGATCGCAGCTAGGATCATCACGCCACCCATGGTTGGTGTACCACGTTTGCTAAAGTGAGATTCAGGGCCGTCATTACGAACAACTTGGCCAATTTGTAGCATTTGCAGACGCTCAATTAAACGAGGTCCCATCCACAGCGACAGACATAAAGCCGTCAAAATACTCGCGATTGCACGAAACGATAGGTATTCGAACAAACGGAAAAAAGAAAGGTGTGGCTGTAGTAGCTCTGCAAGCCAAATTATCATGAAAAGTTCTCCTTTAAAGCAGCGGCTATTTTACTCATTCCTGCACTATTCGCGCCTTTTACCAACAAGGTATGTGACGCGTTTTCTGGCAAGCGTAAGTGCTGCTCTATGTGCGCTATCATCGCTTGATGCGTTGCAAAGTGGGTACCGTTACAGACCTCACTAATCACCTTGGTATCATCACCGTAAGTGAGTACATGCTCAAAAGCGAATGGGGCAGCATATTCACCGACTTGACGGTGAAGTGCAAGACTTTCGTCGCCTAATTCAGCCATATTGCCTAAAATCAACCAACGTTGACCTTTGAAGCTCGACAGCAGTTTGGCTGCCGCCTTCATCGCGGGTACGCTGGCGTTATAACTGTCATCTATCAGCTTGATATTCTGACTTAATTGTTGAACCTCAACTCGTCCTTTAACCGAGATAAGATTCGCTAAACCACTTTTTATTTCATCAAGCGTTGCGCCAAATTGAATGCTCAACGCTGCAGCCGCCAACGCGTTCGCCACGTTATGCTGACCAATAATACCAAGTTCAACAGCCGTAGCACCTTGTGGTGTTTGCATATCAAAGCAAGCTTCGCCTTGGTCGTTAATTTTGATATTTTCAGCAAAATAATCGGCTTCACGACTACCTTCAGAAAATGTCAGCACCGCTTTATCCGCAAGTACTTCATTCCAAAAATCACCACCGTTGCTCTCTAAATTAACAATAGCAGTATCACCAGCAGCAAGCCCCTGAAAAATTTCACCTTTCGCTTGTTTCACACCATCAATCGAACCAAAGCCTTCTAAATGAGCCGCGGCTACATTATTAACTAAGGCAACTTGTGGCTTCACTAGCTGAGTGGTATAGGCAATTTCACCAATATGGTTAGCGCCCAGTTCGATCACAGCATAGTCATCATTGGGTTCACTGCGTAACAAGGTCAAAGGCACACCAATATCATTATTGAAGTTACCCGCCGTAAACAGCACCTTGCCACGTTGCTGTAAAATGCTCGCCACCATCTCTTTAACGGTCGTTTTGCCACAGCTGCCTGTAATCGCCATCGTTGGCACATCACATTGTTTGTGAATCCAAGCACTTAGTTCACCTAAAGCAAGTTTAGTGTCTTCGACAACAACTTGAGTAATATTTAGGTCAAGTTTTCGTTCGACTAACAACGCGCTCGCGTTTGCTTCAACGGCTTGATGGCAAAAGTCATGCGCGTCGAAACGCTCTCCAACAATAGCGACAAACAAGGCGCCTTCTTCAACGGTACGAGTATCCGTTGAAACTGCATTGATTACGTTATTGTTCGAGTTGTCCGCTTTAATCAGCTCACCACTGACCACGGAGCAGATTTGCTCAAGTGATACATCAATCATTATGAAATACCTAAAAGTTGAAGCGCAGACTCTCGGTCTGAGTAATGTACCGTTTTGTCTTTCAATACTTGGTAATCCTCATGGCCTTTACCAGCCAGAAGAATAATGTCATCGCTGCCTGCCTGCTCAAGCGCAAACTTAACGGCTTGATAGCGTTCGTGTTCGACAAACGCGGCTTCAGGTTTACTTAAGCCAGCCAGCATGTCTTTGACTATCAGTGCCGGTTCTTCGCTGCGAGGGTTATCATCTGAAATAATGATTTTATCGGCGAACTGCTCTGCGGTTGCTGCCATCATTGGGCGCTTACCAGTGTCGCGATCTCCACCACAACCAAAGATTGCCCACAGTTTACCGGAGCAATGCACGCGCAGTGCTGTCAATGCTTTCTCTAGCGCATCGGGCGTATGAGCATAATCGACAACCACCTTGGCTTTGCTCGGAACTTGGAAAAGCTCCATTCGGCCAATCACAGGTTGAAGCTGAGGCGCAGTGTCGACCAAGATTTGCTTTTCGATACCCAAAGAAAGCAAAGTAGCAAAAGCAACCAGTACGTTTGATGCGTTGAACTGACCAATCAGTGGAACAGAAAGCTTCCCTTGCCCCCAGCTACCATCGAAAGAGAGCTTGATACCGGTTTCTGCATAAGCGACATCAGATGCCCACACCGACTGTTGATAGCCCGTTAGCGGTAACAGTGACACTGCAATAGCATTGGATAAATCCGGCATCCAAGCTTTACCCACTTCGTCATCCACATTGATCACTGCGTGCTTGCATTTGTGTTGAGTAAACAGGCTCTTCTTAGCCAATGCGTACTCTTCCATCGTGCCGTGGTAATCAAGATGATCACGACTCAAGTTAGTAAATACACCTACCTCAAAGTCCAAAGCCTTTACTCGACCTTGCACCAAACCGTGAGAAGAGATTTCCATTGCCGTGTAGATAGCTTTTTCTGCAGCTAACTCACTCAGTGTGCGCTGTATTTCGATGGCACTGCCTGTAGTGTTCGCTGCGGTTTTTAGATTGTCTAAGAAACCATTACCTGTCGTGCCCATTACCGCTGAGCGTTGACCGACGAGATCAAGCCATTGAGCAATCAATTGGGTGATGGTGGTTTTGCCATTGGTGCCGGTAACACCAATCAACTTAGTCGCTTGGGACGAGTAAACACGACCAGCTAACTCAGATAGCACCAAGTTAAGGTTGTTAATGTAAATAACAGGGACAGTATCCAACCATTCAATCAGACCATGAGGCTTTTCAGCATCGGCCTGTGCAATAACAGCATGAGCTCCCAGTGCGACCGCTTTGTCGATAAAACGACGGCCATCAACAGCATGTCCGACTACGGCAACAAAAATATCACCTTCCTTGATGGCTCGGCTATCTAGCTCCAATTGCTCAACAGCAATCGACTCCAGTTCAGGTGAACTAAAGTCTCCCCAAGGAGAAAGTAAAGATGACAGCGTGAGGCTATTACTCATATTGAATCCTGATTAACTCTATTCTTGAAACTTATTTTCATCAGCGGGGACGTTCATTATTTGCAGTGCGCCCTTCATGATTTCAGAAAAGACGGGGGCTGCGACTGAACCACCATAGTAAAGGTCGCCTTGAGGCTCGTTGACCACAACAACCAATGCCACTCTTGGATCACTAACTGGAGCAAAGCCTGCGGTAACCGCGATGTATTCATCACTGTAGCCGCCAGCTTCAGCCTTACGAGAGGTACCCGTTTTGGCTGCAACGCGGTAACCCGGAACGGCAGCTCTTGTCGCCGTACCACCTTTTTGAGTCACCCCTTCTAGCATATTCAAAACCAGTTCAGCGTTCTCGCGCTTGATGATTTGCTTAGAAAAATCTTGGTCGTTACTCTTAATAATATGAATCGGCTCATACAAACCTTTGTTAGCTAACGTCGCATAGGCATGTGCCAACTGCATCGGCGTAACAGACAAGCCATAACCGAACGCTAAGGTGGCAATTTCAAACTTTGACCAACGACGGCGATTCGGGAAAATACCGCTCGTTTCACCAACCAAATTCAGCCCAGACATCTCGCCTAGACCAACCGAACTGTACATCCCAAGCAAGGCTTCAAGTGGCATGTTAAGCGCCAATTTAGCAACACCGATGTTACTCGACTTCTTGAGGATCAGCGCTAAGTCAGCCTTACCGACTTTAGAAGAATCTCGTACACGACTACCACCGATCTGCATAATGCCATTGCCAGTATCAATCACGATATCTGGGTCTGCAGTGCCGTTCTCCAGCGCCGCCAAAACCACAAAAGGTTTCACGGTCGAGCCAGGTTCCATTGCATCAGTCAGAACGCGGTTACGCATCTTAAAGCTTTGTAAGTCAGCTCGGTTATTCGGATTATAAGAAGGGGCATTAACCATGGCTAACACGGCACCCGTTTTCACATCGAGTAATACCGCAGAGCCTGAAGTCGCCTTGTGATCGGCCACGGCCTGCTTAATCGCTCGATAAGCAATGGCTTGTAATCGTTGATCGATCGTTAATTCGAGTGGTTTGCCTTCTTCACGCTCTTCTAAAGCAATGTTTTCAACAACGCGTCCATAGCGATCTTTACGAATCGTCCGCTTACCTGCTTCACCCGTGAGCCATTTGTCATAGCTGCGTTCAACGCCTTCTAAACCGTGCCCGTCAATTCCGGTAACACCGATAAGGTGTGCACTGACTTCGCCTGCGGGGTAGTAACGTCGAGATTCCGCTTTCAGGCCAACACCCACCAGCTTTAGTTCACGAATATACTTAGCCATCGCTGGGCTAACTTGTCTTTGTAGGTAAACAAATCGGCGGGATTTGTTGCTAGAGATCTTGTCGATCATCGATTGTCGTTCTAAGCCAAGTACATCAGCTAACGCATACCAACGATCAATCTGGGCCATACCATTTTTATCGAAAATCGTTTTCGGGTCGGCCCATACCGCCTCAACTGGAACACTCACAGCAAGCGGTTCGCCATTGCGGTCTGAGATAATGCCGCGGGCAGAAGGAATAGCCTTAACACGTACCGAGCGAAGATCGCCCTGACGGATTAAGTTATCTGGTTCAATAATTTGGATGTAAGCCACACGACCAACGAGTGCAGCAAAGGCAAGAAACACGAAAGCAATAACGACGTTGAAACGCCATTTAATAAGAATTGGATCCGAATCCTTTTCGCTCTTCACTCGCTCTTTCGTTGATTTCTTAACGGGTTTGGCGGGTGATTTTTCCTTTTTACCGGTCATTTCAGTGTGATCACAACTTCTTTGTCAGAGTCTGGACGTTTCATGTCGAGCTCTCGTTTTGCCGATGCTTGAACGCGGCTATGTTCAGCCAAAGCCGTCTCTTCAAGCATTAAATTTCGCCACTCATCATCAAGCTGTTCTCGTTCCACTAATGCCATGTCTTTTTTCGTGATCGCCTGACGTGAATTATGTGTCGTAAGAACGACCCCCATCGCACTCGCAAAGATACAGATAAGAAGTACCAATGGAACCTTGCCCACGGATATCAAATCAAAAAATATTATCTTGGCTAAGTTAGGCTTGGAGGTCTTCATTGACTATAGCTTTTCTGCGATTCGTAGTACTGAGCTACGCGAACGAGTATTCTCATCCACTTCATCTTTAGAAGGCTTGATCGCTTTACCAATTGGTTTTAGATCGGCACTGCCTAAAGCTTTAATTTGATCTTCTGTTAGCGGTAAACCGTGAGGAACCTGTGGCCCTTGGCTCTCTTTACGGATAAAGCGCTTCACCATGCGGTCTTCAAGCGAGTGGAAGCTGATAACAGAAATACGACCTTGAGGAGCAAGAATGCTTGCTGCGCCTTTCAGTGCGGTATCAATCTCTTCAAGTTCGCTGTTGATGTAAATACGGAATGCTTGGAAAGCACGTGTCGCTGGGTGCTTTTTCTCTTTGAAGCTCTTTGGAGCGACATCAGAGATAAGCTTAGCCAGTTGACCAGTACGCGTTAGCGGTTCGTTCTCTTCATTCTCTTGATAAGCGATGATGCCTTTCGCGATACGACGAGCGTGTTTGTCTTCACCGAACTCACGAATAACCCATGTAATGTCATCAAGATCCGCTTCAACTAACCACTGAGAGACAGGAACACCTGTTGTTGGGTCCATGCGCATATCCAGCGGACCATCTTTCATAAAGCTAAAGCCACGTTCAGCATCATCCAACTGTGGTGAAGAAACACCCAAATCCAGCAATACGCCATCCACTTGACCGACTAAGTCATAACGCTCTGCATATTCAGCCATACCCGAAAATGGACCATGGATAATCGTAAAACGAGGATCATCAATCTTCTGAGCTTCAGCAATCGCTTGTGGATCGCGGTCGATACTAAAGAGTCGTCCATTCTCGCCCAGTTTAGACAGGATTGTACGGCTGTGACCACCACGGCCAAAAGTACCATCAATGTAGGTACCGTCAGGTTTGATCGCAAGTCCGTCAATAGATTCGTTAAGCAATACTGAAATATGTTTGAATGCTTCTGTCATAGTCTTCTCAGTGAGTGGATTGAGCCATTAGTTCGGCAATAATTTGTTCTATTAACGTTTTAGTGTACTGATTTCACGCCGTATCTCCACCATATTGTGTATAGGCTTTGGGAAATTTTGACCCAAGCTCATATCAGGGTGAAGGATTCTAAGGAAATCTAAATCATTTACGTCAATATAAAGCAAAAAACCCATCACTACCGTTAAGTAATGATGGGTTCTTTATATAGGTGGAGTTGACACATACGCCGGGTTCTGTTCCGCTTGCGCGGCGGTAACCATTCGTCTAGGCCTGCAATCGCTCACAGGCTCAAGCAATCTACCCGCCCCCATACGCGAGCAGCGCAATGCGAGGGCCTATTTGATCTTGCTCCGGGTGGAGTTTACCTTGCTACGAACTGTTGCCAGTCGCACGGTGCGCTCTTACCGCACCCTTTCAGCCTTACCTGTGCCTCTTCCGAAGAAATGAGGCCATCGGCGGTCTTCTCTCTGCTGCACTTGTCGTGGGCTCGCGCCCCCCAGACGTTATCTGGCACCCTGCTCTATGGAGCCCGGACGTTCCTCCCCTCTACCAGTCTCCCGAAGGACTTCAACGTCAGTTTCCCGAAGGACCTCAACGTCAGTCTCCCGAAGGACATCAGCAAAGCAGCGATTACCCGTTCAACTCCGAGGGCGGATTGTATAGAGATTAGTGCGCAGTGTCTAGCGAGATCACAAATATGCTGCAAACCTCTAAGCAACTGCGTGAATTTCACACAATTCAGACAAAAAAAGAGGAATAACGGTAATACCATCATTCCTCAGAAGCTTTTTCAATAAAGGTTATCTACTCTATAAATAGGTATCTAGCCTATAAAGAGTTCTCTAGTTGTCTAGATGCTCTAAGCCCCATTTGTATAAAGCGTTCTTTTTCAGATTGTAAATTTCTGCTGTCATCGCCGCCGCTTTTTTAAGGGGTAGCTCTTTGGTTAGAATGCTTAGTGTGCGAGTTGCTTCGTCTGGCAGATCGGTGCTCGCTTCTTCACGGTGACCATGGATCAGTAACACCATCTCACCACGTTTGCGGTTCGAGTCTTCTTCTATCCATTCAATCAACTCACCTAATGGTAATCCTTGAATGGTTTCGAATGTCTTGGTTAGCTCACGAGCCAACACGACCTCACGGTCGGGTCCTAAGATCTCTAACATGTCCTGCAGAGAATCCGTAATACGGTGCGGTGATTCGTAGAAAATACATGTGCGCTCTGCTTTTGCAATCTCTAAGAACTTGTCTTTACGACCCTTACTCTTTGGTGGTAAGAAGCCTTCAAAGCTGAAACGATCTGACGGTAAACCTGACGCACTGAGTGCGGTAATCACAGCACAAGCACCAGGAAGTGGCACAACTCTCACACCCGCTTGACGACATTGTGAGACAAGATGGTAACCTGGATCACTGATTAAAGGAGTACCCGCATCAGAGACTAATGCGATAGACTGACCTTCTAATAACCTTTCGACTAGAACTTGCGCTTTAGTTTGTTCATTATGATCATGTAAAGCGAACGTTCTGGTGGATATATTGAAGTGAGCAAGCAGCTTACCCGTGTGGCGTGTGTCTTCGGCTGCAATAACATCGACACTTGATAAAATTTCAATTGCTCTTTGAGTGA
Organism: Vibrio sp. NC2; assembly: GCF_025195005.1. Lineage (NCBI taxonomy): Bacteria > Pseudomonadati > Pseudomonadota > Gammaproteobacteria > Vibrionales > Vibrionaceae > Vibrio > Vibrio sp. NC2. The sequence continues at coordinate 28,099 of NZ_JANVFC010000014.1, forward strand.
TATCTCCCAAATTTCCGATTGGGGTTGGCACAATGTAGAGAGTTGGGCTCTCTGTGAGCAAGGTTTTGTTATCTGTCATTTGTTTACCATCACTTCAACGATTAATATAGATACAAATTTATACGGAATTTAAAGAACTCATGGCAACGATGAACCATAAGAGACTCAGTGTACCACGCTTACTAACTCCAATTGCATTAGCAATTACATTGGCGGCTTGTTCTTCAGGTCCTCAAGCACCAACGCGTGTTGATATTACACTAGATCCAGCGCAATCAACTGAAAGTTACATGATGCAGGCGGATAGTAGCAAAGGAAGTCTACAAAACGACTGGTTAATCATGGCACTTAAGGCTTCTGTGCAAGCTGGAAAAACCGATCAAGCAACTCTGCTTATCAAGCGCTTAGCCAAACAAGAGCTGAGTGAAGTTCAACAAGCAGAATGGCAATTAGCTCGCGCTCAACTGCTGGTGAATAACTCGCAACCACAGCAAGCGTACAGCCAGCTGAACTTTCAGCCTTGGTGGAAGCTTCCGAACGAGCAGTGGAAAGATTATCACGAGCTACGCGCTAACATTTCTGAAATGCAAAGCGAGTATTTCGAAGCAAGCCGTGAGTTAGTCCTTTATTCAGAATACGTAGACGCTGATGACGAAAGCCAACAGATAACTGCCGACCGTATTTGGCAGAACCTGAATAGCTACTCTCAATATGAGATTCTAGAACTTAAGACTTCTCCGACAGAAGACGTTCTAGCAGGTTGGTTACAGCTGGCTATTTATATGAAGACGCTGAACTCTAACCTTCCAGACCTACAGAAAACTCTGTCTGATTGGCTGGCTGAGAACTCTCGTCACCCTGCAGCAACATACACACCTCAGGCGATCACTGACATATTGGCGCTAGAGATCAGCAAACCAACCAGCACTGCGCTATTACTGCCGCTCACGGGTAAGTACGGCAAGCAAGCACAGCTTGTGCGTGATGGTTTCATCTTTGCGATGATGAATGACAAAGAGCGCGAAGAAAACGCAACGCTAACGGTTATGGACACCAACGTACAAAGTGCTGCTGAAATTAAAGCGACACTGGAAGAGAATAAGGTAGATTTCATCGTTGGCCCGCTGATTAAGAGCAATATTACCAAGCTTCAGCAAGCGCAGAAAAACCACGAAAATTCGATTCCAGCTTTAGCTCTAAATATTCCGACGCAGCTAGAACCTGATACCAATATTTGCTATCTCGCTCTATCGCCAGAGCAAGAAGTCGCTCAGGCAGCGAAACACCTTTTTGCTCAAGGCTACAAGTACCCGCTTATTCTTGCGCCAAAAGGGCGTTTAGGTGACCGCGTTAAGCAAGCGTTTGAGAAAGAGTGGAAAAAATACAGCAACAACGAAGTCGCGATTACCTTATTCTCTGACAAGCGCCAACTTCAGCGCAATGTGAATCAGGTATTCGGCTTACAAGAGAGCCAACAACGTATCGCTCAAATGGACGGGCTACTTAACCTAGACCTAGAAACTGAACCGCGCAGCCGTCGTGATATCGACTCTGTTTACATTGTGGCGAAGAACTCAGAGCTTACGTTGATTAAGCCTTTCATTGAAGTCGCGATTAACCCAGATGCTGACCAACCAGCCTTGTTCTCAAACTCACGCAGCAACAGCGGTGACAAGCAGTACGAAGATCTAACGGGTGTGTTCTACAGTGACATCCCACTATTGGTTGAGAGCAAGAACGAGCTTAACAAAGAGCTAAACGACCTATGGCCTGCACATTCAAACGGCCAAAAACGTCTGCAAGCACTGGGGATGGATGCCTACTACCTAATGGATGCATTGCCACAGATGAAAGCCATACAGGGTTACAGCATTCCAGGTGAAACCGGCGTGTTAACCATCGACAACAACTGTGTTGTTCAACGTGAAATCAGCTGGGCAGAGCATGGGGCTTTTTAGCCGAAAGTTCCTGTCCAAACCAACAATCACCCACAAACAAGTGGGTGATAAATACGAGACCGTGGCTAAAAATTATTTAGTTGGCCACGGGTTATCGTTAATTCAAGAAAACTTCATAGCTAAATGTGGCGAGATTGATCTTATAATGCGCCATAACAATACGGTTGTGTTTGCTGAGGTAAAATACCGCAAGCAAACCCGCTACGGACATGCCGCCGAAATGGTGACAGCAAAGAAGTCACAGAAGCTGCTCAAAACAGCCAATGTTTGGCTTATGCAGCAAGGCTTGTCGGTGCACTCTACAGATTTCAGGTTTGATATCGTTGCCATAGAAGGGCCGAATGACAATATCGACTGGATTCAAAACGCGATTACCCAAGGATAAACATGCTAGACAGCATTAAAGAAAGTTTTACAGAAAGTATTCAGATCCAAATTGCGGCTGCAGAAGCACTGCCAGACGCAATCACGCATGCCGCTCAAGCAATGGTTGCGACCTTGCTTAACGGAAACAAAATTCTTTGTTGTGGTAATGGTGGTTCGGCGTCGAATGCTCAGCAATTTGTATCGTGCCTACTTAATCGCTTTGAAACCGAGCGCCCTAGCCTCCCAGCAATGGCTCTCACAGCAGACAACACCACGCTAACGGCAGTAGCCAACGACTATCACTACGAAGAGATCTTCTCTAAGCAGGTACGTGCGTTTGGTCAAACTGGCGATATTTTACTGGCTATCTCTACTAGCGGTAACAGCAAAAACATCATCAAAGCGATGGAAGCAGCGGTAACACGTGACATGACGATCATCGCCTTTACGGGTAAAGATGGTGGTGAAATGGCAGGCTTACTGGGCGAACACGATGTAGAAATTCGTATCCCTTCACACCGTACAGCACGCATTCATGAAGTACACATGGTGACACTGCATTGCTTATGTGACCTAATCGATCAAGTACTCTTCCCTGCTCACGAAGAGTGATATACGGAGCATCACAATGAAATCATTAACCTCTATGAGGCTGTTTAAGCTGATTAGTGTTTCGCTACTTACACTGTCCCTGTCTGGTTGTGCTGGCATTTTCATTGCTGGTGCTGCAACCACAGCGAACTTAGTCACTGACACACGAACCACCAAACAAATCTGGAACGATAACAATATCGAATTTGAAGTCGCAGCCATCACCAACAAGCAGCCATATCGTGGCAACGTTCGTATCACAGCGAGCTCTTACCGAGGTTCGGTTGTATTGATGGGGCAAGCGACCACTGACTCAGAGCGTCGCGCGTTTGAAAACCAAGCCAAAGAAGTGGCAGGCGTAGAAAGCATCCATAATCAGGTGCGAGTAAAAGAGCCATTGACCATCAGTGCTATTAGTAACGACAGCTGGATTACTACCAAGGTGAAATCAGCCCTTCTAGCAAACGCTGATCTCAACGGCATCAAGGTTAAAGTCATCACTGAAGATTCAGAGGTGTTTTTACTTGGGTTAGTATCTCGAGAGCATGCTGATATCGCGACAGAAGTTGCGCGTAATGTTTCAGGCGTAAAGCAGGTGATTCGAGCGTTTGAATATGGCGAAGAAGAGACGGCCGTTAACTAGCCTTAAGCAAGCCAATTAAATGCTATTTAGCAGAAAAGAAAAAGCAGCGACGAGTCGCTGCTTTTTTATTTGAGTCGTTATTTAGCTAACGTTATTTGATAACACGAAGGCTTGGGCGACCTTTTGCTGGACGAGGAGGCTCAGGATCTGAGTCAGGCTCTTCAGCATCTAAGTCTGCCGTTGCTACGCTCAAAGATGGGCCTTTCTCTTGTTCTTCAAAAGGACTTTCTTCAATCCCTTCTTCAAAAGATTCCATGTAAGCCTCTTCAGGTTCAAACATGGTACCAGCACCATTCTCACGAGCATAAATCGCTTGTACTGCGTAAAGCGGCACGATCACAGAGTGTGGGCGACCACTAAAGCGAGCACTAAACGTCACAGCTTCGTTACCCAGTTCAAGTTGTCCAACCGCACGAGGCGCGATGTTCAGAATGATCTGACCATCTTGAACAAACTCTTCTGGAACTCTTACACCCGGCAATGTTGCTTCAACAACAAGGTGTGGAGTTAATTCGTTATCAACCAGCCATTCATAAAATGCACGAAGCATATATGGTCGGCGTGGAGTCATATTTGAAATATCCATAAACGCTTAGCGAACGAGTCGCATCTCACGCTCAGCTTCAGTTAGAGAAGCTAGGAATGAATCACGTTCGAATACGCGGTTCATGTAAATCTTAAGCTCTTTAGAACCAGGGCCAATTAATTCGATACCAAGCTCAGGTAAACGCCATAGTAGCGGAGCTAGGTAACAATCAATTAGGCTAAATTCTTCGCTCATGAAGTATTCATACTCAGCGAAGATAGGAGCAAGAGTCAGTAGGTCGTTGCGCAGTTTAACGCGAGCAGCTTCAGATTCTTCAGCATTGCCTTTAACGATCTTCTCTGCAACTGAATACCAGTTACGCTCAATGCGGTACATCATTAGACGACTATTACCACGAGCAACCGGGTATACAGGCATCAACGGTGGATGAGGGAAACGCTCATCTAAGTACTCCATAATGATCTTTGAGTCATATAAAGCAAGCTCACGATCAATAAGAGTAGGTACTGATTTGTACGGGTTCAGTTCAACAAGCTCTGCTGGTAGATTTTTTTCATCAACCAACTCAACTTCAACACTTACGCCTTTTTCAGCAAGAACAATGCGCACCTGATGGCTATACATATCAGAAGCACTTGAGAAAAGAGTCATTACAGAACGTTTATTGGCAGCTACAGCCATGGAGCCCTCCAGTACACTTTAAATAAAAACAATGGAGGCCTAAAGCCTCCATTGAACATTAACATAATTTGGGAATTAGCACGGTATTATAGCACAATTAGTGCACATCACGCCAATACTCTTTCTTCAGCAAAATCACGATGATAGTGAAGATTACTAAGAAGGCCATTACCCACCAACCCATTGCATGACGCTCAAGTTGAACTGGGTCGCCCGAGTAAACCAAAAAGTTAACAAGGTCACGAACGGCTTCGTCGTATTCACCAGCACTTAATTCGCCAGAACCGTCAGTTTCAGTGCCAACAACAGTTGTCACTTCCTCGCCATCTACCATATGAGTATCGTAGATTGGTGTTGGAATACCTTGCAGCTCTTCAAGAACGTGCGGCATACCAACACTTGGGAAAACAATGTTGTTCACGCCAAACGGACGAGATGGGTCTTCATAGAAGGTACGAAGGTACGTGTATAGCCAATCTGCGCCACGAACACGAGCAACCAAAGTTAGATCTGGCGGCGGAGCACCAAACCAACTTGCCGCTTGATCAGAGGGCATAGCATTAACCATCAAGCTACCGATTTTCGCTTCAGGGTCGAAAATCAGGTTTTCCTTCATTAGATCTACAGGGATCTCTAAATCATTCGCAACACGTTCATAACGCTGGTACTGCGTTGAGTGACAAGCAAAACAGTAGTTCATGAACATCTTAGCGCCATTTTGCAATGAGGCTTTATCTGTTAAATCATTGTTTGCTTTGTCTAATGGTACGCCTGCACCCGCTGCCATCGCCAGTGACGGCAACATAGCAAATAAAATTACAATCCACTTTTTCATTTGAATGTCACCCTTTCTGGTAATGGTTTCGTCGCTTCATTTTTACTGTAGAACCACAGTAGAACGAAGAACATGAAATAACCTAAGCTAAAGATCTGAGCCAGTAGCGTATACGTTGGCGTTGCTGGAAGCGCACCAAGTACACCAAGCGCAATAAAGCTTATTGTGAATTGGATGATGTTAATCAAATGCAGTTTGCTACGGTAACGGTAAGAACGCACTTTACAACGGTCGAACCATGGCAGTAGGAATAGCACAACAATAGATGCACCCATTGCAACTACACCTATCAGCTTATCAGGAACAGCACGAAGTACAGCGTAGAACGGCGTGAAGTACCAAACTGGAGCAATATGCTCAGGTGTTTTCAGTGGGTTAGCAGCTTCGAAGTTAGGCGGCTCAAGGAAGTATCCACCCATCTCTGGGTTAAAGAACAACACGTAACAGAACAAGAATAGGAAACCAGCAACACCGACCATATCTTTCACCGTCCCGTATGGGTGGAAAGGAACAGAGTCAATGATGTCGTATTTCTTAGTGTAATCCTTGTGGAATGGGAACTGAGTTTTGTAGTCGTCGCCCATTGTGCCTTTAGGAAGCTTAGTCTCGATACCGTCTGGGTTGTTCGAACCCACTTCGTGCAGTGCTAGTACGTGAAGTACGATAAGCAGCAGAAGTACGATTGGTAGAGCGATAACGTGCAGTGCGAAGAAACGGTTCAGCGTTGCACCAGAGATGATGTAATCACCACGGATCCAAAGCGTTAGGTCATCACCAATAACAGGAATCGCACCAAACAGAGAAATGATTACCTGAGCACCCCAGTAAGACATTTGCCCCCATGGTAGTAAGTAACCCATGAAAGCCTCAGCCATAAGCACTAAGAAGATCAGCATACCGAAGAGCCAAAGTAGCTCACGAGGCTTTTGGTAAGAACCGTAGATTAGACCACGGAACATATGCAGGTAGATAACCACGAAGAATGCCGAAGCACCTGTCGAGTGCATGTAACGCAGTAACCAGCCGTATTCCACATCACGCATGATGTATTCAACAGATGCAAACGCGCCATCACCAGACGGAACGTAGTTCATTGTTAGCCAAATACCTGTAAGGATTTGGTTAACCAGTACCAACATTGCCAAAGAACCGAAAAGGTACCAAAAGTTAAAGTTCTTAGGCATTGGGTATTCAGATAAATGCTTTTTATAAGCATTCATTGCGGGTAGACGTTTTTCTACCCAATCAAGCAATCCTTGCATTATGCGTCTCCCTCGTCCACACCGATCATGATCTTAGTGTCACTCAAATACATATGCTTTGGCACTACAAGGTTCAATGGAGCTGGTACGCCTTGGAATACTCGACCTGCCATATCAAACTTTGAACCATGACAAGGACAGAAGAAACCAGACTTAACGCCCTGAACTTGTTCTGCAAAAGAATCTGGCAGGTAAGTTGGAGAACAACCTAAGTGCGTACAGAAACCAACAGCAATGAAGAACTCCGGCTTAATAGAACGAAACTCGTTCTGTGCGTAGTCTGGTTGTTGTTCAGTTTCAGATTGAGGGTCACGAAGTTGACCACCGATCGCTTTTAGGTTCTCTAGTACCGACTCAGCACGGCGTACAACCCATACAGGTTTACCTTGCCACTCGACACGAACCATTTGTCCCGGTTCTAACTTACTGACTTCCACTTCCACCGGCGCGCCCGCAGCTTTCGCTTTGGCACTCGGGTTCCATGATTTAATAAAAGGCACGGCTACAGCAGCTGCTCCCAAACCACCAACAACGGCTGTTGTTGCGGTTAAGAAACGCCTGCGACCGTTATTTAAAGGCGCGTTGCTCATCCAAACATTCTCCCATTTGCTCCTTATGGATTGAAATAATTCCGATTAAAGAGCATGGCTAACAAAATATGTATTTAGTTCTATTTATTGACGGCAAATGATAAATAAAACCCTACTTTTTGACAAGATAAAGCTACCTTTTTGTAACAATCATGAGGCAAAGCGCACATTGGGTTACAAAAGCTTTCAAAATATAAGAATTTAGGAATAAAACGAGGAGGGGGAAGCGTTTAGCGGGGGCCAGAAAGACAAAAAGCCCGGCATATAGCCGAGCTTTGAACCACAATTCCAGTAATAAAACTGGTCGCGTGTATTTTTCGGTAAGGAAAAATTAACGCTTAGAGAATTGAGGTTTACGACGTGCTTTACGTAGACCAACTTTCTTACGTTCAACGCAACGAGCGTCACGCGTAACATAGCCAGCTGCACGTAGAGCAGGACGTAGAGTTTCATCGTATTCCATAAGAGCACGAGTGATACCGTGGCGGATTGCGCCAGCTTGACCTGAAATACCACCACCAGAAACAGTGATGTAAAGGTCAAGTTTCTCAGTTAGTTCAACTAGCTCAAGAGGTTGCTTAACAACCATACGAGAAGTTGGACGACCGAAGTAAACATCAAGGCTACGCTTGTTGATTACGATCTCACCAGAGCCTGGTTTGATGAAAACACGAGCTGCTGAGCTTTTGCGACGACCAGTGCCGTAGTATTGATTCTCTGCCATTGTCTTAATCCCCAATTAGATGTCTAGTACTTGTGGTTGTTGAGCAACATGGTTGTGCTCAGTACCAGCGTATACTTTAAGCTTACGGTACATCGCGCGGCCTAGAGGACCACGTGGAAGCATACCTTTAACTGCTAGTTCAAGAACCATTTCTGGTTTCTTAGCAATTAGCTTTTCAAAAGTGATAGTCTTAAGACCACCTGGGAACTCAGAGTGACGGTAGTAAACCTTACCCTTAGCTTTGTTACCAGTCACAGCTACTTTCTCAGCGTTAACAACGATGATGTAATCACCAGTGTCTACGTGAGGAGTGTATTCTGCTTTGTGCTTGCCGCGTAGGCGAGAAGCGATTTCACTTGCTAGACGGCCAAGAGTTTTGCCTTCAGCGTCTACAACATACCAGTCGCGTTTTACAGTTTCTGGTTTAGCAACGAAAGTTTTCATGCTAATAATTACCTATTTAAAAAATTTACACTTAAGGAATACTCGCGTATTCCCACTGTCTAAGAGTTACCATCATCACCCCTTCGAGTGTTGGAAAACTCTTGGCATAACGTGATTTTACTCATCGCTAGAGGCCCGCAGTAACGGTAGGTCGCAGGATTATAGAGAAGAGCGAAGAAAAAATCACCTCTTTTTGAACAAAATCACGATTTTTTTAATTCTCTTTCTTATTCGAGATAATCAAAGCTAACTTAAGTGTTCTTTTGCCAAATATTCATGGCTCTGCATTTCGATCAAACGCGACTGACAACGTTTAAACTCAAATTCTAACTGACCATGGGTATATAGCTTTTCTAGCTCCACTTCCGCTGAAATAATCAATTTCACGTTACGCTCATAGAACTCATCAACTAACGCAATGAAGCGTCTTGCTGCGTCATCTGAAGTCGCACCCATTTGCAACACATCAGCCAGCAGAACCGTGTGATAAACCCTAGACAGCTCAATATAGTCATTCTGGCTGCGAGCCGACTGACAAAGCTGAGCAAACGTACCATGTAGCACACCATCGCTTGCTTCGACTACATCCAGTTGACGGTGATTGACCTCAATCTGTTTGAGTTTCTCTTTATCTTCACCAACTAGCTGCGCGTAATATGTTTCGAGGTTGATGTTCGCTTGGCTATCCAGCGGGTAATGATAGATCTCAGCCTGCTCTAACGTACGAAGACGATAATCGATTCCGCTATCGACATTAAGAATATGGCAATTGCCTTGAATAAGCTTAATAGCGGGTAAGAAGCGAGCTCGCTGCAACCCATTACGATACAAATCCGCAGGTGGAATATTAGAGGTCGCGACTAAGATAACGTTGCGAGCGAATAACTCTTGGAACAAAGTTCCTAAGATCATGGCATCCGTGATGTCTGAAACAAAGAATTCATCAAAACAGATAATATCCGCTTCTTCTTTCAACTTATCTGCGACTAAAGGCAACGGGTCGCTAACATTACCTAGCGCCCTTAGCTCATCATGGACTCGATACATAAAGCGGTGAAAGTGAACACGCATTTTTTTTGTGGTCGGTAAGGCATCGTAGAACGTATCCATTAAGTACGTTTTACCGCGCCCGACGCCACCCCAAAAATAGAGGCCTTTTGGTGGCTCTGGCAGTTCTGGCTTTTTGCCCATTAATTTCTGGAATCGAGTCAGTTGAGGAATAGGCGTATTCATGTAATCTTGGAATTGATGAAAGAGTTCATCTAAAGATTTAACGGCTTGCTCTTGCGCTGGATCTCTTTGAAATCCATGTTCTTTTATATCTTGTTCGTATTTTTTAATGGGATTCATGACGACATTTCCACAATGAAAGCAATATCAGACAGCAAATAAAAATGAGCCCAAACAGTATGAGATATGTCGCTATGCGGTGAATAATGCAGCATCAAACTGCTAACTAGCGCACACGCATTTCTCTTTATACTGCGGCTTTCTCATAGTACCATGGAGCCGTATCACGTGTAACTAAGCAGTAACAAACATGTTAAAAAACAATAATAAGGAGCTGTTATGCCTTGGATGTATGCCGTTGCCGGTTTACTAGTCGGAGTTATTTTAGGGGTCGCTATTTCTCGTCTCATGACACCTGAATACAAAAAACAAAAGAACGTACAGAAAGAATTAGATAGCGCAAAGTTTGCCCTTGAACAGCAGCGACAAGAGCTAGCTGACCACTTTGCGAAATCAGCAGAAATGTTGGACACCTTAGGTAAGGACTACACAAAACTGTACCAACACATGGAAAAAACAAGCTCAGAGCTGATCCCTAATCTGCCAGAGCAAGATAATCCATTTGTGAAAACAGCCGCAGCCCATTCGGATAAACCACAAGACAAGCCTTCAGTTAAAGAGGCGACACTTGAAGAACAACCGAAAGATTACGCTAATGGCGCAACCGGTTTATTTACAGAGCAGAAGAAAGAAATCATGGATGCTCCCGATGTCGTTACAGCAAAAGCATCGTAAACATTTAACACTTCTGTGAACTTTACAAAGGTTTTTGAGTCATAACTTTCACTCAGGTCATTTGAAACCTCTCATATTTTTCATAAATATGAGAGAGGCAAGACCTTAACTAGAGAGGAGTTTATGATGAAAAAACCTTTGCTTGCTTTATCGGTACTGACTTTAAGCTTAAGTTCAATCATCACCCCCATTCAAGCAACGGCCGCACTGCCATTAAGTGTGGGTAATGAACAATTACCAAGCCTTGCACCTATGCTTGAACAAGTGACCCCCGCTGTGGTTAGTATTGCCGTAGAAGGCAAACAGGTACAACGTCAGCAAATCCCTGAACAATTTCAATTCTTTTTTGGTCCAGAACAGACACGAGAACGCCCATTCCGCGGGCTAGGTTCTGGTGTGATCATTGATGCCAAGAAAGGCCATATTGTCACCAATTACCATGTCATCAATGGTGCCGACGATATCAAAGTAAAACTTCATGATGGTCGAGAGTACGATGCCGAGCTGATCGGCGGCGACCAGATGTCGGATATCGCGCTATTAAAACTCGAAACAGCCAAGAACCTTACCCAGATAAAAGTTGCAGACTCCGACAAGTTAAGAGTCGGTGATTTCAGTGTCGCTATCGGCAACCCATTTGGACTCGGTCAAACCGTGACATCCGGGATCGTTTCTGCACTCGGTCGTAGCGGCCTAAATCTAGAGAACTTTGAAAACTTCATTCAAACCGATGCCGCTATCAACAGTGGTAACTCTGGAGGTGCGTTAGTGAATCTCAACGGTGAGCTGATTGGTATCAACACGGCTATCCTTGGCCCTAACGGAGGCAATGTCGGTATCGGCTTTGCAATCCCATCCAATATGATGAAAAACCTGACAGAACAAATTCTCGATTTCGGTGAAGTAAAACGCGGTATGCTGGGTGTTCAAGGCGGAGAGGTCACCTCTGAATTGGCGGAAGCGCTTGGTTATGAGTCCAGCAAAGGTGCCTTTGTCAGCCAAATTGTACCCGACAGTGCTGCGGACAAAGCCGGACTGAAAGCGGGCGATGTCATTGTCTCTATTAATGGTAAGCGTATTGATACTTTTAGCGAGTTAAGAGCCAAAGTCGCAACCCTCGGCGCAGGTAAACAGATCGAACTTGGTGTAGTTCGTGACGGAAAGAATATGACCTTTGATGTGACTCTGGGTGAATCCACCAATAGTAAGACACAAGCTGAAAAGCTCCATGAAGGACTTGCCGGTGCAGAGCTCACCAACACAACCGACAGCGACTCAACGACAGGCGTCAAGGTATCAAGTGTCGCTCAAGGTTCGCCAGCAGAAGCCTATCAACTTCTTAAAGATGACATCATCATCGGGGTAAACCGCCAACCCGTTAAGAACCTTGCTGAATTTAGAAAGATTCTTGAAAAACAACCTGGCGTGTTGGCGCTTAATATCCAAAGAGGCGACAGGACTATCTATCTAGTTATTCGATAGTCATACGTCAGCGCAATTACAGGGAGGCTCAGTAAGTTTGCTTTAAACTTACTCAGTCTCCCTTTTCTTTAGATCAATCAAAATGCTATGCTTCACTCGTAATCAAGTCAGTCATCCATTGACGGATGCTCCATACCTTACTTGTTGAAGAGGGAAACATGCTGTCCTTTCTATTTCGTTCTATTTCCCTTGGACTCGTTTCAGCGGCACTTATTCTTCTCGCCTTTCCGAGCTTAAGGCCAGCTATAGTTTCAGATGTCACTAGTCCTCAAGTCGATAATATTGGCTCTCTTCAGATCTCATTTAACCAAGCGGTGCGACGTGCTGCACCCGCTGTGGTCAATATTTATAGTCGTAAATACGCAGAAAGCGATCGCAATAAGCTACTGACTCAAGGTTTGGGTTCAGGGGTCATTGTTAGCGAAAAAGGCTACATCATTACCAACTTTCACGTTGTTGCTCAAGCCGACCAAATAGTTGTGGCACTTCAAGACGGACGAGTAGCCGCCGCACAGCTTGTCGGTTCAGACAAGCGCACCGATATCGCGATACTCAGAGTCAGCGGTGACAACTTACCAGTGATTCCACTGAACCAAGATTACACTGCAAATGTCGGAGATGTGGTTCTCGCTATAGGTAACCCGTATAACCTAGGTCAAACCACAACCTTTGGTATTATCTCGGCAACCGGTCGCTCTTCAATCAGTGCAGATGGTCATCAAGCCTTTATCCAGACCGATGCGGCAATCAATGAAGGTAACTCCGGTGGTGCACTTGTCAATTCACAAGGTGAGTTAGTCGGTATCAATACCGCGTCTTTCCAACAAGCTACCGACATGGAAACCTACGGGATTTCATTTGCTATCCCCTACCCACTAGCGAATAAAATCATGCAAAAAATCATCGCTGATGGTCGTGTGATTCGTGGTTATATTGGCATAGACGGACAAGACATCAACTCGGTGACGTCACGCTTACTCGGCAATAAGAATATCGGCGGTATTGTGGTACTAGGGATAGACCCGAACGGCCCTGCGGCTGATGCAGGCTTTGAAGCACAAGATATTATTGTCAGCATCAATAATACCCAGATTAGCGGACGACAGAGCGTAATGGACATTGTTACTGACCTGCGCCCAGGTACTGTCATTGATGTTGGTGTATTACGCAAAGGTGAAAACAAGACCCTCAAGGTGACTATCGCTGAAGATACACGCCTGTAGCCTATATACGTATGTTGATTGCTAGCATGAAGTTAACGACCCCACACTGTTAAACCTCCAGACACAAAAAACCCAGCTCTTAAGCTGGGTTTTCTTTTATCAATCAAGCGAATTATAAACTCAATGAAAACTAACTATATAACTAAGCGTCATAGCTAAGTGTCATAGCTAAGTGTCATAGCTAAGTGTCATAGCTAAGCGTCGCTAGGTTCATCGATATCAATGCGCGTCACTCGTTGTAGTCCTCTAGGTAGTAAACCACCACGACGACCACGTTCACCACGGAAATTTTCAAGATCCGCAGGTTTCAAGCCAAGTTTGCGTTTACCCGCATAAATTGTCAGCGTCGCATTCTCTGGGATAGCCATTAGATGCGAGACAAACTCTTCACGCTCTTTTGCTTTCGCAGAAGGAATGTTGATGATCTTGTTACCCTTACCTTTGCTCAACTGAGGTAGGTCTTTAATCGGGAACAACAACATACGACCTTGGTTAGTAATCGCCAGAATCTGGTTAGAGTCCAAGTCAGCAATCGGGCTTGGCAACATCACTTCAGAAGCTTGTGGCAAGTTAACCAGCGCTTTACCGCTCTTGTTCTTAGACAGCAGATCGCTACCTTTACAAACAAAACCATAACCCGCATCAGAACCGACTAACCATAGCTGTTCATTCTCTCCCATCACCACTTGGCGAATAGAAGTACCAGGGCTGACGTTCAAGCGGCCTGTAATTGGCTCACCTTGGCTTCGTGCCGATGGCAGTGAGTGAGATTCAAGGGAGTAGCTTCGGCCATCACTGCCGAGGAACACCGCTTGTTGGTTACTCTTACCCTTAGTGCTTGCTAAGAATTTATCACCTGATTTGTAGTTCAAGCCTTCAGCGTCAACTTCATGCCCTTTAGCATGACGAATCCAACCTTTCTCAGACAACACAACCGTAATTGGTTCGCTTGGTACTAAGTCACGTTCTGTTAGCGCTTTCGCTTCAGCACGCTCAATCAACGGTGAGCGACGATCATCGCCGTATTTATCTGCATCTGCTTGGATTTCTTTTTTGATCAGGGTATTCAAGCGACGCTCTGAACCGAGTAGCTTTTCAAGCTTTTCACGTTCAGCTTCAAGCTCTTCTTGCTCAGCTCGAATTTTAAATTCTTCTAACTTAGCTAAGTTACGAAGTTTAATATCGAGTATCGCATTGGCTTGAATTTCAGAAATGTTGAAACGGTTCATCAAAACAGGACACGGCTCGTCTTCTGTTCGAATGATCTCAATCACCTCATCGATGTTGAGGTAAGCAGCAAGTAAGCCTTCTAAGATGTGCAAACGAGCCAGTACTTTATCTAAACGGTACTGTAAACGACGACGAACGGTCGTACGACGGAACTCAATCCACTCTTTCAGAATTTGAACTAAGCCTTTAACTTGAGGACGGTTATCTAAACCAATCATGTTCAAGTTAACGCGGAAGTTTTTCTCTAAATCCGTCGACGCGAATAAGTGACTCATCAGTTGGTCACAGTCGATACGGTTTGAACGAGGAACCACGACGATACGCGTTGGATTCTCGTGATCTGATTCATCACGCAGATCGTCAACCATAGGCAGCTTCTTAGCTCGCATCTGGTTAGCGATTTGCTCAAGTAACTTCGCACCTGACACTTGATGAGGTAAAGACGTGATAACGATATCAGAGCCTTCCTTGTGCCATACCGCGCGCATCTTGATGCTGCCACGGCCTGTACGGTAGATCTTTTCGATGTCCGACTTCGGCGAAATAATTTCAGCTTCTGTCGGGTAATCTGGACCTTGAATGAAACCCATCACATCTGGAAGTTCAGCTTTAGGCGTATCAATCAAATGAATCGCCGCGTTCGCCACTTCACGTACATTGTGAGGCGGGATGTCGGTCGCCATACCAACCGCAATACCTGTGATGCCGTTAAGCAAGATATGAGGAAGGCGTGCAGGCAACATCTGAGGCTCTTTCATTGTGCCATCAAAGTTGGGTTGCCAATCAACGGTTCCCTGACCTAATTCACCAAGTAGGACTTCCGCAAACTTCGACAGTTTTGCTTCGGTATAACGCATCGCAGCGAACGATTTCGGGTCATCCGGTGCACCCCAGTTACCTTGACCATCCACCAATGGGTAGCGGTAAGAGAAGGGTTGCGCCATCAGTACCATCGCTTCGTAACAAGCAGAATCACCGTGTGGGTGATATTTACCTAACACGTCACCAACGGTACGAGCTGATTTTTTATATTTCGATGCAGCGGATAGGCCTAGCTCAGACATCGCATAGATAATACGACGCTGTACTGGCTTCAAGCCATCACCGATATACGGCAATGCACGATCCATGATCACGTACATTGAGTAATTTAAGTAGGCATCTTCGGTGAACTTGCGCATTGGCAACTGTTCAACGCCATCATATGTAATTTCGTTAGACATCCATTATACCTCGGCCATATCACCGTTAGTCTGTAGCCATGTACGGCGATCATCTGCACGTTTTTTACCAAGCAGCATGTCCATCATCTCGTTGGTCGCTTCGTTGTCATCAATCGTTAATTGAACAAGACGACGAGTGTTCGGATCCATGGTGGTTTCACGTAACTGAAGTGGGTTCATTTCACCCAGACCTTTAAATCGTTGCACGTTGATTTTGGCTTTCTTCTGCGATAGTCGCTCAAGCACACCATCTTTCTCTGAGTCATCGAGTGCGTAGAACACTTCTTTACCGCAATCGATACGATACAGAGGAGGCATTGCCACATAAATATGACCCGCTTCAACCAAAGCATGGAAATGGCGAGTAAATAGCGCACATAGCAGTGTCGCGATATGAAGACCATCCGAGTCCGCATCAGCAAGAATACAGATCTTACCGTAACGCAGGCCTGACAAGTCATCGTTATCTGGGTCGATACCCAGAGCAACTGAAATATCATGTACTTCTTGTGAAGCCAATACTTGGTCTGCTGACACTTCCCACGTATTTAGGATCTTACCGCGAAGTGGCATAACCGCTTGGAACTCACGATCACGTGCTTGTTTAGCAGAACCACCCGCCGAGTCCCCTTCCACGAAGAAGATTTCGGTACGGCTTAAATCTTGAACCGAACAGTCGGTTAGCTTACCCGGCAGTGCTGGACCAGAAGCAATCTTTTTACGTACAACCTTTTTGCTTGCGCGCATACGACGATGTGCGTTAGCAATACAAGCTTCTGCAAGTAATTCTGCTAGTTGAGGCTTTTCATTCAGCCACAAGCTGAAAGCATCCTTTACTACACCAGACACAAACGCAGCAGTTTGACGAGAAGATAAGCGCTCTTTGGTTTGACCCGCAAATTGTGGATCTTGCATCTTCACAGATAGAACGTAAGAACAACGGTCAAAGATGTCATCACCAGTCAACTTAACACCACGAGGGAGAAGATTACGGAATTCACAGAACTCACGCATTGCATCAAGCAGACCTTGTCGAAGACCGTTTACGTGTGTACCACCTTGCTTAGTTGGTACTAAGTTCACGTAACTTTCGGTGATCATATCACCGCCTTCTGGCTGCCAAATGATCGCCCAGTTCGCCATTTCCGTTTCAGCAACGAATTCGCCAACATAAGGTTCTTCAGGCAGTAAGGTGTAACCTTTCACACCTTCGGCAAGGTAGTCTTTTAGACCATCTTCATAGAACCATTTATGTTCTTCACCGCCAACCTTGTCGATAAAGGTGATTTCTAAACCTGGGCAAAGTACGGCTTTAGCTCGCAGGTTATTAATAAGGCGTAAAACAGAGAACTTAGAGCTATCGAAGTATTTTGGATCTGGCCAGAAATGCACGGTAGTACCGGTATTACGGTGACCACAAGTGCCCGTAACAGTAAGGTCGGTTACGGCATGACCACCCTCAAGGGCGATTTCATGTACCTGACCGTCACGACGAACCGTTACTTCAACACGTTTTGACAGCGCGTTTACCACCGAGATACCTACCCCGTGCAAACCACCTGAAAACTTATAGTTGTTGTTTGAGAATTTACCGCCGGAATGGAGCTTAGTTAAAATCAGCTCAACACCCGAGATGCCTTTTTCAGGGTGGATATCAACCGGCATACCACGGCCGTCATCGGTAACTTCTAACGATTGGTCAGCATGAAGCACAACTTTTATTTTTTTAGCGTGTCCCGCGAGTGCTTCATCGACCGAGTTATCAATGACTTCTTGGGCAAGGTGGTTTGGTCTTTCTGTCTCAGTATACATTCCCGGGCGGTGTCGCACGGGATCGAGACCTTCAAGTACCTCGAGGTCTTTTGCATTATATTGTTCAGTCATAATACGGAGTTTACTCAAAAAGTTTGCGTCTGTTCGCTGGCTCTAGTTTCACTAAAGCAGAATCATTACTATGAACCTTCATAGTAGAGCGAACGAGCGAAGTATTGGGGAATATAGTCTGGAAGCTGAGTAATGATGTCAAGCTAGTTCAAAAACTAAGACATCAAACTATGATATTTCACCATTGATAGATGAAATAACAGGCAAACAAGAGAAAATCACTCTGTTGATGAAACAGATTAGAGGTTTAGAAAAGTGACGATTTGTTGTGGGTAACGTTCAAAATCAACAAAGCTATGATCCCCGCCCTCTTCTACTGTCTGTGTCGCACCTTGGTACTTCTCTACCGCTTGTCGGTAATCCAGAACTTCGTCTTCCGTTTGCTGAAGTAACCAGAAGTCACTCGGCTTAGCGATAGCCGGAACCTCTAACGCCTTCAGTTCATCGATATGCTTTGTTTCCAGTACATATCGTTCATCTGTGTATGGGTTTACTTGCTCACCTAAATAATAAGCCAGAAGCTCATACGGCTTCACGGCTGGGTTTACAACCACCGCCTTGAAACCATAATGACTATTTAACCATGTTGAAAGATAGCCACCCAACGAACTACCGACTAACGCGATCTGATATTGATCTTTATATTGCTCCACCAGCTGCTGTAAATGCAGAGCTGCTTGCAGAGGGAAGCTCGGTAGTTGAGGCGTTACGACTTTAATATCAGCGCGATGCTCCGCACAGTAATCAGACATTACGTTCGCTTTATGAGAACGTGACGAACTGTTAAAACCGTGAATATAGAGAAGCAGCGATGGTTTAACGGTTTGCTGATTAAGGTCCGGCATATTAGTAACCACCTGCATCAAAGTCTGGCGAAAACTGCCCACTAGGCAAACGGCGAACCTGCGTAGTTACCGTTCCATCTTGGTGCAATTCAATCTCTCGCCAGCCTGGAGATAAAGTATCAACCGCAAAGTCGTTCGAGTTTGGTTTGAATTGAACACAAGTCGATGGGGTTGCCATGACTTGTACACCATGATGATTGCGATTCATATCTTGATGAACGTGACCACAAAGTATCGCTTTCACATTGGTGTGCTGTTGAACCACATCCCAAAACTGCTCAGCATCTTTCAGGTTATGTTGATCAAGCCACGCACTACCGACCAGTAAAGGGTGGTGGTGCAGCAAAACCAAGGTGTTACGATCAGGGAATTCAGTCAGCTTTTGTTCTAGTAGATCAAGTTGTTGATCACTAAGGCGCCCGTGAGGTACACCCACCACTTGCGAGTCCAGCATAACCATCTGCCAGTCATCGCCAAGCAAGACATGCTCAACACACTGTATTTGTGGTGATGGTAAAACACTGCCCATATTAGGCTTGAAGTCATGATTCCCGGGTAGCCAGTAACATGGCTTTTCCAAAGGCTCTATCCCTGACTCAAATTTCTGGTACGACTCAGCACTGTGATCTTGAGAGATATCACCAGTTGCTAGAATCGCTTGATAGTCAAAGCCCTGACTAACGATGCCATCGACTACAGCACGAAAGCTATCTTGAGTGTTGATGCTTAATAAGCTGCCATTGCTCGGCGCAAATAAATGCGTGTCCGTTAGCTGCACAAGCTTAATAGTGCTCTCATCAAATTTTGAAGTGTGTGATAATTCCAAAATAACAAATCCAGATACGTTACTGTTTAGACTTTAAAAGTGTTGTTTAAGTAGGTTCAATTAAAAGGCAATTGGGGTTCGGCTGATACCCGTTTTTAAACAAAACGTTAACCATTCCCCAAGAAATTTATTCAATTGAAATTTCTCGTCCTTTTGCAAAAGCTTAGTGTTGGGGTAGTCATATTTCGCTTTAACTCGCGAAAAATCCCCGCTAGCGCACACTTCTGCAACTCGAGCGTCGTGATATAGCCTGACAGACATTTTTGGCAAAGGAAACACTGGCATCGCGTCACTCTGACATATATCTATTAAAGTGGTGTATTTTGTGACCTCATTCACTGTCAATTGATACACCATATTAACGGCTTGGTAACAGCGAACGTCACCAACCTCATGCCCAACCGGTAACAGAGCGTTAAGTTTGGCATAGTTAGTCTCGTAAACTCGCATCAATTCAGCAAGATCAACATGATACGGTTTTTTGACTGCTATATTTGGCATGACGTTAATCTATCCACTCTGACTGTAATTCTTGGTAGTTCAATTGTAGCCACTGTAGCGCAATGATCGTGGCACCATTTTCAAACACACCGTCTTTTACCAACTGATAAGCCGCTTCACGACTCATCACTTGCACACGAATGTCTTCACCTTCGTAGTCCAATCCGTGTACCCCTTTGGCTGTCGTTGCATCAACACAGCCAACAAAGACATCGAGCTTTTCTGAGCAACCGCCAGATGAAGGGTAATACGAAGTAATCGGCAATACAGATCCGACTTCGACTCCAGCTTCTTCCATTGCTTCACGACGAGCGACATCTTGCGGTGATTCATCGGTATCAATGATCCCAGCAACAATTTCGTATTGCCATGGGTTCTCATGCTCTAGAGCACCGACACGAATCTGCTCGACGATCACTACTTCGTCACGCACAGGATCGTAAGGTAGCAAAGCGGCAGCATGTCCACGCTCAAACATCTCTCGTTCTATTGGTTGGCTCCAGCCGCCCTCAAACAGTCTATGTTTAAATGTGTACTTAACCATTTTGAAAAAACCACGAAACAGCGTCTCTTTTGAGACTATTTCCACATCTTGCGGAGTAAACTCATGTCGTTGATTGTCATACTGTTGCATTTGGTACCTCACTAAGTGATCTTTATAGTTTACTCATTGTCCGAGTTAACTACCAAGGATAAGGTTCAACTTTTTATATAAAATTTATAATTAAAGTTAAGTTTTAAAAAATAAATATTGCACAAGTGGACAGTTAACTGTAAAAAAGTGCAAAGTTTCGAGTAAATTACCACCAAACTGGGTTAAACTCTTTTGAAGAAAATTCCATTAAAGGCAGGAATAGGAAAATGAAAAAACTGCTTCCACTATTTATCAGTGCAGCAATCGGCAGCCTGAGTTCGTCAGCTTTTGCTGATACGCTAGCTGAAGTTTACGACCAAGCAAAACAGAACGATCCACAACTTCTTCGTTCCGCAGCGCAGCGCGATGCCGCTTTTGAAGCAGTAACGTCAAGCCGTAGTGATTTGCTACCACAAATTGATTTAAGAGCTAACTACGATATCAACCGTGGTGATTTAAGCGATAAAAACAATGACAATAACCAATGGGGAGCTGGGATTTACTTTTCTCAAGAGCTCTACCAACGCTCTTCATGGATCACGCTAGACACGGCAGAGAAAACTGCTCGTCAATCTGATTCCGCGTACGCGGCAGAGCAACAAGCCTTGATCCTACGTGTAGCAACGGCATACTTTGAAGTACTTCGAGCTCAAGATAACCTAGAATTTGTTCGTGCAGAGAAAGCCGCAGTTGCTCGTCAACTAGAACAAACAAAGCAACGTTTTGAAGTCGGTCTTTCAGCAATCACCGATGTACATGATGCGCAAGCTCAGTACGATGGCGTATTGGCTGACGAAGTGTTAGCAGAGAACACTCTGATTAATAACTACGAAGGTCTACGTGAGATTACAGGTCAGGAACACTCTAACCTAAGCATCCTAGACACTGATCGTTTCTCAGCAAGCAAATCTTCTGAATCTGCTGCTGCACTGGTTGAGCAAGCAGAGCAAAAGAACCTGAGCCTTTTAGCATCTCGTATTTCTCAAGATGTAGCAAAAGACAACATCACACTAGCAAGTTCTGGTCACCTACCAAGCTTAACGTTAGATGGTAGCTACTCTCTTGCAGATCAATCAAACAGCTCAAATGATTACGACCAAGACAACCTAAACCTAGGTTTGAACTTAGTTGTGCCTCTATATACAGGTGGTAACACGACTTCTTTGACTAAACAGGCAGAATACAACTACGTTGCTGCAAGTGAAGATCTAGAAGCAACTTACCGTAGCGTTGTAAAAGACGTACGTGCATTCAACAACAACATCACAGCTTCGATCGGCGCTCTACGTGCTTACGAACAGTCTGTTGTTTCTGCTCAGTCAGCTCTAGAAGCAACAGAAGCAGGTTTTGATGTAGGTACTCGTACTATCGTTGACGTACTAGACTCAACTCGTCGTCTATACGATGCGAACAAAAACCTTTCAGATGCTCGTTACAACTACATCCTAAGTGTACTTCAGCTTCGTCAAGCCGTCGGTACGCTAAGCGAACAAGACATTGTTGATGTAAACGCAGGTCTAAAAGTAGCAAGTAAGTAATTAAGAATTACTCAGTTACCGTTACAAAAATGCCACTCATTGAGCGGCATTTTTATTATCTATTGAAAGCTAATTCTCAGCCTAACTCAAAGGTTAAGCCTTGAGACTAGAAAACGAGAAGGCTAAGAGTTAACCTCGACCACCTTTAATCGCTTTAATGATTTCAGTCGTAGAGCAACCATCTTCAAAGTTAAGAACTTTCACTTCACCACCAGCCGCAATCACTTCTTCACCACCAGCAATCTCTTCAGGTTTATAATCACCACCTTTCACTAGAATGCTAGGTAGAACCTCAGAGATCAAACGTTGAGGTGTATCTTCAGAAAACGGAACCACCCAATCAACCGCGCCTAAGCCAGCCAATACCGCCATACGACGATCAGTTGGGTTCACAGGGCGACCAGGACCTTTCAAACGTTTGACTGATTCATCAGTATTCACTGCAACGATCAAACGATCACCCAGCTCAGCCGCGTGGTTCATGTAAGAAACATGGCCGGCATGCAGAATATCAAAGCAACCATTAGTCATAACTACTTTCTCGCCTTTCGCACGAGCTCGTTTCACCGCTTCAACCAGTGCCGCTTCAGAGATCACGCCGTAGTCAGTGTCTTGGCTACCATGAATCGCTTCCGCTAACTCAATCGTAGACAACGTAGATGTACCAAGTTTGCCAACTACCACACCTGCAGCAGCGTTCGCTAATGCACACGCTTCATCTAGTGGCTTACCAGCAGCAACAGAAGCCGCGAGTACCGAGATAACCGTATCACCCGCACCTGTCACGTCATACACTTCTTTCGCTTGAGTCGGCAAGTGGAATGGCTCCAAACCTTTGCGAAGCAAAGTCATACCATGTTCGCTGCGCGTTACCAACAAAGCCTCGAAATCAAACTCTTCGATTAACGCGAGTCCTTTTTCGATCATTTCTTCTTCAGATTTTACTTTGCCCGCAACCAGTTCGAACTCAGCCATATTAGGCGTAAGCAAAGTCGCACCACGGTAACGTTCAAAGTCTGCGCCTTTCGGGTCAATGAATACCGGAACCTTTGCCGCACGTGCTTTTTGAATAAAACTTTGCACATGCTCCAAGGCACCTTTTGCGTAATCAGATAGGATCACCGAACGTACATTAGGAAGCGCTTGCTCCATGCGAGACAAAACAAGCTCGGGATCCGTGTTCTCAAATTTGTCTTCAAAATCAAGGCGGATTAGCTGTTGTCCTCGGCTCATCACTCGCAATTTAGTAATAGTTGGATAGTCTTCTAACTCAACGAAATCACATTTAACTTTTAGTGCACCTAGGGTGTTTTTTAACACCTCAGCAGGCTCATCTTTTCCAGTCAAACCAACGATATGAGCATGCCCACCAAGAGAGGCAATATTCATTGCTACGTTGGCAGCACCACCAGGACGCTCTTCGTTATTTTCTACTTTCACAACGGGTACAGGTGCTTCTGGTGAAATACGGCCAGTTGGGCCATACCAGTAACGGTCAAGCATTACGTCACCGACAACAAGAACGCCTGATTGGCTGTAGTCAGGTAGAATTGGTTTCATTATGGATCTCCAAAAATCGAATCTGGCTAGAGTCTAGCACACTGATTACAGTGGCTAAACTATAGATAAATGAGTAAAAGCCTATCAAGATAGACACATCAGTCACTACGTTATGACTTGGTTAAGCTTCCATCCATTGCTTCCATGCTTGAACAACATGTTCTCTTTCCATCTCAAACTTCTCAATCGCCACATCCGCATCAAGGTTGAGTAGATTACGATGATGGATTTCATCTCTTAACGTCGTATAGACATTGGTTAATGCCATGCCTTGCTGCTCGTCCATAATCCCCTGTGACAACAAGCTTTCAAAGATTCGTACATTGTCACACCAACGGGTGAGCTTAGGTTTTTCGTTGCTGTATCTCAGCACTAAATATTGCGCCAAGAACTCAATATCAGTAATACCGCCCGCATCTTGTTTCAGCATGAACCGATCGGCTTTTTTACCGCCTAAATGACCGCGCATTTTTTCACGCATATCCACAACGGACTTTTTGAGTGTTGCCTCATCACGAGCCAAGCACAGAACCTCATGGCGAGTTTTGTTGAATGCCGAAGCCAATAAGTCATCGCCGTAAATCATGCGAGCACGAGTTAGAGCTTGGTGCTCCCAAGTCCACGCATCATTGTGCTGATACTCGTCAAAGGCATCCGTTGGACTAACCAATAGACCAGAGGCACCTGAAGGGCGCAGACGAGTATCGACCTCATACAAAATACCGGAAGCGGTTCTAGTTGAGAAAATATGAATAATTCGCTGTGCCAATCTTAGATAAAACTGGCGTCCATCAATCTCTTTCTTACCATCAGTATAGATGTGTACCGGACAGTCGTGCATGAAGACAATATCAAGGTCTGAGTTATACCCCAGCTCCCAGCCGCCAACTTTGCCATAACCGACAACCGCAAAACCACGACCTTCACGATCTTTTACATGAGTCGGTTCACCAAACTTGGCCGATACTTGTAACCAAGCTTGGTTAATACCCGCCTCAACAATCGCTTCGGCTAAATAGGTCAGGTGATCACTGACCTTCATGACAGGCAGAGCACCTGCAATATCCGCGGCTGCAATCCTCAAGATACAAGTCTGCTTAAACTGACGCAGACCTTCCATCTGTTGCTCCATATCATCTTCAGGAATACGAGCTAGGTAATCTCGCAGCTCAGTCTTGTAAGACTCTAAAGGTACGGGATTATAAAGTTGCTGAGGGTCAATAAGTTCATCTAATAGAATAGGATAACGGCCAAGCTGCTCCGAAATCATCGGGCTCGCAGTACATAAACGAACTAACTGAGTTAACGCGGCTGGGTGTTCATCCAATAGCTCAAGGTAAGTGGTGCGCGTGACTATTTTATGGAGAAGGTGCAACACTCGAGATAAACCAAACTCTGCATCCTTGGCGGTGTACAACGCTTGGAACACTTTAGGCATCAAGCGATTTAAAACCTCCCGTCCACGTGGGCCAAGGGTTTTCTTCGCTAAATCCGCTTTAAATTGGATAATGGTTTTCGCCGCTTCCAGCGGGTTAGCAATCGCGATATCATGCTCAAGAACCTGCTCAATCACGTCTTGTTTATGGGCCATATCCCACAGTTCACTAAAGTGACTCGCGATTGGATTGGCGTCCTCTTCATCGACACCAATCAGATCTTCGAAAACAGTATGTACATTCGCCATATGAACACGAGTTGCCGTAATCAAACTATCCCAATCAGCAAATTGCATTGCGACAGCGAGCTGCAGTTGCTCGAACTCACCATCTGGTAAGGTTTGAGTTTGCTTGTCAGACATCGCTTGCAATAGGTTTTCAAGGCGACGTAAAAACAGGTAGGCCTCACGTAAATGACCGACTTCTTTGGTCTCTAATAAATTGAGAGACTCAATAGCACTTAACGTTTCTAGTAACCCTCGACCACGCAGGCTAGGCTCGCGCCCGCCACGAATCAATTGAAAAACTTGCGCAATAAATTCAACTTCACGAATACCACCAGAACCAAGCTTGATGTTATTGGAGAGGCCACGACGGCGAACTTCACTGCTGATCATCGACTTCATTCGACGCAGAGATTGAATGGCACTGAAATCGATATAACGACGAAACACAAACGGGCGCAACATCTGGCGAAGCTCTTGATATTCAGGGTACATTTCACTACCCATCACTCGCGCCTTAACCATCGCGTAGCGTTCCCAATCTCGGCCTTGTTCTTGATAATAATCTTCTAGCGCAGCGTAACTCATGACCAGTGGACCACTCTCACCGAATGGACGCAGACGCATGTCTACTCGATAACAGAATCCATCAAAGGTTTGCTGATCAAGCGCTTTGATAATCCGTTGCCCTAAACGCGTGAAAAATTGGGCGTTGGCGATACTTCGTCGTGCACCTTGTGTTTCACCATTCTCAGGGTAAGTAAAAATCAGATCGATATCAGAAGAGAAATTAAGCTCACCGCCACCAAGCTTGCCCATACCGATGATCAACATCGGCTGCGCTTCACCCAGATCATTACAAGGTGTGCCCCACTCTTTACAGCAAATATCGTACTGCCACTGATAGGTCTCGAAGATCATCGCCTCTGCCAACATCGATAGATGGCTTAAGCTCTGCTCTAGCTCCCACACACCCAAAAAATCACGCCAAGCAATGTAGGTCATTTCTCGATTACGGAATTGACGCAGCACACGCTGGCCACTCATTTCATCGGCACAACTTGAAAGTAACTCGGCTAATCGCTGACGATACCCTTCAGCACGCTCTTCACATGCCAGCATATCAGGTAGGGAGTTGGATAAAACCGTATCACGCTGTAAGCAATCAGCAACAAAACAACTTAAACCGAGTACACGTTTAAGATCTTCAATCATTGGCTCTGGCCAAGCATTGATGGCTTCACTTTGATGATCTAATAATTGCTCAAAAGCAGACTGGGAATGCGTGGTGAGTTGAGAAGGCAATGGCATGTTTCTTCCTTGTGTAAGCTGCGCGCCGAACAATTGGTTCTGTTCTTTAGTAAATAGTTTTAACAGGCAAGTTTAACAACGAGCTTTGAGAACCCGTTTTAATATCTAAGGATAAGTTATACCAAAGTTACGCCAATAAAAAACGCCCACATTAGCAATGTGGGCGTTTTATCGGTTAACTTATCGAATCGGGCCTTTCCTAGCTATCGAATACTAGAAGTACTTCTGAGGAGTAAAGACCAAGACCCCATGATTAAACCTTAAATTGTTTAATCTTACCGTCCAGTTCTTGCGCGTTGGTTTCCATGAGCTGAGAAGTCTCTAACAGTTCACCAACGACCACGACAGAAGCTTCGACAAGCTCACGAACATTCGTTAGGTTGACACTCATCTCTTCAGCAACACTGCTCTGTTGGCCTGCAGCGGTCGCGATCTGGAAGTTCATATCATTGATTTGGTTGACTTGGCTTACTATTCCATCCAACTCTGAGCCAGCATTGGTTACCAGTTCAACGCCTTCAGCCGCTTCTACAACACTCTTCTCCATCAACTCTACGGCTGAATTAGCGCTGCTTTGTAGGTGACTGATCATATCTTGAATCTCAACTGTCGCTTGTTGAGTACGCTGCGCAAGGTTACGAACCTCATCGGCAACAACCGCAAAACCACGTCCCGCTTCACCTGCACGTGCGGCTTCAATCGCTGCGTTCAGTGCTAACAGGTTCGTTTGCTCTGAAATTCCTTGGATAGTACCCACAACGCTGCCAATCGAATCAACGCGTTCTTCTACTTGGTTTACCGCTGCTGCAGATGCTGCGATATCTGAAGATAGCTCACTCATCTTAGAAACTGAGCCTTGAACGAACTTCTGACCGGTCAATGCTTGGCCTGATGCCTGTTCAGTCAATGAAGACGCACTTTGCGCATGCTCAGCGACAGTTTGTACGGTCGAAGTCATTTCACTCATAGCTGTCGCTAGCTGATCGATCTCGTCGAACTCTTCTTGAGCCGAATCTTTGGTTTCTGACATGCTAATGGTCATCACTTCTGTCAGAGCAAATAACTCGTCTGAAGAGGCCACTTGAGTTTTGATCATGTCGTTCAGTTGGACGCGAGTTTTTTCAAGTTCGCGTGCCACATCGCCGTATTCATCTTTACAGTCCATTTCAATCGGCACTGATAGATTCTTATCGGCCATGATTTTAATGGCGTCATTAAGGTACTGAGTTTGGCGAAGCATAACGCGCGCCGCCGCTAATAGAAGAACCACAAACACAATGATCATCAAGGCTGTTTGCCAAGCCACTTGAACTAGGTAAGTCTCGTAATGCTGCTGTGCAACTTGCGCATTATTGGTTACAGCAAGCAATGAATCGTAAAACGTACTTGCGTCCCATAACTGCTTCGAAATGATCAAGATAGTGCTGAATATCATCAGCATGACCATTTTTGGAACGAGACGAACGTCAGAGATTATCCTTTCCCACGGCTTGAATGACAGTTTAGTCATTGTCAGTTCTCCATTAATTCTTATATATTGATGGCTTCTATATCCGCGAGGTGGCTATGTCAGTCAAAGTTCGCGATTTATTTTGAGCCTCGTATGAATGTTGAATAATACCAAAGACGCCACCAAGCCGATGAGCTTATTGTCACTGATTCTCTCTTTCTTAGCGTTATTTGTGATCTCAGGCTTATTGTTCGTTCCGATTGATAAAGAATCAAAACAAGTTCTTATCGGCCTCGATTTTATAATCTGTAGTGTTTTTCTTTTTCAGCTCACGATTGATCTATTGAGATCACAAAACAAGAAAGAATATCTAAAAGTACACTGGATCGATTTCTTAGCAAGCATCCCAATGATCGAACCACTTCGTTTCGCTCGCATTTTTCAGATCCTGCGTGTCATTCTTGTGCTCCGCTCGGGTAAACGTGTTTTCAGAGAGCTGTTTCGTAATCGCAAAGAAACCACGCTCGCCTCGATTATTCTGCTGCTGGTTATTCTCCTAACCATAGGAGCTGGAACAATACTTCTGTTAGAACACAAAGATCCCAATGCCAACATTACCACTGGCCAAGATGCTTTGTGGTGGGCTTTCGTTACCATCAGTACCGTAGGGTACGGCGATCATTACCCCGTGACGAACTCAGGGAAATTAGTCGCCTCTCTGGTGATCATTTGTGGTGTGGGTGTTTTTGGTATGATTTCAGGCTTGATTACTTCTCTGATCACCTCCCCAACTCACCATGAGAATCAACGAGCAGAAAACAAAGAGAAGCATCTTGAAAAGATCATTGAGCAACAACAGAAAATCCTAGAGCGACTCGAGAAGCTCGAGCAACAAACAAAAAAATAGGGCCGAAGCCCTATTTTCAAATTCATACTTATACTGATGCCGGTATTGAGTTTAGTCTTGCCAGTATGGCTCAACCTCAACACTGATTTGGCGCGTCTGTTCCATCGCATGCAGAATAGACACTTCTTGGCGAGCCAACCAACGCTCTAGCTGAACCTTCTCATCGCCTTCCAATTTCTCAGTCAAAGGCTCTAACGTTTTAAGTGCCAGCAAGTCATCAATGCCTTGCACCATATCGGCCCATGGCAAACGGAAGCTGTTTCGTTCATCGTCATCATACAAACTCGCGAAACCAACGCCAGAATACAGATTACGCATCAAACGGTATTGCTGATCAATATACGCTTGGCTGGTCATCACTCGCTCTGGCGGGAAAGCTTCCATCAAATCGGCCCATGTGCGATCGAGTTGCTGCACGGAAAACCATTCGATACCACGAGCCATTTGCTCACGTGCCTTTTCATCTAAGAAAGGTTGCCAGCCACGAG
Organism: Vibrio sp. NC2; assembly: GCF_025195005.1. Lineage (NCBI taxonomy): Bacteria > Pseudomonadati > Pseudomonadota > Gammaproteobacteria > Vibrionales > Vibrionaceae > Vibrio > Vibrio sp. NC2. Next base: position 57,527 of record NZ_JANVFC010000014.1, read on the forward strand.
ACAAGATCCAACGGCTCAGATCTAATAATAACCCAGTGTATCGAGCAGAACTCAATAAGGTCAGCAGGTCTTCACGATCTGGCAGTTGCTCTTGCATCTCTTTAAGCTCAGCGACCAAGAACTTACGTGCATCTAGCTTACGCAGCACGTGGCCTTTATCTTCGAGCAAATCTTCGAAGTGGTCATAACTTTTTAGCCAATCAAGTTCTTGCTCAAGCCACTTAAGTTCTTGGCGTAAAATAGCACTCGCGCGTCTTGGAACAATATCACCATAGATAGTGAAGGTTTGACGAATAAAACTTAACGAATGGCTTATCTCATGTAACGCTTCAATAGATTGACGCTCAGTAAAAATCTGCTCGTGAGAGTGCCAATGAGCGAGAGCATGCTCTAAAGATTGAATGAAACACGATTCAACAGTATCACTTTTGTCAGTATCAACTAAGGTCAAAGGAGTGACTTCATCTCCTTGATAACCTTGAGCAAGACGGTAACCCTTAGCGGCTTTGCTGAGATTCCCCAAACGCATGCCACCTTGTTCGCAGAATTGACGAGACAATGTAAATAGAGCATCCGTTTGACCCGATTTAAGTTCCAATTCGACTTCGCAAATCGGTTCTTGCAGCTCGCCGGACTCAACAAAGCCTTGGTCGAACGCAACCTCAACCTGGCTGCCATCTGGCATACCAATCAACCACTGCTCACGCGTGAAGTTGGTAGAGAACAGAGGAGTCAGCTCAGCTTGCAACGTTTCGATGTCTTTACCCGCTGGCCAGATATCCTCTGGATGTAGGGCTAGCTTAGGTTCATTGCTATCGTGTTCTGCATTGTATTCAGGCCTTTGATGCAGACCAGCAACCACACGACCAGCGGTCTTTACGGTTTGTACAAATACGTCATCAAAACGTCGAATACGCAAGCCAATATCGTGCTTACGTAGCCAGTTGTCAGGGGTGTCAAAGTAGATGTTACCTAGCTCGCGACAACTGTGCTGAAGTACTTTAGTTTCAGCAATTTTATTGCGTAAAGTCTCTGAAAAATCAGGAGAAACAAAAAACTTCAGTTCTATCTCGGTTTCCATAGTTATACCTTTCTGTGAAGATAGGGACAGGATATTGCCAATTTGAAAACTCAGCAAGTCAGAAATATCGCCCTTATGATGATCTAAAACAGTTTTAATGAGACATTGATTAGGTTAACATGCGCGACTTTGTAGCCATCGCTTAACATTTCACCATGAATATGGTGTATGTTGTTTTAAGGTTATTATTTATTAGGTTGGATGACCATGCCAGTAAATACAATTATGGGGTTATTTGCAAAGTCCCCAATTAAACCTTTGCAGCGTCACGTAGTATGCGTGAACGAATGTTGTTCTCACCTAGTTAATTTCTTTGAAGTTTCTTCAAAAGGTGACTGGGAGAAAGCATCAGAAATTCGAGCTCAGATTTCTCACCTTGAGAAAGAAGCTGACGTACTAAAACGTGAAATTCGCCTTAAACTTCCTCGTGGTTTGTTTATGCCAGTTGATCGCACCGATATGTTGGAGCTATTAACTCAACAAGACAAACTCGCAAACCTAGCGAAAGACATTGCTGGCCGTGTATATGGTCGTCAACTCGTCATTCCAGCTCCAATGCAAGAAAACTTCATCGCTTACGTTAAACGTTGTCTAGATGCAGCGAACCAAGCACAAAACGTAATCAATGAACTAGACGAATTACTTGAGACTGGCTTTAAGGGCCGTGAAGTAACACTCGTTGCTGAAATGATTCATCAGTTAGATGTAATTGAAGATGACACGGACGCGATGCAGATCGAATTACGCCAACAATTAATGGCGATTGAAGACGATATGAATCCAGTTGACATCATGTTCTTATACAAAATTCTTGAATGGGTTGGTGGTATTGCAGATCAAGCACAGCGTGTAGGCGCTCGTCTTGAAGTAATGCTTTCTCGATCTTAAATCATACGCTAACTATATAACGAAGAGCATTTTTTAACCAAACCACTTATGCGCTGAGTATTCCTCTCGCTGAGCGGTTTTTTGCGTCTAAATTTGTTCCGCTTGTTATCAAACAACTAGGTATTACGATGGATATCCTTGCTAACTACGGCACTGTCCTGATTATTGTTGCAGCAGCTTTCGGTTTCTTGATGGCTATTGGTATTGGTGCAAATGACGTTGCGAATGCAATGGGCACTTCAGTAGGCTCTAAAGCTCTAACCGTAAAACAAGCGATCATTATCGCAATGATCTTTGAATTCGCAGGTGCTTACCTTGCGGGCGGCGAAGTAACTGACACGATCCGTAAAGGTGTTATCGAAACGTCTCTATTCGCTCATCAACCTGACGTACTTGTGTACGGCATGATGTCGGCGCTACTGGCTGCTGGTACATGGTTGCTTCTAGCATCATACATGGGCTGGCCAGTATCAACGACTCACTCGATCATCGGTGCAATCATCGGTTTCGCGTGTGTGTCTGTAGGTACAGAAGCCGTAGACTGGAACAGCGTTCAAGGTATTGTGGGTAGTTGGATTGTCACACCGTTGATTTCCGGCATCTTCGCCTATCTTATTTTTGTCAGTGCCCAACGACTGATATTCGATACAGAAAACCCGTTATTTAACGCTAAGCGTTTTGTGCCTGTGTACATGTTCATTACGACAATGGTCATTGCACTTGTAACAATCAAGAAAGGTCTTAAGCACGTTGGCCTTCACCTAACCGGTACTGAAGCCTGGTTATGGGCAGCTGGTGTTTCTGCTGTAGTCATGGTTGGCGGTTACTTATACATTCAAAAGAAATTTGCTAATCGCGAAGAAGACCATGGCTTTGCCGGTGTAGAAGGTATCTTCAGCGTTTTAATGGTTATTACTGCTTGTGCGATGGCATTCGCTCACGGTTCTAACGATGTAGCAAACGCGATTGGTCCATTGTCTGCTGTAGTATCAACCGTTGAGAATATGGGTGAACTTACAGCGAAAAGCAGCATTGCGTGGTGGATTCTTCCACTAGGTGGTATTGGTATCGTTGTTGGTCTTGCTACCATGGGTCATAAAGTAATGGCGACTGTGGGTACTGGTATTACAGAACTAACACCTAGCCGTGGCTTTGCCGCTCAACTAGCAACGGCATGTACGGTTGTACTTGCTTCTGGTACTGGCCTTCCGATTTCAACTACGCAAACATTGGTTGGTGCGGTTTTAGGTGTAGGTTTTGCTCGTGGTATCGCAGCACTCAACCTAGGCGTTGTGCGTAACATCGTTGCTTCGTGGATTGTAACGCTACCTGCAGGTGCTCTACTTGCTGTTGTGTTCTTCTACGCAATTCAGGCTATGTTTACTATGTAATAGCCTTGGCGTTAGTAAATATTAGCGTCAGAAAACGGTGAGCTTCGGTAATGATATGTAAATACCATGTCATTATTGACTCAAACGCACAGAAAGGGAGGCTTTGCCTCCCTTCTTTGTTGCACCGCATAAAGAAACTAAATATTATTTGCTCATTGAGGCTGACTCATACGCCTACCCAATTTGAATCGTTAAGGGATTTACTGTGAAAAAACTGATTAGCTTAGTTTTGCTCGCAATGCTTGCGGCTCCAGCTGCCTTTGCACAAGACCGTTATATTGCTGACAAACTATTTACTTATATGCATTCTGGCCCAAACAACACATTCCGTATCATCGGTAGTGTTGATGCTGGTGAAAAGATTACTTACCTGCAAACTAACAAGAGCACGGGTTACACCCAGGTTCAAGACAACCGCGGCCGTAAAGGCTGGGTAGAAAGTAAGTTTGTAAGCACTCAAGAAAGCATGGCTCTGCGTATGCCTAAGCTAGAGAAAGAGCTGACTGACGTTAAAGGCAAGCTAGCGAATGCTCGTCAAAGTGCTGACAGCGAAAAAGCTGGCCTAGCGAGCTCTTTAGACTCTCGTAACAAGCAAATTTCTGAACTTGAGCAAAACTACAGCGAGATTAGCCAACAACTTACGAGCTCTCAAACAGAGAACCGTGAGCTACGCGCTAAGCTAGACACTCAAAAAGATGATCTGCTACTGAAATACTTTATGTATGGTGGTGGTGTTGCTGGTATTGGTCTACTTCTTGGCCTTGTCCTGCCACACATTATACCTCGTCGCAGAAAGTCACCAAACGGCTGGTCGTAAGCTGATCACTTTACCTGTTTGGCTTATCTTGCGCTAAACAGAGTAAATTCAGTATCGAATATCAAAAAGGAGCACCTCGGTGCTCCTTTTTATTTGTCTGTTCTCTAGGTCTTTAGGGCTATCTAGCTTTTAGCCTTTCCACTCGTACAGAGCGGGGATTTCTATTTTCTGTTGATTGAACTCGATAATCACTGATTGCGGCTTAATTTCGAGTAACTGGATGTCTCTTCCAATCCAATCCCCTTGCGCCACTTCTTGACCATTCACTTTGACCCAACGCTTGGTTTCGCTACTCGAGTACATGTGAGTTTGTAGATCTAACTTAGGTAATACCCCTGATAAGCTATTGGTGTGCGTTTCCAGCTCAATGACCTGAGACCCTACCTGTCCTGCTGGACGCGAGTCCATTGGCTCAGGTGCGCTTTGTTGCTCACCCATCATTGATTCAAGCTTTAAGGCCAAATCGGGGGGTAACTCACTGAGATCTAGCCCTTGCAGTAAATCACTGTCCGATTGCAGAGCCGTATTCTCATTGCTTACACCTGGCTGAACCTCTTGCTGAGCTAGTGATAACTCTGACTCTTCTGATGTTCGCGCACTACTCTCTGAACTAGCCACAGGCACAATAGCTCCACCAGCGACATTCGTACTTTCAGAGCCAATCTGCGCATACACCTCTTGGCGTGGCAGTGCTTTCAAAGGTTGGCTTGCCGGCGCTGCGCGAACGGCAAATAATACTTCACCTTCTGCATCCATTGACACAGCCTCCACATTGGCTATATCAGCATCAGCGATTTGAGGCTCAAGGTCTGATTGAGGTTTTGATTCAGGCAGAGCGACATAGGCAGCTTGGCTAGCCGAGTTTTGTTGTTGGTTATACGATTGATAAGCCAGAACACCACCCACCAACAAAGAAGGCACTAAGATAAGCAGTAGCCCCATGGCTAACGATGAGCCTCGTTTATTGCTAATCCCTTTAACAGAACTTAGCACATGATGATTTTGGTAGCCTTTGAAGCTGGGGCTATTAAAAGATGATTGTTTAAGAGACGCTTGGTTAAGAGGCGGCTGCTTAGCAGACGACTGATTAAGCTCATGCATAATGCGTGACATTAACTTGCGCCTCCATCAAGTGACATCAACTTAGGCGAGTCGAGTTGAGCCAACCTTTGTAATCTTGCCAGCGTGCGCTTTCCAGCGATGCCATCGACAGACATCCCTTGCCACATTTGAAACGCTTCAATTTTCATTTTTAACTCATAGTCAAATACATCACTGCCCGATACGTCTTCACCCAAAACTTCAGACAATAGCAGATCAAGCAGTGCAATCGCCTCACCTTGGTAACCCTCTTTGAGCGTCTCTCTGAGTGGCTGTTTCCAAATCGCGACATAATCACCTTGCCAGATTTTCTTTAAGGTACGCTTAGGCATCACCAAGAGCTTTTCGTTAACGAGGAGCTCGACAGACTCCTCAGACGCACCATAAAGCACAGCAAACACTGGCTCTTGATCGATATCCAGATTAAGGACCACGGGTACGCCAAGATCTAACAATGTATCCAAATTTGACTGTTGTTGCTCGCACACAAAGACACTTTGCGGCTCACTTAAGCACAAGCCATCACGCAGTGAAGACTGATACCCCCAGAGCGTATACAAGTCCTTGATAGCGAGAGAACGATTGGTTCCCTGCATCAAGTGCTGTTGAATATCTTGTGGCAAAGCAAACTTGGAAGGTTTTGGCTCAGCAACCAACTGAGGTTGACTCGCTACCAAAGAGCGCTGAGCCTGTGCAGACACTTCTGTTTTCATTTCACTTGAAGTCTCAGCCGACTGCCATGCATTGATATAGCTTGGAGCAAAATTAAAGGTCGCCATTGCGAGGCCGACACTTAATGTAGCAATCCCAGCGTATTGGAATAACTTGGGGACTACGTGAGAAGATCGAGGCTTTTCGACATGATACACATCGGCCTGAAACGACATAACTTGCTGACACGCTCGGTTAACCGTTTCATTGTTCGGTAATGGCTCACCATCATGAAAAGCCAATTGCAGGGCTTTATCACACACCAAGTTAATGAGCCTTGGAATACCATGAGTATATTGGGCGATTAGCTTGATTGAACGATTCGAAAACAGCATCTGCTCGCCACCCGCCGTTTCCAAACGAAACGCGATGTACTTGCCAGTTTCTTCAGTATTAAGAGGCAGTAAGTGATAGCGACCTGTAATGCGCTGAGCTAGCTGACGTAATTGAGTGGTTTGTAAGTGCTGTTGTAATTCCGGTTGGCCGACCAACAGTACTTTTAACAGCTTGCGACTGTCGGTTTCTAAGTTGGTCAGAAGGCGTAACTGCTCCAGCACATCAGCTGCAAGATGTTGGGCTTCATCGATCACCAATAAGGTTTGAATGCCTTCAGCATGACTATCGAGCAGGAAGTAATGAATGGCCTGACTCAGCTGTTTCAACGATGCTTGTTCAGGGTACTCGACCTCAAACTCATCACAGATAGCTTCCAGTAAATCCGTATTGGAAAACGTAGGGTTAAGTATAAGGCCAGCTTGAGTCTGATTATCGAGTGATGACAACATCGCTTTGGCGACCGTTGTTTTTCCTGTACCGACCTCACCAGTAAGCATCGCAAAGCCCCCACCTTCGCCTAAACCGGCTTGTAGGTTCTGCATCGCTTCTTGATGGCGCTGACTTAAAAACAAGTAGCGAGAATTTGGTACAATCGAAAATGGCATCTCAACGAAGCCAAAATATTCCTTATACATGTGCTGCCCTATAATTACGATTAATGGAAAGTACCATTGCTTGCAGTAAAGTCCAGCAGTGATAAAACATTTCGAGGTGATAAGTTGCAAATATACGATAGCCTACCAAAAGACAATGGGCTACAACGCTACCTAGTCGGTGGAGCGGTGCGCGATAAGCTGCTCAACATTGATAGCTATGATAGAGATTGGGTCGTGGTAGGGAGTACCCCTCAAGAGATGGAAAACCTTGGCTTTACTGCAGTGGGTAAAGACTTCCCCGTATTCTTACACCCAAAGACGAAAGAAGAGCACGCACTGGCTCGCACCGAAAGAAAGTCAGGTTCGGGTTACACAGGTTTCGAATGTTACTTTGCACCAGATGTGAGTTTGGAAGAAGATCTCATGCGTCGAGATTTGACCATCAACGCCATTGCTCAAGACGATAAAGGCCAGCTTTACGATCCTTACCATGGCCAGAAAGATCTCTCTGATCGTGTTCTAAGACACGTCTCGGATGCTTTTGTTGAAGATCCTCTGCGTGTGCTGCGTGTGGCTCGCTTCGCCGCCAAACTTCACCATCTCAACTTTACGGTTGCACCAGAAACCATGGTGATGATGAGTGAGATAGTTCAATCCGGTGAACTGGCACATCTCACTGCCGAACGAGTTTGGCAAGAGTGGCATAAATCCCTTAGCACTCCGCATCCTGAAGTGTTCCTTTCGATACTGAAAGAGTGTGGTGCATTGGCTGTTGTGTTGCCTGAAATTGACGCGCTGTTTGGTGTACCTCAACCTGAAAAGTGGCACCCTGAGATCGACACGGGCATTCACACTCTGATGGTTGCTCAACAAGCTGCGCGATTAAGCTCATCGTTACCCGCGCGTTTTGCCGCTCAAGTGCATGATTTAGGTAAAGGCGTCACGCCAGAAAGCGAGTGGCCAAGCCATAAAATGCATTGCCATACAGGCTTAAAAATCATTAAGAAGCTGTGTGAAAGAGTCAGAGTGCCCAATGAATTCAGAGATCTTGCGTTGTTAGTGTGCGAGCAGCATTCTAATATCCACCGCGCAGGCGAGCTCAAGCCAACTACCTTTCTCAAGGTTCTGAACAAGTTTGATGTTTGGCGTAAACCAGACAGGCTCAACGACATACTGCTTTGCTGCCAAGCCGATCATGCTGGTCGTAAAGGATTAGAAGATCAGCCTTACCCTCAGAAAGCGCGTTTTGAAATGGCTTACCAAGCAGCGCTTCAAGTCGAAGTAAAAGCGATTATTGCCGATGGTTTTAAAGGCAAAGACATTCGAGAAGAACAAGAAAAGCGTAGAGCTGCCGCGATTGAGAGCGCGTTATCAGAACTCTCTAATAGTTAATCTGCACAATGCTGATTACCATGCATTAAAAAACCCGCTACTAGGCGGGTTTTTCCGTTTCAATCTGTAGGACGAAACATTTGTCTACGTAAGTTGAGTGCTACTGCATCATCAAGAAAGCAAATAGACCAAAACCTAGAATCAGGCGGTAGATAACAAACGGTGTCATACCCATACGTGAGATCAGCTTCAAGAAGAAGTGAATACAGATATAAGCACTGATGAAAGAAACCACGATACCCGTTAGCAAGGTGCCAACATGGATAGGGTCACCACTGGTCACTAACTTCAGACCTAAGTAACCACCCGCCAGAGTGATGATTGGGATAGACATTAGGAAAGAGAATCGAGCCGCGGCTTCACGTGTGAAACCAAGGTAAAGTGCTGCGGTAATCGTTGCGCCAGAGCGAGACGTACCTGGGATGATCGCCATTGCTTGAGCAAGACCAATAAACAGCGCCTTTTTCCAACCCGCTTGGTATTCGTCATCACGTAGGCTTGAGTTTTTATCCACCCACCATAGCAATAAACCAAAAATAATCGTTGTCGTCGCAATCACCCACGCACTGCGCAAATAAAGCTCAACAATATCTTTCATCAACAAACCAAAGATACACGCTGGAATCGTCGCGAGAATGATCATCCAAGCGAGCTTCGCTTCTTTACTACGATCACCTTTAAACACGGAACCAAAGAATGCGCTCAAAAGAGAGACCACTTCTTTGCGGAAATAGATAACGACGGCAGCCAGAGTACCGACGTGGACCGCAACATCAAAAGCCAAGCCTTGATCTTCCCAACCTAAAACAGCCGAAGGAAGGATTAAGTGTGCAGAACTGGAAATAGGTAAAAACTCAGTAAAGCCTTGCACCAACGCCAACATAAACGCTTCAAAATAACTCATTACTTACCTTAAAAATTATAGTGTTATATCTACGACAGAGAGCGAATCTAATTGCTGCATCTTCTGCCATATTTCACTGACGGTTCTTCCATCTTGCGGGATCACTCTCGCAGGACAGAGATCATAAAGTGGTTGTGTTACAAAAGGATATTTATAGATATCACTGCGTGGTAATTCTGGTTCGCTTTCAGAAACCACGTCTCCAAACAGCACAATATCAAGATCGAGCTTTCGATCTTGAAGTTTATGAGCATCTTGAGAGCGACCCCATTTAAACTCAATTTTACGAAGTTGCTGTGAAAATTCAGTCAATGAGAGTGATGTGTCGAGCTCTATCACAAAGTTATAAAACGAATGGCTTTCAAACCCTACAGGCTCACAATGATAGATCTTAGAGCATTTAAGGTTAGTCCCTAACGATTGAAGCTCTGTCCATGCCACCCTTGCATGCTTGTCGCGGTCTATGTTCGTACCAACACCAACATAGGCTATTGTCATGCTTGACCTCGTTCGATGATCACACCGACGGCTTTTGCTTGTGGCACTGCGCCAGGCTTCGCTAAACGGATTTTAATCCAAGGCACTGAAAACTGAGTCATGATTAGTTCAGCGACTTCTTCTGCCACACGCTCAACCAATAGGAATCGGCCATTCGCAATGTGGTCAAGTACGGCTGTGCTGACTGTCGAGTAATCCAAAGCATCAACAACATCATCACTCTTACCTGCAGGGCGGTTGTCATGAGCCATTTCAATATCAAGCACAAGTTTTTGTTTGATCTCTTGTTCCCAATCGTAAACACCGATCGTTGTAATTACTTCTAGCTGTTCAATGAAAACTTTATCCAGTGCCATGACTTGTCCTTTTAGAGGTCGGATACCCATATGGGGGAAAAAAACGTATTATTCGTGTAATTCCAGATATGATATCAATTACTCTTGGATTGAGCATTATTTTCCCATCGTTAGACTTATAACCGTTTAAGGAAAAACATGACCCCTTTGGCACTTATCATGATCATTGCGGCCTATTTGCTAGGTTCAATTTCGAGTGCGGTCTTGATATGCCGAGTCTTAAGACTTCCAGATCCAAGAACGGTAGGCTCCAACAATCCAGGGGCCACCAATGTACTGCGTGTGGGCGGCAAAGGCGCCGCTGCAGCCGTGCTACTTTGTGACATGCTTAAAGGCACCATTCCAGTCTGGCTTGGCTACTACCTCAACATCGACTCGATCATTTTAGGCGTCGTGGCGATTGCTGCATGCCTTGGTCATATGTACCCAATATTCTTCCACTTTAAAGGTGGTAAAGGCGTCGCAACGGCACTCGGAGCCATCGCCCCAATTGGATTTGATCTAACGGGCATGATCATGGCGACTTGGTTGGTTGTGGCATTTTTGTTTCGTTATTCTTCTTTAGCGGCACTGGTTACTGTGTTGCTCGCACCTTTCTACGCTTGGTTAGTCAAACCTCAATACACACTGCCTGTGGCCATGTTGTGTTGTTTGATCGTCCTACGTCACCATCAGAATATTCGTCGCCTACTCGATGGCAGTGAACCAAAACTCGGGCAAAAAAAATCGGCTTAAACTGTCATGTCTAAGCCGAACCATTTTTAAACCGAGATAAATTTAAACCGACACAAATCTCAATCGATCAATACTATTCAGTCTTTAAGAGCTTACAGCAGATGTTTATCTAAAAACGTCTTCAGCATTGTGTTCACAAACTCTGGTTGCTCTAGCGAGCTAATATGACCAGCACCAGGAATCACCACTAACTCACTGCCCGTAATGCAATCATGCATTAGGTATGACTCAAGTGCCGGACGCGGCTTATCTTCTTGTCCAACGGCAATCAACACTGGCAGTGCAAAGTTCTCTACCGCTTCAATCATATCGCGACGCCCAAACACCATTCGACCGATTCGTGCGACTTCTTCTGCTTTCTCACCCTCAAGTGATGATAGCTGCTGAGTAAAACCTCCCACTAAAGCTGGTGAGTTAGTTTGAGCATCATTAGCAAAGAACAGTGGAACAACCGCTTCTACAATCGGCTGAGGAACCATTTTGGTTTGAGTAATGGTGTCTAACATGCTGAAGTATTTAGCATGAGCAACTTCTGGCTCTAAACCAACAAAGGTATCCATAAGTACCAAAGACTTGATTCGTGCAGGAGCTAACTCCGCCAACTCTGTTCCCCACATACCGCCAACCGATAAGCCAACCACAGAGAATTCTTCGATATCTAAATGATCAAGCAGAGCCAAAACGTGCTGAGCGTAATCTTTCAAGTTACGCATCGAAGCTGGTGCAGCTTGTGACTCACCATGAGACCAAAGCTCTGGAACAATACAGCGATACTGAGTTTTTAATGCATCGATCTGCGGCTTCCACATTGCACTATCCCAAAGGTAGCTGTGGCCTAACACAACAACAGGGCCTTGACCTTCATCTAGGTACGCCATCGACTGATTGTCTACTGTAAACTTGTTCATTTTCTTCCCTAATCTCTATTAGCAATTATTTATCGACACATAGTCGGTAAGCTAGGATATAAAAACGGCCGCACAAGGCGACCGTTTATCGAAACACACTGGTTTATTCTGCGGTTAGCTTTTGTTGATCGACGGTTTCTCGTTGAACGATTGCTACTAGCCAAGCGATTGCTACGAGCTAAGCAATTGGCTCTAGTTGGTCAATTGGCCAACGCGGCGTGGCATGAACAGACAAATCAGCCGTTTCACCATTTTTAAGGCGTTGCATACCCGCGTAAGCAATCATCGCACCGTTATCAGTACAGAATTCAGTTCGTGGGTAGTAAACCTCACCACCGATTTTCTTCGCCAGCGCTTCAAGCTCAATACGTAGCTGTTTGTTGGCACTAACACCGCCAGCAATCACGATACGTTTCATACCCGTCTCTACCAAGGCACGCTTACACTTGATTACCAAGGTCGCACAAACCGCTTCTTGGAACGCGTAAGCAATATCAGCACGAGTTTGGTCATCATTGTCATTAGCGCGAATGGTATTTGCCGCGAACGTTTTCAAACCAGAAAAGCTCATATCTAGCCCTGGGCGATCGGTCATTGGACGTGGGAACTTAAAGCGCCCCGGAGTCCCTTTTTCTGCAAGTCGAGATAACAGCGGGCCACCCGGGTAATCTAAGCCCATCAGCTTCGCGGTTTTATCAAACGCTTCACCCGCCGCATCATCAATCGATTCACCAAGGATTCGGTATTCACCAATGCCTTTTACTTCGACCATCATGGTATGACCGCCAGAAACCAGCAGAGCAACAAATGGGAATGGTGGAGGATTGTCTTCTAGCATTGGCGCAAGAAGGTGACCTTCCATATGGTGTACTGGCACAGCAGGCACGCCCCACGCATAAGCAATACTGCGACCAATTGTTGCACCCACAAGCAATGCACCAACCAAACCGGGACCAGCTGTGTAAGCCACGCCATCAATGTCTTTCGACGTTAGGTTCGCTTCTGCCAATGCCGCTTTAATCAGTGGAATGGTTTTTTTTACGTGGTCACGCGACGCTAGCTCAGGTACCACACCACCGTAATCGGCGTGCAGTTTTACTTGGCTGTATAACTGATGAGAAAGCAGCCCTTGCTCATCATCATAAATTGCGATTCCTGTTTCATCACAAGAGGTTTCAATACCAATAATGCGCATAATTTTCTCGGCACGCTTTCGTCTAAAATGGGAAATTAGCGCAATATTACCCTGCCTAAGCTCTTCAAACAAATATTGTACAGACTATAATCGACAAAGTGCTTTACAAAGCCACTGTGATCGGATTAAAATTCCGCACCATTTTTGATCAAGCTGGTTAATGGCCAAACGCAAATAGAGAGTTAGCTCGATGGGTAACTTCTCTGATTTGGTACTGAGTAACCAGCGATAATGAATAACCCCTGAGGTGAAAGGCATATGCCAATAGTTAAAGTACGTGAAAACGAACCGTTCGACGTTGCACTACGTCGTTTCAAGCGCTCTTGTGAAAAAGCAGGTATCCTTTCTGAAGTGCGTCGTCGTGAGCATTACGAAAAGCCAACTACAGTTCGCAAACGCGCTAAAGCAGCAGCTCAAAAGCGTCACGCTAAAAAGCTAGCTCGCGAAAACGCACGTCGCGTTCGTCTGTACTAATAACTTAATCCATAAGGACTGAGTTATGGCTCTTATTGAACAACTCAAAGAAGAGCAAAAATTAGCGATGAAAGCCAAGGACAAACCGCGCCTTGGCACTATCCGCTTAGCTCTTTCAGCAATTAAGCAACGTGAAGTTGACGAACGGATCACTCTGAACGACGACGACATTATTGCTATATTAGTTAAAATGGTTAAGCAACGTCGCGATTCTGTTGCTCAATATGAATCGGCAAATCGTCAAGATCTTGCTGACGTGGAAAAAGCAGAAATTACGGTACTTGAAGGCTTTATGCCTCAACCGCTAACTGAAGAAGAAGTTATTGCACTACTTGATAGCGCAATTGCAGAAGCTCAACCTGCGGGCATGCAAGACATGGGTAAAGTAATGGCTATCTTGAAACCACAAATTCAAGGGCGTGCAGATATGGGTAAAGTTAGTGGTTTAGTTCGTTCTAAACTCGCTTAATCCCAAATCAAATTGCAACAAGCCGTGCAATCCTTCGGAACGCACGGCTTGTTTGTATCTGTAACCTATTCAAACTATTATTATCCACACTCTCAGTTAGTGCATTTTTCTAAGGTTTTATGGCAGGACACATCCCGCGTAGTTTCATCGATGATCTCCTAGCGCGTCTCGACATTGTCGATATTGTGGACGCACGCGTGAAACTTAAGAAAAAAGGCAAAAACTATGGTGCTTGTTGCCCATTTCACAACGAAAAGACCCCTTCTTTCAGCGTAAGCCAAGAAAAACAGTTTTATCACTGCTTTGGTTGTGGCGTACACGGCAATGCTATCGACTTCATTATGGAGTTCGAACGTCTCGATTTTGTTGAAGCGATTGAAGAGCTGGCCTCATTTTTAGGACTTGATGTTCCTAGAGAACAGCGCAGCGGTGAAATATCCACGGCGCCAAGAGCCAACAGCGAACAAAAACGTAACCTCTACGATTTGATGGGCGGCATCAGTAATTTTTACCGCTCTCAGCTGAAAATCTCAGCTAACAAACCTGCGATTGATTACCTAAAAAATCGCGGTCTTTCTGGTGAAATCGTACAGAAGTTTGGCATTGGCTACGTCGCTGATGAATGGGACTTGGTTCGTAAGAACTTTGGCCAACAAAAAGAAGCCCAAGACATGCTCGTTACTGGCGGCATGTTGATAGAAAACGATAAAGGCAACCGATACGATCGATTCCGTGGACGCGTGATGTTCCCGATTCGTGACCGTCGTGGCCGAGTGATCGGGTTTGGCGGCCGTGTTTTAGAAGACGGCACACCAAAGTATCTAAACTCGCCAGAAACGCCGATCTTCCATAAAGGTAAAGAGCTTTACGGCCTTTATGAAGTGTTACAAGCATACCGTGAACCGCCTCAAGTACTTGTGGTTGAAGGTTATATGGATGTTGTCGCACTAGCGCAATACGGTGTCGATTACTCAGTGGCATCACTGGGCACCTCAACAACCGGTGATCACGTTCAAATGTTGTTCCGCCAGACCAATACTGTGGTTTGTTGTTACGATGGTGATAGAGCAGGTAAAGAGGCCGCATGGCGCGCACTAGAAAATGCGCTTGAATACCTAAAAACAGGTAACACACTCAAGTTTCTGTTCTTGCCAGACGGTGAAGACCCTGACAGCTATATTAGAGAACACGGTCAAGCTGCTTTCGAACAGCTCGTCCACAATGCGACGCCGCTTTCGACCTACTTGTTCGATAACCTGATTGAAATACACAAGCTGAATTTAGGAACAACAGAAGGAAAATCGGCACTGCGTGCACACGCGAGCGCCTTGATTAGTAAAATTCCTGACAGTTACTTCCAAGAACTGCTCGAAAAATTGCTCGATGAGCGAACTGGATTTGATAACCAATTGAGGCGTGCTCGCGTTCACACAAAGAACCCGACACCTCAACCGCATAAAGAGCTCAAGCGCACTCCAATGCGTGAAGTTATCGCTTTGCTTATCCAAAATCCGAGCTATGCTGATATGGTACCGGATTTATCAAGTGTCAAAGGCTTACAGCTGCCTGGACTAAGTTTATTCGTCGAAGTACTTGATATCTGCCGAGTGAACCCCCATATCAGCACAGGCCAATTATTAGAACATTGGCGAGAGAACAAACATGAGGCACTTCTGTCTCGTCTCGCGAGCTGGGAAATCCCCCTCGACGAAGACAATCAAGAAGACATATTTTTAGACTCATTGGACAATATCCTTGCCCAGTGCGTTGAAAAACAAATTGAAAACCTGCAGGCCAAAGCAAGAAGTGTCGGTTTATCAGCCGAAGAAAAAAGGGAGCTACTAGCTTTAATGCTAGATCTAAAAGCGTAACCCTGTTTGATTAGTCAGCATTTAATAAATTTGTTAACATAATTGGTTTGCATTTGAGAATGCAACGTCCTTCACCAGACCTGAAGTTGGATATCATCTATGGATCAAAATCCGCAGTCACAGCTAAAATTACTTGTTATTAAAGGCAAGGAACAAGGCTATCTGACCTACGCCGAAGTAAACGACCACCTACCTGCAGAAATCGTGGATTCTGAACAGGTAGAAGACATCATTCAAATGATCAATGACATGGGTATCAAGGTAGTAGAAACTGCACCTGACGCTGATGATCTAGCTCTTAATGATGACGATGCCAATATAGATGAAGATGCAGCTGAAGCTGCTGCTGCTGCGCTTTCAAGCGTAGAAAGCGAGATTGGCCGTACAACTGACCCAGTTCGTATGTACATGCGTGAAATGGGTACAGTTGAACTACTGACTCGTGAAGGCGAAATCGACATTGCGAAGCGTATTGAAGATGGTATCAATACCGTTCAATTATCTGTTGCTGAGTACCCAGGCACGATTCCATACATCTTGGAACAGTTTGACCGCGTACTCGCTGAAGAGATTCGCTTAACAGATCTAATCAATGGCTTTGTTGACCCAGACGACGATGGCACAGCTGCGCCAACGGCGACTCACATCGGTTCAGAGCTCGCTAAAACTGATCTAGAAGACGAAGACAAAGAAGAAGCAGAAGACGACGAGGAAGAAGAAGAGGAAGATACAGGTATTGATCCTGAGCTTGCTCTTGAGAAGTTCACAGCACTTCGTACTAGCTACCAAAACCGTCAACTAGCAATCAATGAATACGGCCACGAAAGCCCGAAAGCAACGCTTGCAACAACAATGATGCAAGACGTATTCAAAGAATTCCGTCTGACGCCAAAACAGTTTGATTACCTAGTAAACGAACTGCGTACTTCTATGGATCGCGTACGTACTCAAGAACGCCTAATCATGCGTCAAACGGTTGAGTACGGCAAAATGCCGAAGAAATCTTTCATTGCTCTATTTACTGGCAATGAATCTAGCGAAGCATGGTTGGACGAAGTTCTTGCTTCAGACAAGCCATACGCAGAAAAGATCAAACGTAACGAACACGACATCCGTCGCTCTATCCAAAAGCTGGATATCATCGAACGTGAAACGTCTCTTACTGTTCAAAGCATCAAAGATATCAGCCGTCGTATGTCTATCGGTGAAGCGAAAGCTCGTCGTGCGAAGAAAGAGATGGTTGAAGCGAACTTACGTCTAGTAATCTCGATTGCTAAGAAGTACACAAACCGTGGTCTACAATTCCTGGATCTAATCCAAGAAGGTAACATCGGTCTGATGAAAGCGGTAGATAAGTTTGAATACCGTCGTGGTTACAAGTTCTCGACTTACGCTACGTGGTGGATCCGTCAAGCAATCACTCGTTCGATTGCCGACCAAGCTCGTACTATCCGTATTCCGGTTCACATGATCGAAACGATCAACAAACTAAACCGTATCTCTCGTCAAATGCTACAAGAGATGGGTCGTGAACCGCTTCCGGAAGAGTTGGCTGAGCGCATGCAAATGCCTGAAGACAAGATCCGTAAAGTACTGAAAATTGCTAAAGAGCCTATCTCAATGGAGACACCAATCGGTGACGACGAAGATTCGCATCTGGGTGATTTCATCGAAGATACAACGCTAGAACTGCCTTTAGACTCTGCAACGGCAACAAGCCTGCGCGGTGCAACTAAAGACGTTCTTGCAGGCCTAACGCCTCGTGAAGCGAAAGTACTGCGTATGCGTTTCGGTATCGACATGAACACTGACCACACTCTTGAAGAGGTTGGTAAGCAGTTCGACGTAACTCGTGAACGTATCCGTCAGATCGAAGCAAAAGCACTGCGTAAACTTCGTCACCCAAGCCGCTCAGAAACTCTGCGTAGCTTCCTAGACGAGTAATTACACGCTCTAGTGTGGTTAGCTTTTAAGCATAAAATAAAAAAGGTGAGCGTTGGCTCACCTTTTTTGTGCCTACGTGATTTAAGTGGCTAAGATGTAAGCGGAATTGCCCCTCATAGTGTCTAGACACCATTGATTGGTTCCCCTATAATCTATGCCCTACGGCCCCTTAGCTCAGTGGTTAGAGCGCACGACTCATAATCGTTCGGTCCCCAGTTCAAATCTGGGAGGGGCCACCAAATTAGAAAAGCCAGAACAGTTCACGCTGCTCTGGCTTTTTGCTTTTCTAGCCCTTTATCTTCTAGCTTAACGCTCAGCCCCATTCGTCCAGTTTCTTCTATGTGACTAAACATACTTTTCTTTTATAAAAAAATCGGCAATATGAGAGTACACAAATCATTCAATAGTTCAGGGAAGACTCATGAAAGACGAAACGCTCTCGATTCACTTCGGCTACGACACTGATCCAACAACCAAATCGGTTGCGACTCCTATTTACCAAACCGTTGCTTACGAATTCGATGACGCACAACACGGCGCCGACCTGTTTAACCTTGTGGTGCCAGGCAATATCTACACTCGTATAATGAACCCAACCAATGATGTGTTGGAAAAACGCATGGCAGCCTTAGAAGGTGGTATTGCAGGCTTAGTGGTGAGTGCAGGCAGCGCGGCGATCAACTACGCGATTCAAACGTTGGCACAAATCGGTGACAACATCGTTTCAACACCTCAGCTTTACGGCGGTACTTACACCCTATTTGCTCATATGCTACCAAACCAAGGGATCGAAGTTCGCTTTGCCAAAGACGACAAACCAGAAAGCTTAGCGGCACTGATCGATGAAAAAACCAAGGCGGTTTATTGTGAAAGTATCGGTAACCCAGCAGGCAATATTATCGACTTAGAACGTGTTGCTGAGCTTGCTCACGCACAAGGTGTACCTGTGATTGTCGATAATACGGTGGCGACACCTGTGTTGTGTAAACCTATCGATTTTGGTGCCGATATTGTGGTGCACTCGCTAACCAAATACGTTGGTGGTCACGGAACGACGTTGGGTGGTGTTATTGTCGATTCAGGCAAATTCCCATGGGCAGAGCACAAAGATCGCTTCCCGGTCTTTAATCAACCAGAACCTTCTTACCACGGTGTGGTATATACCGAAGCCTTTGGTGAAGCCGCCTTTATTGGCCGCGCTCGAACCGTTCCATTGCGTAATACAGGCGCAGCACTGTCACCCATGAATGCCTTCATGTTGATGCAGGGCCTAGAAACGTTGTCGCTACGCATGGAGCGACACACCGAGAATGCACTGAAAGTAGCAGAATACCTTAAGCAACATGAGAATGTGAGTTGGGTAAGCTACGCGGGGTTACCAACCTCTGAGTTCTACCCACTGGCTGAGAAATACATGCAAGGTAAGCCGTCTGCCATTTTATCTTTTGGCTTGAAAGATGGTTATGAAGCCGGTGTTCGTTTCTATGATGCGCTGCAAATCTTCAAGCGCTTGGTGAACATTGGTGATGCAAAATCTCTCGCTTGTCACCCTGCTTCGACGACACACCGTCAATTAAGCGAAGCGGAACAAAAGCAAGCAGGTGTGTCACCAGAGATGATTCGCCTCTCAGTAGGTATTGAACACATTGACGATATCTTGGCTGATCTAGAGCAAGCACTTAATGCTTAATGACGCTACAGCTAGCTCTAACACTGATCGTTAACTGGCAGACACAAAAAAGCCCATCACAGGATGGGCTTCTTATTATCTAATTTTCTTAGATAGGCTAACGATTACTCAACCGTTACCGCTTTCGCAAGGTTACGAGGTTGGTCAACATCGGTACCCTTGATTAGCGCTACGTGGTAAGACAACAGCTGCATCGGTACTGTGTAGTAGATAGGTGCTGTTACTTCACTTACGTGAGGCATCTTGATGATCTTCATGTTCTCATCGCTTTCAAAGCCTGCATCTTCATCTGCGAATACGTAAAGTAGACCGCCACGAGCACGTACTTCTTCAACGTTTGATTTCAGCTTCTCTAGCAAGTCGTTGCTTGGTGCAATAACGACGACTGGCATATCTGCATCGATAAGAGCCAAAGGACCGTGCTTAAGCTCACCAGCCGCGTATGCTTCTGCGTGGATGTAAGAGATCTCTTTCAGTTTAAGAGACGCTTCCATCGCGATTGGGTAGAACTCACCACGACCCAAGAATAGTGTGTGGTGCTTATCTGCAAAATCAGGTGCTAGCGCTTCGATCTCTTTATCAAACGCTAATGCTTTTTCAATATCAGCAGGCAGTTGATGCAGTGCTTGAACGATCTCCGCTTCTTTCTCTTCATTGATGCGACCTTGTAGACGACCAATTGACGTTACCATCATCAGCATTGCAGCTAGTTGAGTGGTGAAAGCTTTAGTAGAAGCAACACCGATCTCTGTTCCTGCGCGAGTCATGAAGGCAAAATCAGATTCACGAACCAGCGAAGAGCCTGCAACGTTACAGATAGTCATTGCTGACATGTAACCTTTTTCTTTTGCAAGACGAAGTGCAGCAAGCGTATCCGCCGTTTCACCAGACTGAGACAAAGTCACCAATAGGCTATTCGGACGAACAACGAAATCACGGTAACGGAATTCAGAAGCAATCTCTACGTCACAGCTTACGCCTGCTAGAGATTCAAACCAGTAACGCGCAGCCATGCCTGAATTGTAAGACGTACCACATGCGATGATCTGCACGTGTTCAACTTTGCTTAGGATCTCTTCCGCTTTAACACCGATTGCGTTAGTGATAACCGAAGTGTCAGAGATACGGCCTTCCATTGTGTTGATCAGCGCTGTTGGCTGCTCAAAGATCTCTTTCTGCATGAAGTGACGGTATTGACCTTTATCACCTGCATCGTGTTCTGCGTTTGATTCAACGATTTCACGCTCAACACGCTCGCCCGCCACATCAAATACTGTTACATCACGACGAGTCACCTCAGCAACATCACCTTCTTCTAAGTACATGAAGCGACGAGTTACGCTTAATAGCGCTAGTTGGTCAGAAGCAAGGAAGTTCTCGCCCACACCAAAACCGATAACGATTGGGCTACCAGAACGAGCAACAACGATACGGCTAGGATCTTTACGATCAACCGCCACCGTGCCGTATGCACCGTCTAATTGTTTCGCTGTCTTTTGAAGCGCTTCAACCAATGAAGCTGACGTGCGAAGTTCCCACTCAACTAAGTGAGCGATAACTTCTGTATCTGTTTGTGAAGTAAACACGTAGCCACGCTCTTGCAGCAGAGCGCGCAGTGTTTCGTGGTTTTCGATAATGCCATTGTGTACAACAGCAATGTCGCCAGACATGTGTGGGTGTGCGTTTGCTTCAGAAGGCTCACCGTGTGTCGCCCAACGTGTATGAGCAATACCAGTACCGCCAATGACATGTTGTTGATCGACTGCGTCTGCTAGCTCTTGTACTTTACCAAGGCGGCGTACACGAGTTAGGTTAGATTCGCTATCAACTACAGCGACACCCGCTGAATCGTAGCCTCGGTATTCTAGGCGGCGAAGACCTTCTACTAAAATTTCAGCTACATCACGCTGTGCTACTGCACCAACAATTCCACACATAGTTTCACTCCATCAATTTCGTTTTATTCCTATTGGCAGCAAGCAAAGGCCAGATCTTTATTAAGATCAATTATAGGAAGGTAAATGCATAATACTTAAATTTGTTTTTACGCTGGATCGGTCAGGATCACTCGAACATCATGTGATTCGATACTTGCTTTGGATTCTTCGCCTAAGTCTGTATCGGTAATTAAGATGTCAATGTGTTCCCATGCCAGCTCTAAGTTCGGGATCTTTCGTCCCACCTTTTCCGACTCAACCATCACGATCACTTCTCGTGACACTTCAGCCATTACTTTACTTAGGCCAACCAATTCATTGAACGTGGTTGTGCCTCTATCAAGGTCGATACCATCAGCCCCGATAAATAGTTGATCAAAATCGTAAGCTCGAAGTACTGATTCTGCGACTTTGCCTTGAAAAGAATCCGAATGGGTATCCCAAGTGCCGCCGGTCATTAGCAGTGTTGGTTCGCTTTCCAACTCATTAAGTGCATTAGCGACATGCAACGAGTTGGTCATCACAACCAAACCACGCTTGCTATTGAGCTGCTGAATTAGCGCTCCTGTCGTGCTACCGCTATCGATCACAATGCGATTATGGTCGCGAATTAAATCTGCAGCGGCTTTCGCTAATGAAATCTTTCGAGTCGAAACTTGTGGACCCAGTTCTTCGTTCACAACCTCTTTCGGTAATGAAATCGCACCACCATAACGGCGCAAAAGCTGACCGTTTTTCTCTAAAGACGCTAAGTCCTTTCTAATCGTGACCTCTGAGGTTTCGAATTTAGCGGATAGTTCATCAACACTAACCTCCCCCTTTTCGTTAACGAGGTTAGAAATAGCATGTCTTCTGAGCTGGGTGTTTCGTTTCGACATTTAAAAAAGGCCAGTAAGTTTCGGTTTGAAACATATTATAGTTACAACGAAACTATTTAGTCCATTTATTTTGATCCAAAAAATTAATAAATAGCGATAAAACCTTGTCCTAAGACAATTGTTAAGCAGTGATATTGAACTGATTAGGTGGTAGAATCCGCACCCGAAAAGAAAAAAAATTACAAAACTGACTGTTATTTTTTTGCAACTTACCTCTTATATAGTGGGGTAAGTCACATAAAACCGATATTGAATCAAAATCTTTTGGTCATAAAATGACTAAAATTGATGAAAGACTTACAACTCTGAAGGACATATTGGAAGTCCCGCGCTTTTACACAACAGGCACAAAATGTTGATGTAGCGGACCAATCTTCAGACCTTAAATAAATTTCAAATTGTAACAATACTTACCGGAGAGTACCTTCCATGAAAAAGACCAAAATCGTATGTACGATTGGCCCTAAAACTGAATCTGTAGAGAAGCTAACTGAACTAGTAGATGCTGGCATGAACGTTATGCGTCTTAACTTCTCTCACGGTGACTTCGCAGAACACGGCACTCGTATCGCGAACTTCCGTACAGTAATGGAAAACAAAGGTGAGCAACTTGCTATCCTTCTAGATACTAAAGGTCCAGAAATCCGTACTATCAAACTTGAAGATGGTAACGACGTAGATCTAGTAGCTGGTCAAGAGTTCACTTTCACAACTGACGCAACAGTTGTTGGTAACAAAGACGTAGTAGCAGTAACTTACCTAGGTTTCGCTAAAGACCTAACAGCTGGTAACACTATCCTTGTTGATGACGGCCTAATCGAAATGGAAGTTATCGCAACAACAGAAGCTGAAGTTAAGTGTAAAGTTCTTAACAACGGTGCTCTAGGCGAAAACAAAGGTGTTAACCTTCCTGGCGTTTCTGTTCAACTTCCAGCTCTTTCTGAGAAAGACAAAGCTGACCTTAAGTTTGGTTGTGAGCAAGGCGTTGATTTCGTAGCTGCTTCTTTCATCCGTAAAGAAGACGACGTTAAAGAAATCCGTGAGCTTCTAAACGCTAACGGCGGCGAGAACATCCACATCATTTCTAAGATTGAAAACCAAGAAGGTGTAGATAACTTCGATTCAATCCTTGAAGCTTCTGACGGCATCATGGTTGCTCGTGGTGACCTAGGTGTTGAAATCCCAGCTGAAGAAGTAATCTTCGCTCAGAAGATGATGATCGAGAAGTGTAACCGTGCACGTAAGATGGTTATCACTGCAACTCAAATGCTTGACTCTATGATCAGCAACCCACGTCCAACTCGTGCTGAAGCGGGTGACGTTGCGAACGCAATCATGGATGGTACTGATGCAGTAATGCTTTCTGGTGAAACTGCTAAAGGTAAGTACCCAGTTGAAGCTGTAACTATCATGGCTCAAATCGCGAACCGTACTGATTCAGCTCTTAAAGCTGAGCTAGGTTCTCGTCTAGACAGCCCACGTCTACGCATCACTGAAGCAGTATGTAAAGGCGCTGTAGACACAGCAGAGAAGCTAGCTGCTCCTCTAATCGTTGTTGCAACTGAAGGCGGTAAGTCTGCACGTTCAGTACGTAAGTACTTCCCAACTGCAAACATCCTTGCTCTAACAACTAACGAAAAGACAGCTGCACAGCTAGTTCTAACTAAAGGTGTTAAGCCAGTTCTTGTTGACTCTATCGAGAACACAGACGCGTTTTACATCAACGGTAAAGAAATCGCTCTACAATCTGGCCTAGGTAACAAAGGCGACATCGTAGTTATGGTTTCTGGTGCTCTAGTCGCTTCTGGTACTACAAACACGGCATCTGTTCACGTTCTATAAGAATGAACCGATACGCATAAAATATAAAAGAGGGCTTCGGCCCTCTTTTTTTATGAAACAAATCTTGCCTAACTTTTCAGTACGCTGTATTATCAATCACAGTAGAATCACGTACTGTTAACTTCCATGGGCTCTTTCGAAGAGACGGATTAGCAGACTAGAATCAAATATGCATGAGGTTTGTAATGTCTAGTCCTACGCTCACAGACAAAGTATCAAAGATGATTCGCCAAGATATTCTTAATGGTGAGTTAACCCCTGGCCAAAAACTCGTTGTTGCTGATCTAAAAGCACGATACAACGTAGGCGCATCTCCAATTCGTGAAGCCTTAGTGCAGTTATCTTGGAGTAAATACGTAAAGCTAGAGCCACAAAAAGGCTGCTGGGTATCTCCGGTCTCAAAGAAAGAACTCAATGACCTATACGAAAGCCTTCGACTGGTCTCTTCCGTTCTGCTTAAAAAAGCGATCTCAGCTGGCGATGAAAGCTGGGAATTAGAAGTGTTGACCTCTTACCACAAGCTATCACGCCTTCAGAACGTAGAAGAAGAATTTGATTCTGTTGAATGGGAAGAACGCCACCAACAGTTCCATGTCGCGTTGCTTGAAGGTGCTGATTCAGAGAACATGTTTAAGTTCTTTGATGAACTTATTAACCAAGTTAAACGTTACCGCTTCTTAGCAATGTCAGCTGAAACAGCATCTGATGATCTGTTCAATATTGATGAGCACGAAATGATCATGAAGCTAGTACTCTCTAAGAATGCAGAACAAGCAACAGAGTTACTTGATCAACATTTACTAGGTTCAATGAAACGAATTGAAGAAGTTATCGAAGCGGCATAACGCCTAGATAGATTCTAACCAAATAAAAACGGAGCCCAACGGCTCCGTTTTTTGTTTCCAGTATCACGACTGAACTACCACCCAAAAAACTCTTTGTGATGAGTATTGAGCAGTACAACCATAGGTAAAAAATACAGTGCACTCAGTTGAAAGCCAAGAATGACTAATGTGCCTATGGTTAACCTCACTAAAAAATCGACAAACATACCAGGCCTCTTTTAACCAGACAGTATGATCCCCAAACTCTTGCTACAGCTAACCTAATTCTACTGTTATCTCTCAAGCCATTGATAAGGCAAGCTAACCAGCTGAATTAAGTTAACGGTGTCATCCCTTTTATATCGGGTAAACACTCTGTTTATTGGTTCGCTTAACACGACGCAACCTGAAGCAAGATAGTTTACTTATTGTTTATTTTAGCTCAAATTTTAACCAGCATTAGACTTTAGTCTAACTACATAAGACTTGTGACATAGGTCGCCTCAAAAGTGAGATTCCTAGTATAGATGTTGAAAGGAACGGCTGAAGACTAGCTTTAAAAGATACGAAGCAAGGAAGATGGCTTGATAGGAAAGTGGTTAGTCACTTAAAACGTAAATCTTTTAAAGGCTAAGTCTGTTGAAAGCCAAGTGAAAGATTAAGCGACATCAGCATGACTAGGGCACATAGAGACGGTATTGCGCCCAGACGATTTAGATTCGTAGAGCCCAACATCGGCACATTTGTACGAGCGAGTGCTGTTGCTTGTCAAATCAGTGAAACCGACACTCACCGTCACTTTAGTCCCTGAGGATAGCTCTATTTCTATTCGTAATCGATCCAATACACGTTTCGCTTCCGGCAGCGAGGTGTGTGGCATCAGTAATGCAAACTCCTCCCCCCCAACGCGAGCAACAAAATCAGTATTGCGTAGGCTGTCTTGCAGAAGCCTTGCAACACTTGCAATCACTCGGTCGCCTTCATCGTGGCCAAGTTCGTCATTGATTCGTTTGAAGTTATCAATATCGACTAAAGCTAAGCAAGTGGTCGCTTCATTAGGGTAACGCTCGACCAAGCGAGAATAATACGCGAGCTGCTCTTCGAACTTTCGGCGGTTCCAAAGGTTACTCAAAGAATCTCGTTCACTTAAGATCCTCAAACGCACCTCAAGCTCCTTCCTTACAGAAATATCAACCAAAGACGTAATATAGTAACTGATCTTTCCAGAGCGATTCTTAACGGCTTGTACTCGCATGATGACGGTGAAAGGGATACGTAACTTGTTCTTACACAGAACTTCCCCCTCCCATACTTCTTCTTGCTCTAAGTGTTGCCAGATTGAATCACTCGAGAGTGTCTGCTCGGTATTTTCAAGCAACAGCTGTAATGCATTTTGACCGATAACTTGAGTTTTGCAGTACCCCGTCATGTTCTCAAACTCGTTGTTGATCATCATAGTACGATGCTGCTTATCAGAGATCATGACGGCCGACATGCCGCTCAATGCGGCACGTGCCAACTTACTTTCTAGACTTCGACGTCGGTAATGAGTCACTAAATAAGCAAACGGAAACGCAAAAACTAGTACCGTTAGCAACACAAACACTTCTTCTTGAGAGAGGTCACTTAAGCTCGGTTCAGCTCGATCCATCAGTTGTTTCTGATTAAGTTGAATCAGTAAATGGACCTTTTGATTATTCGCGAGCATCACCGTGTTAAACGCAAACAAATTGCCATCTTCAAAAACGTGCCCCACCTGATCATTAGAGATCGCTTCCCATGCCTTTGGTGCGATGTTTTTCAGGTTGTAGCCTTTTCTTTCTGGAATAGAATCGCCAAACAGCTTACCGCTATGGTTACTCGCTATGTAATAACCCGCTTCATTAAGAACTTCTGCTCTAAGATCATTATCAGGTGAAAAACTAAGACGCGACGATAAACCCCATACGTCGAGATTAATAACAAGGTAGCCCACTCTTTTATCAGGTGTTTCTACGGGGGTAAAGACACGAATTACCGGCATATAAGGGAAGGTAATCTCACCATGTTCCATTTCAAGTTCAATGCCCCAGCCGCCAATTTGTTCAGCTTCTAGTTTTTGGGCGTATTGAAAGTAGCTCGAGTCAGATTTATCTTGAAGCTGTTGCGGTACCGTTATGTGGCCTGAATCAGCGGAGTAGTTGACACGAACCAGCTCTTTACCCGAGATATCTAGCAGGTGGATCTGTGTATACCATTTTTGGTTCACGAGGACAGACTGCCAAACCTCTTCAAGTAGATCTTTGGTTTGGTTAGAGGGAGAAGAGGCAAAATTAACCAAGCTTTGGCTGTGACTTAACAGGCCCATTACGGAAACTAATTGAGTCTTAAGAAGATCGTAGTCTCGCTTGGCGTACACCAATTGATGGACGGCTTGCTTGGCCGAGTAGTCAAAACTCTGCTGCTTCACTTCTTGATATCGCTGCAAGTAATATAGAGCAACTGCTGAACAGAGTGTGATTGAGATGATTAGTAATGTAATTATTGATTTTTTATTTCGCATTACTAGCTCAGGAAGAAAAAGAGAGCGCAAGATTATAGCACTCTAGGAAATTAACAAAATAAAAGCCGCTTAAAAAAGCGGCTTTAAAACTATTTTTTAAATACTTCTTGTTTAGGCTTTCAACGCTCGTTCACCACGTGCGATGCCAACAACCCCACTTCGAGCCACTTCAAGTACTTCCGTTACTTCAGACAATGCCTGAATGAAAGCATCCAGCTTCTCGCTAGTGCCGGCCATTTGAACCGTATATTGCGAAGCCGTTACATCAACGATTTGGCCACGAAAGATATCCGCGGTGCGTTTCACTTCAGCGCGAGCAAAGCCGCTAGCGCGTACTTTTACCATCAAAAGTTCACGCTCGATATGCTCAAGCTCAGACACTTCTTGTACCTTAAGTACGTCGATTAACTTGTGTAGCTGTTTTT
This sequence comes from Vibrio sp. NC2, assembly GCF_025195005.1. Classification (NCBI taxonomy): domain Bacteria; kingdom Pseudomonadati; phylum Pseudomonadota; class Gammaproteobacteria; order Vibrionales; family Vibrionaceae; genus Vibrio; species Vibrio sp. NC2. The sequence goes on from NZ_JANVFC010000014.1 coordinate 85,332, forward strand.
GGATCTGCTCAAGCTGCATTTCGCTCGAGTTAGTGGTGACATTCAGACGAGAAAGCGTTGGATCATCCGTAGGAGATACATTCAAAGACTCAATGTTGTAGCCACGCTGAGAAAACAAGCCAACCACTCGAGAAAGTGCACCTGGTTGGTTTTCCATTAATAGTGAAAGGATGTGTCTCATATTATGTTCTCTCCGTTTTGCTTAGCCACATGTTATCCATACCCTCGCCTTTGATCTGCATTGGGTATACGTGCTCGGTGTCATCCACACTGATATCGACAAATACCAAACGGTCTTTCATCGCCAGTGCTTTTTCCAAACCTGATTCCAGTTCATCCGGAGATGAAATACGCATGCCAACGTGGCCATAAGCCTCAGCAATCGCAGCAAAATCAGGAACAGAGTCCATATATGAATTAGAGTAACGACCTTGATAAACAATGTCTTGCCACTGTTTTACCATGCCTAAGAAACGGTTGTTAAGGTTAATAATCTTAACGGGAATATTGTATTGCAGCGCAGTCGACAGCTCTTGGATATTCATTTGAATACTGCCGTCACCAGTAACAATCACAACTTCTTCATCAGGTTTCGCAAACTTAACGCCCATACCAGCAGGTAGGCCAAAGCCCATAGTGCCTAGACCACCAGAGTTAATCCAACGGCGTGGCTTGTCAAACGGGTAGTACAAAGCAGCAAACATTTGGTGTTGACCTACATCAGAAGCAACATAGGCATCGCCATTGGTTACTTTATGAAGTGTTTCAATAACTTGTTGTGGCTTAATACGACCAGACGTTTTGTCATATGCTAAGCAGTCACGTTCTTGCCACTGTTTAATTTCACTCCACCAGCTTTCCATCGCTTCTGCATCGTTAGTTCCACCTTGCTCAATAAGCAGGTTAACCATGCTCTCTAGTACTTTTTCCGCTGAACCTACAATCGGTAGATCCACTTTAACGTTCTTAGAGATAGAAGATGGATCGATATCAATGTGCATGATCTTCGCATCAGGGCAGTACTTATCTAGGTTATTGGTGGTTCGATCATCGAAACGTACGCCAATACCAAAGATCAAGTCCGCATTGTGCATCGCCATATTGGCTTCATACAAACCATGCATGCCCAACATACCCAAAGAGTTCTTATGGGTACCAGGGAAAGCGCCAAGCCCCATTAGGGTGCTTACCACGGGTAAATTCAGTGCCTCTGCTAATTTTAACAGCGGCTTATCTGCCTCAGAAATAACCGCACCACCACCGACATAAAGTACCGGCTTCTTCGCTTCAAGAAGGGCTTTTAGCGCCTTTTTGATCTGACCTTTATGACCCGTAACCGTTGGGTTATATGAACGCATTTTGATCGTTTCTGGGTATTCATAAGGAAGCTTGATTTGTGGGTTTAAGATGTCTTTTGGCAGATCAATAACCACAGGACCAGGACGTCCTGTCGTTGAAATATAGAATGCTTTTTTAACGACTTCAGGGATATCTTCCGCTTTCTTAACGAGGAAGCTGTGTTTAACGATCGGACGGGATACACCCACGATGTCACACTCTTGGAAGGCGTCATTACCAATTAAGCTATTTGGTACGTTACCAGAAATAACTATCATTGGAATTGAGTCCATGTAGGCGGTGGCAATACCAGTAACGGTATTGGTCGCACCCGGACCAGAACACACAAGTACTACGCCCGGCTTACCGGTAGAACGAGTATAGCCATCTGCCATGTGGGTAGCGGCTTGTTCGTGTCGTACTAATACGTGTTTAATTTCAGCAGTTTTAGCATGCAGCGCATCATAGATATCAAGTACAGAACCACCTGGGTAACCAAAGATTTGTTCTACACCCTCTTCAATTAGAGACTGCACCACCATCTCAGCGCCGGATAACATTTCAGCGCCGGATGACATGGCTGTTTCAGGTTTTGTTGTCATATTGCTCTCCTCACCAGTTTCCAACCATATTTGGTGAACATGTTGGGCTGGTTTTTCATAGTCTAGGGCTTATTCGTAGCCTAATTCGAAATACTTCCACTTTTTCGGCTATGGCTGTCTGTCGTGATAACAACAAACAGTAATACGAAACAACTTTAACGCTTTATTATCATCTGGTCTAACACCTGTTATCCGATAATTACGTCAAAAAACCAACTATTAGCTGAAAGCATTAAATAAAACCCAAACCAAACCCAATAGTTAGATTTAAAAACCAATTAACACCTAAAAAAAAGAGCTTAATATTCAAATGAATCACGATTTATCGATTAATTACGCCCTTATTGGTGTGCGCTTTCGCACATTGTGCTGTGTCAGCAGGCATAAAAAATCCCCCTAAAAATGCAATCACATTCGTAGGGGGATTTTTAAACAACTGAAAATTTATCTAAGCAGAAAACTACTTATCTTTAGGCTTTTCATTGTACATTTCTTCGATTTCGTCTTGATACTTATCGTTGATAACTTTACGACGCAATTTTTGAGTAGGTGTCAGTTCGCCATCATCCATAGAAAATGCTTTTGGCAGCAACTTGAATTTCTTCACTTGCTCAAACTTAGCCAGTTCTTGCTGTAGGTCATTCACACGCTTTTCTAGCATCTCGACAATCTGGTGATGTTTAACAAGCTCAACACGGTCGTGATACTTGATATTCAGCTCTTTGGCATACTCTTCTAGAGAGTCATAACAAGGAACGATCAACGCAGAAACGAATTTGCGCGTATCAGCGATAACGGCAATCTGTTCGATAAAGTGATCTTTACCAATCGCGCCTTCAACCACTTGCGGTGCAATATACTTACCGCCAGAGGTCTTCATCAATTCTTTAATACGATCAGTAATGAACAGGTTACCATTTTCATCAAAATGTCCCGCATCACCAGTCTTTAGGAAACCGTGCTCGTCAAACGTCTTAGCCGTCTCTTCTGGCATCTTGTAGTAGCCACGCATCACCATTGGACCACGAACAAGAATCTCATCCTTAGCACCAATTTTCACTTCAGCGCCCGGCATCGACATACCAATTGAATCAGGGTTAAAACAGCGGTCATCCCAGCACGATACTGTTGCCGTGGTTTCTGTCATGCCGTAGCCAAGTTTTACGTTGATACCGATCGCGTGGAAGAAGCGACCAATGGTTTCATCAAGCTTCGCACCACCACATGGCATGAAGTTGATGTTACCGCCTAACAAAGCTCGCAGTTTAGATAACACAAGCTTATCGGCAAGCGCATGGCTCTTCTTCAGCATGAATGATGGTGTGCGGCCTTCTTGGTGACAAACAGAAAGCTTCGCTCCCATGTTCACGGCCCAAGTAAAGAGGACTTTACGGATAAACGGTGCTTTAGATACTTTCTCGTGAATCGCTGAGAATATCTTCTCGTAGAAACGAGGAACTGCAGACATAACCGTTGGCTTAACATCACTCAGTGCATCACGCACTTGCATTGTGTCTTGCAGGTAACAGTTGGTTGCGCCTTTATAAAGGACATAGAAAGTCCAAGCACGCTCAAATACATGTGATAACGGTAAGAAACACAATGAGACGTCGTCTTTACTTAAGCTAAGGCGCTCATCATGGCCTTTTAGTTGATAGCCAACGTTCGTGTAATCAAGCATTACACCTTTTGGCTGGCCTGTTGTACCAGAGGTATAGATAAGTGTCAGTAAGTCATCCATACAGGCATCCGCAAGACGAACATCAAGCTCAGCTTGCTGATCTTCAACACCACGAGCCATGAATTCTTTCCAAGAGACGGCAAAGCGATGTCCTTGCAGATCGATATCATCAGACATCGCCACAACAACTTCTAGCTGTTCACACTCTTCAAAAAGGCTAACCGCCGCATCAAATTGAGCTTGCTCGCCAACGAATAAGATCTTCACATCTGCATTTTGGATAATGTAAGAAGACTGCGCCGCTGTGTTGGTTGGGTAGATTGGTACCGTTACAAGACGCGCTTGTAAAGATGCAAAATCTGCCACAGTCCACTGGGGCATATTGTTCGAAAAGATACCGATCTTATCCTGAACTCTCAGTCCGTGAGCCAACAGTGCTAATGAAAGCGTATCGATTTGTTGTCCAAACTGTTCCCAGCTAATACCTTGCCATACATTGTCGACTTTATGCTTCAAAGCTGTACGGTTGCCGCCTCGGGCAATTTGGTCACGAAGTCTTTTTACGATATGAAAATCTAAATTGGCCATCTCTTTACCTTTGGCTTACACCTGTAAGCTTTTTTGAGCGCACAAGTGTACCTCTGATCATGGAAAAGGCAACTGATGAAGCTCAAAGTTATAAGTAATAGTACGTCTCACGCTAAGTTTTCTATCAACAAAAATAGCAGGTACAAAAAAGCCCCAAGCCAGACTCCCAGCTTAGGGCTTACAAATCATAGGGATTAGTGCTTAGTTAAGCGCCACGACTTCGCCACAGATCATCATTAACTGATCTCGTAACCAAATGTGTCCTTTATCCTTTTCACTTGATTCGTGCCAGCTTAGGAAGCCAGAAATTGCCGCATTATCGAACGGGAAATCTAGAATCTGAAGCTGATCTTTGTTCGCGGCATGCTCAACCATCCAACGAGGTGCAATCGTCACAAGCTCAGATTGACCAACAACGTAAAGTACGTTGCTTAAGCTCGTACCTTCGTAGAAAGGCGTGCAATCTAGGTCACGGTAAGCTTGCTCTGAGAAGCTGCGTTGACCATGGATGCGAGACAGTTTTGCGTGCTTTTCGTTAAGCAACTCTGCCGCTGAAACTTCACCGTTGATACGTGGGTGAGAAGCAGAAGCAACAACAACTAATTCGTCTTGGAAGATCTCAGTGCTTGAAAAGCCCTGCTCATCAAAACGAGCGTAATCAATAACGAAGTCGATTTCTTGGTAGCGCATACGCTCAGAAAGTTGACGATCGAATTCTGCATCCATGTGCAGTTTAACGCTCGGTGCTTGGTCGTTGATTGTCGACATGATCTTAGGTGCAAAACGCATGTCACAAGGGCTACAAATCGCAAGTTTGAACAGACGAGAAGACGACTCTGGAGAGAACACAGAACTTGGCAGTTCATTGCGAACTAACTGCAGTGCTTGGCGGATTGGACCAAACAACTGACGAGCACGTTGAGTCGGCTGAATACCACGACCTTGACGCATGAATAGTTCGTCGTTAAACATCACTTTTAGACGAGCAACAGCGTTACTTACAGCAGGCTGAGACATACCCAGATTATGAGCTGCACGTGTAATGTTTTGCTCTTGCATAACTGCATCAAATACAGTCAAAAGATTTAAGTCGACTCCACGAAGTGTGCTTTCCATTCTGTAGCTTGCAATAGCACTCATTGCGTCTTTTTTCTCTAACATTCAAGTTGCCTCTTGTCGGTTCGACAGCGTTAAATTGGTAATGGTATAGGAATAGATAACCACTAATTCTTATATTTATCAGACCGATGTTTTTCGGATTACCATTACTATTAACCAATAAATCTCGAGCTACCAACAAGATTGATAAAGAATAATTTTATTTTACCTTAATGATTAAATAACATCTAAAAATCAATTATTTATAGAGTTATAAAAAAACATAAAATGCATCACTTATGAGTTTCATTTCGACTTATTTAGCTGTTCTATCGTTTGGTTACATTTGTTACAATTTATTGAACCCATGAATTGTTTGACCGGTTGATTCAGAAATAACACTTATGAGTTAAGTGAGCGATGCATAACTAGGAAAATCTACCTTGTCCCAAAGTTGCTTTCTTAAGTCATCTTGGTTGGACCAATTGCCCGCTAACACCCACTCAACAAGTGCACTTGCCACATCGGGATAAGTGACCACTTCAGCCTGCTTTTCACCGAGCCAACTGCGCATGATAGCCGCATCTAAAAAGGTCATAGTTTGAGCTAATCCAAGAGCCTCTAGCGTCGCCACATTACTCTGTTGTTCGAACTGCCCCTCAAGTGGTTTCAGAAGCAATTTCTTACCCAAAGTCAGGGCTTCAGATGGCAATTCAAAGCCGCCATTGGCCACTACACCAGAGCATTGATTGAGGTCGAATTGGAAGCCAGCATGACTGAGTGGTTTGAACTCAATATTTTCGACTCGGCTATGCTCAATAACATCCGGGTGGTAACAGACAAAGTTGTGCGAAATGAACTTCATCAGCAGCTCTGAGATCGACTCAAGATCCTCAAACGGCAAATAGACCAACGTAAAGTTTTGTGCTGCTTTTGTTTGTTGATCACCAGCCAGCGTGTGAACGATAGGCGGCAGTATAGGTTGTTCAAAGTGATACCAATGCAAACCAATCGAGTGCTCAGTTGGGGCGAAATGTTGAATCACCGAATGTTCAATCCAGTTGCCCCCTTCTTTAGGTACATCGTAGCGGAACGCATTCTGGTGGCTTATGCCAATGCATGGCACACCTTGCCTCTTAGCTGCCCATGCAGTCACAGGTTCAAAGTCATTCAACACTAAGTCATAAGGCGTCAAATCGATCTGATTAATCTCACTGAGAAATCGCCAGATGTTGTTCTTGATGAATGTCTTGCCGTATTTAACCTGCCCCTGCTCGCTGTAAAAAGTTAAGCCGCTGCGGGTCTGATAATTACCAAACGCTTCCATCGAGAAGTACTTGCTCTCGTCTCGCCCAGAGAACAGAAAGTCGACATCGATATTTTGCTGACGAAAAGCCACAGCCATTGCTCTCGCTCGAGCGATGTGCCCATTCCCTGTGCCTTGTACGCCATATAAAATTTTCATGCATGTTCCTTTATGTTTGCCACTTAAGTTCGGCAGTGGTTGTTGCCAACAAAATGATTACAGGATGAAGCTGATAGCAAGGCTAGTACAAGCGATGCCCAAGGCTGCACCAATCAGTACGTCCGTTAAAAAGTGCACACCAAGTAGGATTCGAGAGCCAGCAATCGCTGCCGCCCAAATCAGGCTAAAGAGATATAAACTCGGATAGAAATGTCCGATTAGAGTCGCCATAACAAAAGCCGCAGCGGAATGCCCAGAAGGCAGGCTGTATTTATCAGATGGCACAATATGGGAGTAAAGCAATGAAGAGAATTCAGCGGGTCTGCGACGCTTGAGGGTATTTTTGGCAAACCAGTAAATAGGTAACTCGATTGCAAAGGCAGTTACGCCCACCAAAAGAAAGTCTCGTCCGGTGTAACTGTCAGCCAGTAGTGCAACCAAAGCAATCAAAACGTAAAGGTGTCCATCTCCAGTATGAGACACCGCCTTACTGAGTGTCGCCTGTTGTCCGCTATAACGGCTCTTTAAACAGAAAACAGAAAATGCCACATCCCAGCGGACAATAGGTTCGATAGTACGCATACAATCTCCTTAACAATCCTTATTCAGTTAAGGCTCAAGTTATGCTCCTGAAATGACAGTTAAGTGACGTTTTGAATGAACTAAAATGAATTTTGAGGCGAATTGACCGCTTTCGCTAAGCAAGCTGATGGGGCCTAGAAACTGCAGATAAAAATAAAGCGACCCAAGGCCGCTTTATTCTTCTACGTTTTTACTTCTTTATATAAGCAAGCAAACGCTACTTCTATCGTGTTAATGGCTATAGCGTTCGCTAATGATAATAGTGCTCACTAATGATAATAGCGCTAAAGGTTATAGCACTAAAAGTTATAGCGCTAATGGCTCATGCTTTTTCACTAAACCAAAGTCCGCCAGTATCGCGTAGGCCGCAGGGATCATAAACAACACCAGTAAGGTCGAGGCAAATATGCCAAACACGATAGAAATAACCAGAGGCTGGATAACCTGAGCCTGTAAGCTGGTTTCCGTCAACAGCGGTAGCAAACCTGCCGCTGTCGTCATTGAGGTCAAGAATACCGCACGGAAACGCTCGCGACTGGCTTTCACTACCGAGTCGTGCACGCTATCTCCCTCATCGACATGGTGACGAATGTACTGGACTAACAAGATGGAATCATTAACCACAATCCCGGCAAGCGACACAAAGCCCATCATGCTTGGCATACTCAAAGAGTGCCCAAGTATCCAGTGCCCAACGACCACCCCAATAAAGGCCAGTGGAATGGCTAGCATCACAACCACAGGCTCTAAGTAGCTTCTGAACTGATAGCTAAGAATCGCAAACACGCCGAATAAACCAAGCAAGAAGCCTTTACCCATCGAGGCTCCTGTCTTCGCGGCATCTTTAGCCTCCCCTTCAAAATCAAAGCGTAATCCTGGGTATTTTTGAATAAGCTTAGCTGCTTCATCTTTTTGGAACTGAGCCAAAATCGCGGATGAACTCGCTTTCTTATTATCAATATCACCAAAGATACTGATGGTTCTTAAGCCATCGATGCGCTGGATTCGTACGTAGTTACGTTGAAAATCTAACGTTGCCAATGTCGCCAGCGGGATCTGGCTACCATCTGCGGTAATGATCGGGAAGTTAGCCAGCTGCTGTATGTCGCCCGCTTGTTCTTTATCAAGACGCACTTCGATCGAGATGTTCTCAACACCGATTTGAATCTCATCCGCAGTTTGCCCAAAGAAAGCCGCTCGTAATTGGGACGCAATCATCTGCCCATTCACATTGTAGGTTTCGGCTCCAGGGCGAAGTTTAACTAAGATTTCTTCTTTACCCATACGCATGTCATCAAGTACACCATGCACCCCGTCAAACTGATTGAGGTACTCCTGAATCTCCAGAGAAGCGGACTTCAATTCAGCCAGATCATCATGCTTGGCACGGATCTCGATGGCACGACCACCCGGCCCCATGGTGGGCTGCTTGAACACTAATGAAATAGGATCAGCCAAATCGCCGATATCTTCACGCCATGCATTGATGAAATCATCGATAACCGTGTTACGGCTCTCTGCACCGCGTAAGTCTAAACGCACAGTAGCTAAATGTGGCCCTGATTCATTGGCGTCTGCGTTGGCATTGAATTGGCTGGTGATATGCTCAACCAATTTATTACCATCCTCAACCTCTTCGCTCCATTGCTCATTCAAACGCTCAGCAGACGCGACAATTTTGTCTACGACTCTCTCGGTTTGAGACAATGATGCGCCCGGCGGAAGAATGATACGCGCCTCGGCAATATCACCATCAAGCTCAGGGAAAGGTTGGAACTTAACAACGCCACCAGCAATCAAGGCTACCGAAAGCAACAGCAGGGTCAGCACTCCGCCCATAAAGGCGTAGCGGAATGTCACCACTGTCTCAACCATGTTCATCAAGGTGGTATTACGAAAGTTCTCAAACTTCTCTAACAACACAACTTTGAAGCGCAGCGCTGGCTTGTCATTCTTTTCTTTGTGTAATGAATGAGACAAGTGATTAGGCAGAATCAGGAAGGCTTCAATCAAGCTCAACGAGAGCACTAATATCAATACTTGAGGAACAGCCTTAAGCACCGCGCCCATTTCCCCATCAAGAAACAGCAAGCTACCGAAAATACACACTGTAGTTAAGAAAGAAGATAAGACTCCGGGAAGCACTTTCTTAACGCCATTGTACACCGCATCATCAACGTTTTGCCCCCGATCTAAATGGGACGCTATCGATTCAGCAATCACGATGGCGTCATCCATCATGATACCAATCGCCATTAGCAAGCCAACCAATGACATGATGTTAATCGATAAACCAAGGTTAGCCATCAAGAACAAACCACCAAGGAAGGCTACCGGCAGGCCAGCAGCTACCCAGAATGAATAACGCAAACTGAAGAACAACCACATGGTGGCAAATACCAGCAAAATACCTTGCCAGCCATTGCGAACCATCATGGTAAGGCGATCCCAAAGTACCGACGAGAGATCGTTGGTCATTTGCAGTGTCACGCCATCAGGAGCAATCGCGCTTTGATCTTCAACGAATCGTGTTACGTTCTCTTTGATTCGTAACGCATCATCTTCTTTATTCTTACTGATTTTCAACAGAGCCGATGGCTTGCCATCAAACAACACCTTCTGTTCATCAAGCTCAAAGCGGTCGGTTATTTTTGCAATGTCCCTCAAACGGATCACAGAGCCATTGGGCGCAGATCCAACCACGATACTTTCAAGCTCAACAGGTGTAATTCGTCTTTCATCAAAACGAATCAAAAAATTCTTGTCTGGTGTTTCAACGTTACCGCTTGGCAGTTTTACATTCTGACGGCCAATCTGGTCTGCGATATCACCGACACTCAAACCCAGCTGGCGAATCGCTTGAGTATCCAGTTCAACGCGGTATTGATGATCAGAGAAGCCGCTAACATCGACCAGTGAAACATCATAATCAAGCTTCATGATACGCTTGAGGTCTTCAGCGTAGGCCTTAAGCTCCGGCCACGATGTTTCTGCTGTGATGGCGATATCAACAACCGGTTCATTCCAATCCAGTTCTTGAACAACAGGCGATTCAATCTCAGTTGGGAAATCATTGATCGAGTTGATTTGAGTTTGCACGTCCACCAGCATTCGGCCAATATCCGCTTTCTCATTCAACTTCAGGATTAGACGTGCGCTACCTTCGATGGCTTCACACTGAGTCTCTTCAATGTTAGCTAGGCCATCGACGGCATCTTCCATTCGTACACACAAGCTTTCTTCCACTTCTTGTGGTGATGCACCGGGATAAACGATGGCCGCCATAATATAAGGCGGATCATAAGCAGGGAAGGTTTCACGCTTGATGGTTGATAATGAGCTGATACCCATGATCAATAACCCAAGCATCAGCAAGTTTGCAGCTGTTGGGTGCCTAGAAAAGAACTTGATCATGACGCACTCTCCTGAGTATCCGATTCAAGCTTAACCTCTTCAGAGTTCGACTCTTTCAGTAACATGCCTTCGATAGCTGGCAGGACGTCATTAAGAACCAATTTATCTCCCGTTTGTAGCTCGCCACTCACAACCACTTGGTTATCTCTGCGATAAAGCACTTCAACATTCACCACTTGCAAGCGCTGATTGTTATCCATCAGGTAAACCTTGTCACCGTGCAATGCTCGCTCTGGAACCACCCAACTTAGATTCGCGACACCTTCAATCTCAGCTTTTACAAACATGCCGTTGACCAAAGGGGTCGCATTGCTTGGCTGCAGTTGTGAATAGTCTTGAGCGATCTCAAGAATAATTCCGGCTGTCGCTTGGTTTTCATCAACCGTCTCACTGATTCTTGCCACCTTCGCAGGCCAACTCAGTTTCAGGTTGCCGCTGTTAAGTTGAATCGTCGCTTTGATTGACACTTCATAAGGATTAGGGATCCCTGCTGCATCGCGAGGGAATTGATTAAAGCTCGAGGCTAAAGTTTGCATATCGTGAATAGAAAGTTGCGCTTCCACTTCCATGACATTAATTCCGTGAGCAACAAACATCTCTTGCTGAAGGTTAACCACTTGGTTTTGTTCGATATCAACTTGAGCAATTCTCATCGCTCTTGGCAAAATGATGGTGGTCTTATCGAGAGAGCGCTGCGCCTCTTTCACTTTAGATACATTGACCTTAATCACCGCTTCCGCAACACGTTTTTCATCTGGCATTAAAGCGATTTGGTTCGCGATATCTAGCACTAGCTTCTGTTGAGATAAAGCACTTTGTTGTTGCAGGTCGACATCCGATTGAGAAGTCAGCCCTTTCTTACGCAGATCTTGTTTACGTTGTAGCTCTTTGTTGCTGATCACTAAGCGATTCTTTTCGATCTTAAGAGTCTGATTCAGGTTGTCTTCTTCTTGATTCAATTTTGCTAATGAGGTTTGGCTTGATTTTAGATCCGCCTCTGCTTGTATCAGTTTCAATTCGTAATCCAATGGATCAACCTTGAGCACGACCGTTCCGGCGGGGATCACCTGACCTTTCTCAAGATCCGGATGACGATAAACGATCTGTCCTGTTACCTCGGCAATCGCTTTCCATTCGACTTTCGGCACCACTTTGCCAAAGCCAACCGCTAACGGTGCTATCAGTTGTTGCTCTAGGCTTACTGTATCAACTAAGCGAGCTCTATCACCCGCGGGCTTGGTTGGAAGATCCGGCTTCAAGTTAATCGCAACCACAAGGCCAATGACACCAACCGCAAGTGCCGGAAAGAAGAGTAGTTTTTTATTTATTTTCATTGTCTTTGGTCCTGCACGGAAGAAGGGCTAGGCGTGTTTATAAAGCCTTCTGTCATCAATTGAATGTTGTGTTCGATTAAACGGTTAAGAAATTCTTCATTAATCTCAATACCATGTATTGCTAATAGAGGGGGCGGCGCAATAAATGGAAATACCATCAAACTTATATACGACACGCGACAGAGCTTGGGATCCATCTCTTTTCTTAAGACACCTTGTGCCACCAACTTTTCAAAAATGACATCTTGGGCTGGCTTGGCCACATCGAGGAAAACCTTTTCGAGCAACTCTCTTTGCACTTCAGAGGGAGGCATATTCATCACTTGGGCAATCAAGCGAGGAAACTTGGGGACCTTGACCATCTCTTTGTAGTAAGTCCGCATTAAATCAAGAAAGTTCTCATGACTACTTTCTTCAACCAACCTTTGCATCTGTAATTGCATCGGTCGTAGGGTTTCACGTAGCATCGCCTCAAATAATCCAGCCTTACTGCCAAAGTAATAACGGATCATCGCAATGTTCACACCCGCACGATCAGCAATCAGGCGTGTCGAGACCTTGTCGTATGGCTGAACAACAAACAGATCGCGAGCATGCTCAATCAATAACTGTCGAACATCTAAGTTCTGTTGAGGTCGCCCCGCTTTTCGTGCCGTCATGGCAAAAATCCATCTCTATAATTAATCATCCGATTAATTATAGAGATAAACAGGCGTAACAGTAGAAGATTAATTACTCACTATTTAATCAAGTGATTAATTAATTGGGTAACGCTTGTAATTTTTTTGGTGAATCATTCCATCAAAAATATTTACTACAAAGTTTTAACCTACACATCAGCCAAACGATAAACTAACCCGCCAATACAAAACCGCCAATCAGTCGATTTAGCCATCCACAACATGAAAAACAGCACAAACCAAACCAAAACACTGCCAATGTACGCTGATATTGGATTTTCTTGTTTGACGCTCAGAATAAATTACGGTAAATATGGTGTTAACAGTTTATTTACGGATATTTGTGTAATGATTTTTTCTTCTTCTCTACTGCTGAAACTTCTCCTTATCGTGAACCAATCGCGCGGGTAAGTTGTGGGTCAAGAACTACACAAATATTAAAACCCGCGCTGAGCGGGTTTTTTTGTAACTGGCACTTTTAAAAGAACATCATTCTTAATAATAATTTGGATAGCAATCGATTCATTATCGATATAAGGAAGCACCCATGAACGATCAAGTAATAATTTTTGATACTACCTTACGTGACGGCGAGCAAGCATTGGCTGCAAGCCTTACGGTAAAAGAGAAGTTACAGATCGCTTATGCTCTTGAGAGACTGGGTGTAGATGTTATCGAAGCTGGCTTCCCTATCTCTTCTCCAGGTGATTTTGAGTCAGTACAAACCATCGCTAAACACATCAAAGACAGCCGTATTTGTGCACTTTCTCGTGCCGTAGCGAAAGATATCGATGCCGCTGCAGAAGCGCTTAAAGTTGCTGACCAGTTCCGTATTCATACCTTCATTTCTACATCAACGGTTCACGTACAAGACAAATTACGCCGCAGCTACGACGATGTAGTAGAGATGGCAGTAAAAGCTGTCAAACACGCTCGTAACTATACCGATGATGTTGAATTCTCTTGTGAAGATGCCGGTCGTACCCCTATCGACAACCTATGTCGTATGGTTGAAGCCGCGATTAACGCAGGCGCTAAAACCATCAATATTCCAGACACCGTTGGCTATACAGTACCGAATGAGTTTGGTGGCATTATCAAAACGCTATTCGATCGCGTACCCAACATCGACCAAGCGATCATCTCTGTTCACTGTCACGATGACTTAGGTATGTCGGTTGCAAACTCAATTGCTGCTGTGCAAGCGGGCGCTCGTCAAATTGAAGGCACAATCAATGGTATTGGCGAACGTGCAGGTAACTGTTCTTTAGAAGAAATCGCAATGATCATCAAAACTCGTCAAGAGCTTTTGGGTGTTCACACCGGCTTGGATCATAAAGAGATTCACCGTACCAGTAAGTTGGTTAGCCAGCTTTGCCACATGCCAATTCAAGACAACAAGGCAATCGTCGGTGCTAACGCATTCAGCCACTCTTCAGGTATTCACCAAGACGGCATGCTTAAGAATAAGAACACTTACGAGATCATGACGCCTGAGTCTATCGGCTTGAAGAACAAGGCATTGAACCTAACAAGCCGTAGTGGCCGAGCGGCTGTTAAGAGCCACATGGACGCAATGGGCTACAAAGACAATGAGTACAACCTAGATTCATTGTACGAAGACTTCTTGAAGCTGGCTGACCGTAAAGGCCAAGTGTTCGATTACGACCTAGAAGCATTGATGCACTTCGCAAACCTACGTGACGAAGATGACTTCTATAAACTTAACTACCTAAGCGTACAATCTGGTAGTGTTATGTCTACCACCAGTATCAAGCTGCAATGTGGCGATGAAGAGAAATGCGAAGCGGCTGTCGGTAACGGCCCTGTAGATGCTTTATACCAATGTATCTACCGCTTAACGGGTTACGAAATTGCATTGGATAAATTCGACCTGACCGCGAAAGGCGAAGGCGAAGATGGCTTAGGTCAAGCCGATATTATTGCGAACTATAAAGGCCGTAAGTACCACGGTACGGGCGTTTCAACGGATATCGTTGAAGCTTCTGGTCAAGCGCTATTGCACGTTATCAATAGCATTCAACGTGCAGACACCATCGCTGAAATGAAGCAGCAAAGAATCGCGACAGTTTAAGCACCCAATAACAGAGCCCTAGAGCCGCTGTTGTTGGCTTTAGGGACAAAATTTAAAACGAGCCAACTAGCTCAGTAACAAGAATTAAAGGATTAACATGACTGATAAATCATACAAGATTGCCGTACTACCTGGTGATGGCATTGGCCCAGAAGTAATGCAGCAAGCACATAAAGTGCTAGACGCGATTGAAAAGAAGCACGCGATTAGCTTTTCTCGCGAAGAGTATGATGTTGGTGGTATCGCAATTGATAATCACGGCTGTCCACTTCCAGAAGCGACAGTAACAGGTTGTGAAGAATCTGACGCGGTACTTTTCGGCTCGGTTGGCGGTCCTAAGTGGGAACACCTTCCACCAAACGATCAACCAGAACGTGGTGCCCTACTTCCTCTGCGTAAGCACTTCCAATTGTTCTGTAACCTACGTCCTGCACAAATCCACAAAGGTTTAGAGTCTTTCTCTCCTTTGCGTGCTGACATCTCAGGTAATGGTTTCGACATCGTTGTTGTTCGTGAACTAACAGGCGGTATCTACTTCGGCCAACCTAAAGGCCGTGAAGGCGAAGGCGCAACTGAAAAAGCGTTTGATACTGAGGTTTACCACCGTTACGAAATCGAACGTATTGCGAAGATTGCTTTTGAATCTGCTCGTCTACGTAACAAAAACGTGTACTCAATAGATAAAGCGAACGTTCTTCAGAGCTCTATCTTATGGCGTGAAGTGGTTGAAGAAATCTCGAAAGACTACCCAGATGTCACGCTAAACCACATGTACATCGACAACGCGACCATGCAGTTAATCAAAGATCCATCTCAGTTTGACGTAATGCTATGTTCAAACATCTTCGGTGACATCATCTCTGATGAGTGCGCAATGATCACGGGTTCTATGGGTATGCTTCCTTCTGCAAGCTTGAACGAAAGTAACTTCGGCCTATACGAACCTGCAGGTGGCAGCGCTCCAGATATTGCAGGCAAGAACATCGCGAACCCAGTCGCGCAAATTCTTTCTGCAGCGCTAATGCTTCGTTACAGCCTAGGCGAAGAAGCCGCAGCTCAAAATATCGAAACAGCGGTATCTAAAGCACTTTCTGCAGGCGAGCTAACCGCTGACCTTGCAGGCAAAAATCAAGCGCTGACTACCTCTGAAATGGGTGACAAGATCGCTGAGTACATCTTAGCTTCATAAGCTAGATGCTTAGATTAGAAGCAAGTACATAAGAATAATATCAAGCCAAGTCAGCTTAAATAGCATGACTTGGCTAGAAACAAACACTGGGACTGATGATCCCAAGGAAGAAAAGCTATGTCGACAAACCAGCAAGCAAAAACCTTATACGAAAAAGTTTATGACGCTCACGTTGCGGTTGCAGCGAAGGGCGAAACGCCTATTCTTTATATCGATCGCCACTTAGTCCACGAAGTAACGTCGCCACAAGCCTTTGATGGCCTGCGTGAAAAAGGTCGTAAAGTTCGCCAAGTAGGTAAAACTTTTGCGACCATGGACCACAACGTATCGACACAAACTAAAGACATCAACGCTTCTGGCGAGATGGCTCGTATCCAAATGGAAACGCTATCGAAGAACTGTGAAGAGTTTGGTGTCACGCTTTACGACTTAAACCACAAATACCAAGGTATTGTGCACGTAATGGGCCCTGAGCTAGGTATTACGCTACCGGGCATGACCATCGTATGTGGTGACTCACACACGGCTACACACGGTGCATTTGGTTCATTGGCATTCGGTATCGGTACTTCAGAAGTTGAGCACGTTCTAGCAACGCAAACACTAAAACAAGCTCGCGCTAAAACCATGAAGATTGAAGTCAAAGGTCAAGTAGCGGAAGGTATTACAGCAAAAGATATCGTACTGGCGATCATCGGCAAGACAACGGCGGCTGGCGGTACAGGCTACGTGGTTGAATTCTGTGGTGAGGCGATTACCGACCTTACAATGGAAGGTCGTATGACGGTATGTAACATGGCGATCGAGCTTGGTGCTAAAGCGGGTCTAATTGCTCCAGATGCAACAACATACGAATACATCAAAGGTCGTAAGTTCTCTCCACAAGGCGAAGACTTAGAAGCGGCAATTGAATACTGGAACACATTGAAAACCGATGCTGATGCAGAGTTCGATGCTGTTGTAACGCTAGAAGCGGCTGACATCAAACCACAAGTCACTTGGGGTACTAACCCAGGTCAGGTGATCTCAGTAGACACACCAATCCCTGCGCCAGAAAGCTTCGCAGACCCTGTTGAAAAAGCATCGGCTGAAAAAGCGCTAGCTTACATGGGACTTGAAGCGGGTAAATCTTTATCTGATTACAACGTCGATAAAGTGTTTGTTGGTTCTTGTACTAACTCTCGTATCGAAGACATGCGCGCAGCAGCAGCGGTAGCGAAAGGCCGCCAAGTAGCGGAACATGTTCAAGCATTAATCGTTCCAGGCTCTGAGCAAGTAAAAGCGCAAGCTGAAGCTGAAGGCCTAGATAAGATCTTTATCGAAGCAGGTTTTGAATGGCGCCTACCGGGTTGCTCTATGTGTCTTGCTATGAACAATGACCGTTTAGGTCCACAAGAGCGCTGTGCTTCTACATCAAACCGTAACTTTGAAGGTCGCCAAGGCCGTGATGGTCGTACGCACCTAGTTAGCCCAGCAATGGCAGCCGCAGCGGCAATCGCTGGTCACTTTGTCGATATTCGTGAACTTTAATTAGAGGATTTAACATGTCAGGTTTTCAACAACACACCGGATTAGTCGTTCCTCTAGATACGGCCAACATCGATACTGATGCGATCATTCCAAAGCAGTTTCTACAGAAAGTGAACCGTATTGGATTTGGTAAGCACTTGTTCCACGATTGGCGCTTCCTTGATGACGCAGGCCAACAGCCAAACCCTGAGTTTGTAATGAACGCCCCACGTTATAAAGGCGCTTCAATTCTCCTAGCTCGTGAAAACTTTGGTTGTGGTTCATCTCGTGAACATGCACCTTGGGCGCTTGCCGATTACGGTATTCAAGTGATGATCGCGCCAAGCTTTGCAGACATTTTTTACGGTAACTCGATCAATAACCAGATGGTTCCTGTTCGTCTTACAGAGCAGGAAGTTGATGAAATCTTCCAGTTCGTTGAAGCAAACGAAGGCGCAGAAATTACAGTTGATCTTGAAGCACTAAAAGTCGCTGCCAATGGAAAAGAATACTCGTTTGAAATTGATGAGTTCCGTCGTCACTGCTTGCTGAATGGCCTAGATAACATCGGCCTAACGCTTCAACACGCAGATAAAATTTCAGAGTTTGAAGCTAAGATTCCTAGCTTCCTGAAATAGCATCACACAGTTTTGTGTACATATAAAAGGTTGGCCTAGTGCCAACCTTTTTTATTTGGCTGAGCTTTTAGCTTAACTTAATGTGCTTATTAAGCTCAGCCCTTTATTTAGAGCAGTTCCGCTATTTAACTGAAGAGCTATGAAAGAAAATCGTAAAGCATAAGGTCTTAGTAGTCAGTCATCAGGAGAATGCCATGAAACAACTACTTTTTATTGTCAGCCTACTTTTCTCAACCTTAGCTTGGTCTGCGCCTAAATCTGATCTTTGGCCATACTGGAACCAAAGTAATGAAACCAATCAAGAACAGGTATCTCATCAAGACTGGCAGCAATTTATCGATAGCTACTTAATTAAACAAGGGCAAAACACCCTAGTTCGCTATCAAGCGGTTAGCGCTGCAGATAAGGCAAAGCTCAAGCAGTACATCAAGAGACTAGAACAGTTGAATCCACTCGACTATTCAAAAGCGGAACAGTATGCCTACTGGGTTAATTTATATAACGCCGTGACTGTCGATCTAATTCTCGATGCTTACCCAATAAAATCCATCACCAAGCTCGGCGGACTGTTTAGTTTTGGACCGTGGGGAGATGATGTAGTGAAGGTAAATGGGAAGTCGCTAACACTCAATGATATTGAACATCGAATCTTAAGACCGATTTGGCAAGATCCACGTACGCATTATGCAGTGAATTGTGCGAGTTTGGGATGCCCTAACTTGCAGCCTGAAGCTTTTACCTCTGACAACACTGCAGCCTTGTTGGAACAAGCTGCTAGTGATTTTGTAAATAGCGATAAGGGCGTGTTGATTGGAAACAACAAACTCCAACTATCATCGATTTACGAATGGTTTGCTGTGGATTTTGGTACAGAGAAACAACTCATTCAACACTTAGACCAGTATCGAACAAAGCCGGTGACGAACACTGAAAAAACCAGTTATGACTATGATTGGTCGCTTAACCAAGCAAACTAGTTTTAACGTTAAAGCTCATGAATTAAGCTAAACAAAAAAAGAGGCGAGAGGTTTTTATTAACCTCTAGCCTCTTCTCAATTCTTTGACCGTATTTCTACGATTAAAAGCTTGAGCCCGGTTGCTGTAAGAATTCAATTTCTTCGGGAGTCGAAGCTCGCCCTAACACTTGATTACGGTGTGGGTAACGACCAAAACGCTCAATGATCACCTTGTGCTTAAACTCAAAATCAAGGTTATTCTCTAGCCCTGTTTGGGAAAAAAGCAGCACCGCTTGTTCATGCATCAGCAAAGATTCACTATGCATATAAGGCATGTAGAGGAAGCTTTTCTGTTGTTGATTGAGTTGGTGATCAAAACCACCCGCTACCGCCTCTTGCGCTAAAACCAACGCCATAGGATCAGCCAAAAATGCTACAGGACTGTTTCGACCCATATTTCGAGAAAACTGATCAAGCACGATAATTTCAGCCAAGCGCCCTTCTGCATTTTGTCGCCATTCAAATAGCTCACCTTGGATAGCGGCTTTGTGCAGTTTAGCAAAACGAGACTCAATCAAAGTATCGATCTCTTCACCGCCAGTAAACCAGTCTTTTGGCGTCAGTTCATCGAACCAAAACTCTAGAACATCCTGATACGTTACCGTCATATAATTCCCTTTAATAAAAAACCGAGTCATTTAATATCATGACTCGGTCTATATTCAATTACTTAAAACCTTTTACTTTCTTTATCAGATCATAAGCGTTCTGAATTTCTTGCGATTTCTCTTTCGCAACATTCATCATCTCAGGCGGTAAGCCCTTCGCCATCAGTTTATCTGGGTGATGCTCATTCATCAGCTTGCGGTAAGCTTTCTTAACCTCTTTACCGTCGGCACTTTCACTCACACCGAGAACTTTAAACGCATCGGCCAATTGGTTTTGTTGCGAAGCCTGTTGCCAACCCGATGATTGCCCATGGCCTTGATGGCCACCAAAGCTTCCACCTTGCTGTTGAAAACGAAATGCTGCTTCTTGCATCTGTAAGCGGCGCTCTAGCTGTTCTGCAGAAAATCCAAGGCCTTGCGCTATCTTATGCAGAACCTGACGTTCACTCGGGTGCAAGCTTCCATCGGCAAATGCTGCGGACACTTGTAGCTCCAGAAAAAACTGCAGAAGGTCAAAACGACCACCCGATGAGATTTTCACACGCTCAAGCACATCGCTTAACGGGAAGTCACTCTCTTTGCCGTCACGGAAAGCATCTTGAGCCGCTTTACGTTGTTCGCCATGCAGGTTCATACGCTCCATCATTGTAGAAGCGAGCTGAATCTCTTCTGGTGTAACCTGCCCCTTAGCTTTAGCAACGTGTCCCATAACCGCAAAAGCAGATTTGAAAAACTCGTTTTGTCTTTCAGCTTGGCTTGGACCTCGGCCAAAACCAGAGCTATTGAAGCCCGATTGGCTTAAACGTCGAGCCTTATCAAATTGATGCCCTAAAAACAGACCAAAAACTAAACCGAGCGGCCCTCCAAATAAAAAGCCAAAAAACGCGCCCAAAATTTTGCCAAATATTTGCATTATGTGTTCTCTATCTATGAATTTTATCTGAGTAACGCTGTCTGATGATGCTGAATGCTAATATTTCCTTTATCATAAGGAAAATGCTTTATTAATTGGATTGATACTAGATCAACCCTTCATCTAGTGACACAGGATAGTTCAACTTCATGCAATCTTTTTCCCGCACCTTGTTAGCCGCGTCTATAAGTACGGCATTATACGTGTCGACAACTCAAGCTGAAACAATCACCGATAGTAGTGTGCAGGAAATGCCCTCTATAGATCAATGCTTGATCGAGCCCGCTGCAGAAAACGAGACACAGCTACCCGCTCATGTTGAGTCAGATCGCTTAGAAGCTATCAATGGTGACAAGGCAATCTATTCGGGTGACGTAAGAGTTACGCAAGGGAACAAGACCATCCTTGCTGATAATGTGACCCTACACCAACAAGAAAATATCGTTGTAGCTGAAGGCAACGTAAACTTTAGTGATGGCCAAATAAAATCCATTTCCGATAAAGCGACAAATAA
Organism: Vibrio sp. NC2; assembly: GCF_025195005.1. NCBI lineage: Bacteria > Pseudomonadati > Pseudomonadota > Gammaproteobacteria > Vibrionales > Vibrionaceae > Vibrio > Vibrio sp. NC2. The sequence continues at coordinate 106,596 of NZ_JANVFC010000014.1, forward strand.
TCTAAATACTGATCAAATCGAATTAGAGAACACTCAATATCAGTTTCTTTGTGAACCAGGCCGAGGAGATGCCCAATATATATCTCGCACTGGCAAAGCGGTTTATACCATGGAAGACGGATCTATCACATCCTGTCCACTTGGTGATAAATCATGGAGGTTAAAAGCCTCTAGTATTGAACTAGATCAAGATGAAGAAGAAGCCACATTCTACAATCCGCGTTTTGAAATTCTAGATGTTCCTGTTTTCTATCTGCCGTATCTCACCGTTCCAGTGGGTGATAAACGTAAAACTGGCTTTTTGTACCCAACGATTTCATACGGCTCTAGTGATGGTTTCGAAACCGAAGTACCATTTTATTGGAATATAGCACCAAACTACGATCTACTTATCACAACTAAATATATGGCAGAACGTGGAACGCAACTGAATAACGAGTTCCGTCATTTAAGTGATTTTGGTGAGAGTAACTTAAAGTTTGAGTTCCTAGAAAGTGATGATAAATACCCGGAACAAGGCAGTCGTTGGGGTGGGCAGTTCAACTTTGAAGGGATCTATCAACAAGCATGGAAGTTTGACATCGACTATTCAAAGGTTAGTGATGTTAATTATTTTTCAGATGTGGATTCAAATATCGGTAATAGAGAAGACGGTCAGCTTTTACAATCAGGACAAGTTACTTACCGATCTCTAAACTGGGATGCATCCATCGCAGTTCGTGACTTCCAAGTACTTACCGATGGAGATAACCAAGCCTATCGTTTAATGCCGCAGCTAACATTTAACTATTACGCTCCTATTATATGGGACTCTGTAGAGGTGGATATGATTAGTCATATCTCTCAATTTGATACAGATGCAAAAGGAAAACCAACAGCAACACGATTGCACATAGAACCAGGGTTAAAAGTACCATTAAGTACAACTTGGGGTACATGGACAACCGAGGCTCGCCTACTTGGAACATACTATAACCAAGACCTGAGTGGTGTGGATACATCTGTAGCAGAGTATGCTGATTTAGAAGAAAGTGTTAGCAGAGTTATACCCGAATTTAGAAGTCATGCAGGTATTGTACTTGAGCGCGACACTACATTAATGAACGGGTACACACAAACTCTTGAACCACAAGTTCAATACCTTTACGTTCCCGAAGAAGAACAAAATAACATTGCTCGCTACGATACTACTCTTTTACAGACAGATTATTACGGCTTATTTAGAAGTAGGAAATACAGTGGGGTTGATTTTATAGCGGCTGCAAATCAGCTAAGCTATGGTGCGTCTTCTCGCTTCTTTGATGACGAGTACAAAGAACGTCTTAATATTTCTTTCGGTCAAATTTTTTATATCGATAAAGAAACAAAGCAATCAACTGGCAACAACGATTCAACAGAAAAATCTAATTATTCATCCTGGGCAGTTGAGGTCGATTTTAATTACGATGACTACCTTTTTTACCATGGTGGCGTTCAATACGATATCGATTCAGCAGAAATGCAACTAGCTAATAGTACAATTGAATATCGAATAGACAGTAACGGTTTTGTTCAAGCAAACTACCGCTACGTCACTAAAGAGTACATTGAAGATAATGTCGGCGAGACCATTACTAATATTGATGAGATTACACGGGAAGGTATCTCACAAGCAGGTTTAGTCACAGGTTACCAATTCACTCCGAAATGGTACGCCAGCGCCCAGTACTACCATGATATGAACGAAAACATTGCTATCGAGTGGTTAGCTAACCTGCGCTATAAAGATGATTGTTGGTACGTGGGAGTTACCTATAGCAACGAACTCCGAAGCTGGACTGGTAGCGGCTATTCAGACATTAATGCTGACCCTATCTACGAAAACAACTTTAGTGTCAATTTTGGTATTGTGGGCTTCGGTACATCGGCGGGATCGGGATCAAACGTTTCAGGCTTTGATAGCTCTGGAAACTCTTTAGAATACGGCCGCCCATTCTTCTTAAACAACTAATTTTCTTTATTGATAAACAATCAGTAAATACAAAGGATTACACATGACATTGTGGAAACACACATTAATTGCTATCGCAGCAGCTTGCACTGTTTCAACGAGCTACGCAGCACCGGTTGAGCTCGATAGCGTAAAAGTGATAGTTAACGAAGGCGTTATCTTACAAAGTGACATCGACGCTTCAATGAAGACACTGCGTGCAAACGCTAAGAAAAGCGGTCAAACGTTACCATCACAAGATGTACTGAATGAACAAGTTCTAGAAAAGCTGATCATTGATACGATTCAAACTCAAGAAGCGGAACGTATTGGGGTTCGAATTGATGATGCTCGACTGGATCAAGCGATTGAAGGCATTGCAAAAGATAACAACCAAACAGTACAACAACTTACTGCATCGGTTGCTGAAGAAGGCCTTAGTTACAATGCATTTCGCGAACAAGTAAGAAAAGAGATTGCGGCAAGTGAAGCGCGTAACGCCTTAGTGCGTCGTCGTATCAACATTCTTCCAGCTGAAGTCGATAACCTTGCGGATATCTTGGCGCAAGAGACTAACGCGACCGTTCAATACAAAATCGGACACATCCAACTTCGCTTTAATGATGACCAAACCAAAGAAGAGCTAGAAGCTCAAGCTAAAGAAGTGGTTGAGGAACTTAACTCAGGCAAAGATTTCAGCACCATGGCTTATACTTATTCAAAAGGCCCTAAAGCGCTACAAGGTGGTGACTGGGGTTGGATGCGTAAAGAAGAGATGCCTACCATTTTTGCAGACCAAATCAAAATGCAGAATAAAGGCAGCATCATCGGTCCTTTCCGAAGCGGCGTTGGTTTCCATATTCTGAAAATTGAAGATGTGAAAGGCTTGGAAACGGTAGCGGTGACGGAAGTTAATGCTCGTCATATCCTAATTAAACCGACCGTAATCTTAAGTGACGACGGTGCCAAGGAGCAACTTGAAGAAATCACGCGTCGTGTAAACGCGGGTGAAGCGAGCTTTGGTGAACTTGCGCAGCAATACAGCCAAGATCCAGGCTCTGCAGTGCAAGATGGTGAACTAGGCTACCAAACACCGGATTTGTATGTACCTGAATTTAAGCACCAAGTAGAAACGCTACCTGAAGGTAAGATCAGCGCACCATTTAAAACCGTGCATGGCTGGCACATTGTTGAAGTACTAGACCGTCGAGAAGTAGACCGTACCGATTCAGCTTTGAAAAACAAAGCTTACCAAATTCTATTTAACCGTAAGTTCAACGAAGAAGCTGGCGCTTGGCTGCAAGAAGTAAGAGCAAGTGCCTTTGTTGAAATGGTTGAGGATGACCAAGATGACAACTAAACGCCTTGTCATTACGGCAGGTGAACCAGCGGGAATTGGGCCAGATTTGACTCTCGCCTTATCCCAAGAAAGCTGGCCACATCAGCTCGTCGTTTGTGCCGATAAAACCCTACTAGCAGAGCGAGCTGAAATGTTAGGGATCGAGGTTGAGCTGTTGGATTACGATTCAACTGCGCCCAAGCAACCTCAACGCTCCGGAACACTAGTTGTGAAACACGTTCCACTTGCTGAAACTGCCGTAGCTGGCCAACTCAATGAAGCGAACGGTCATTACGTATTAAATACTTTAGAAACCGCAGCAATTGGCTGTATGAATGATGAATTTGATGCTATTGTCACCGGCCCTGTTCACAAGGGTGTAATTAACCGAGCTGGCGTTGCTTTTAGCGGCCATACCGAGTTCTTTGCAGAGAAGTCCAATACACCACTGGTGGTGATGATGTTGGCAACAGAAGGGCTGCGTGTTGCGCTAGTAACAACGCACATCCCACTAGCTTATGTATCTCAAGCAGTGACCGAAGACAGATTAGAGCAAATTATTGCAATTCTGAATAAAGATTTGGTTGAAAAATTTGCTATTGAGAAACCAACTATCTACGTGTGTGGCTTGAATCCACATGCTGGTGAAGATGGTTGCTTGGGACGTGAAGAGATAGAAACCATCACCCCGACGCTAGAAAAAATTCGCCAAAAAGATGGCATCAATTTAGTTGGCCCATTGCCAGCAGATACCATCTTTAATGAAAAATATTTGCAAGATGCAGATGCTGTTTTAGGTATGTATCACGACCAAGTACTCCCGGTATTGAAATACAAAGGGTTTGGTCGCTCAGTGAACATCACGCTTGGCTTACCGTTTATTCGCACATCAGTCGACCACGGTACCGCCTTAGACTTGGCAGGGAAAGGCCAAGCCGATACAGGGAGCTTTAGAACAGCGCTCACGCACGCCATTGAATTAGTAGAGAAAAAGCAATGAGAAATGATGTCCACTTAGGGCACAAAGCGCGTAAACGTTTTGGTCAAAACTTCCTTAACGATCCATACATTATTGATGGCATCGTATCGAGCATTAACCCACTACCAGGTCAAAACTTGGTAGAGATCGGTCCTGGTCTAGGCGCAATTACTGAGCCAGTGGGTAAGCTTGTCGATAAATTTACAGTTATCGAATTGGATAGAGACCTAGCTGAACGTCTTCGCAACCATCCCGATCTGGCTGATAAGCTAACGATCTATGAAGGCGATGCAATGAAGTTCGATTTCGAACAACTTGTTAAGCCAAACAACAAGCTACGTATTTTCGGTAACTTGCCATACAACATCTCGACACCATTGATGTTCCACCTTTTTGAGTTCCATAAAGACGTGCAAGACATGCACTTCATGCTTCAAAAAGAAGTGGTTAACCGATTAGCGGCCGGCCCAGGTACTAAAGCTTATGGTCGTCTTACGGTAATGGCTCAATACTACTGTAAAGTGACGCCTGTGCTAGAAGTGCCACCAACGGCCTTCGTTCCGCCACCGAAAGTAGATTCTGCAGTAGTACGCCTACAGCCATACGAAGTGCTACCTTACCCGGCAAAAGATCTGAAATGGCTAGATCGTGTATGTCGTGAAGGCTTTAACCAGCGTCGTAAAACGGTTCGTAACTGCTACAAGAGCCTAATCGACAAGGAAGTACTTGAAGAGTTGGGTGTTAACCCAGGCATGCGTCCTGAGAATTTAACGCTCGAGCAGTTTGTCGACATGGCAAACTGGTTGTACGACACTCACAGCGCTGACAAATAATTCTAAAAGGCTCCTACACTTCGGTGAGGAGCCTGTTTTTTATGTAATACTTTAAAGTATACCAACAACAAAAGGTGCGAATATGGATATATCTACGCCTTGTATCAAATGTCAGGTTCACTCTAAATACATAGAGGAACAATCTGAACCAACGAAGAACCGCTACGTCTTCGCCTACATCATTACCATCAAAAACCTCAGCAAAACAACGGTTCAACTCATGTCTCGCCGCTGGCTGATTACCGACTCCAACGGCAAACAACTCACCATAGAAGGTGATGGCGTAGTTGGGCAACAACCCGTGATTGAGGCCAACGACGAATACACTTACACCAGTGGTACCGTCATCGAAACTCCAGTGGGTGTTATGCAAGGTCATTATGTGATGACAGATAACAAAGGCATCGACTTCATAACTGAAGTGGATCCATTTAGACTCGCGATCCCTAATATTCTTAATTAGCCGTACATCTGTACCTACAGGAAATTATTGTGTCGAATTATATTGTCGGAGACATCCAAGGGTGCTTCGACGAACTTCAATTACTGCTTGAAACCGTCAACTTTGACAAACAACAAGATACCTTATGGGTCGCTGGTGACTTGGTCGCTCGAGGTCCTAAATCATTGGAGACACTACGCTTTATTCGTAGCCTAGGTGACGCAGCTAAGGTTGTATTAGGTAACCATGACTTGCATCTACTTGCGGTTTCCTTAGGGCTATTTCCAGCTAAAGCAAAAGATAAGACTCAACCTATTCTTGATGCGGAAGACCGTGAACAGTTGCTCGAATGGTTAAGACAACAGCCTTTAATTCAGGAGCATCCAGAGTTCGTGATGTCTCATGCTGGTATCTCACCTCAATGGGATCTAGAGCGAGCACGGATTGAAAATCTGGAAATAGCTGATTTATTAAAATCCGATCAGTGGCAATGGCTTATCGAGAATATGTATAGCAACACGCCTGACTTATGGCGTCAAAATTTAGAAGGGATTGAGCGCTATCGCTATGCGATCAACAGCCTTACTAGAATGCGATTCTGTTTTACTGATGGTCGTCTCGATATGGCCTGTAAACTTCCACCAAACGAAATTACAACTGAGCCGCTAGTGCCTTGGTTTGACCTACCACAACGTATAAAGCTGGATAAAACAGTTATTTTTGGACACTGGGCTGCGCTAGAAGGTTACTCAGGAAAAGATGTGATTGGACTTGATACCGGGTGTGTGTGGGGGGGAGACTTGACGATACTTCGCTGGGAAGACAAACAGTTTTTCACTCAAAAAGCGCTATAGAAACACGAGATACGAGATACGAGATACGAGATACGAGATACGAGATACGAGATACGAGATACGAGATACGAGATACGAGAT